>JAYTXQ010000267.1:0-6265 GCA_043742825.1 Caulobacteraceae bacterium | reverse complement strand
GCATGTTCTTAGCCATGCTGCAACCCCGATCCATCTTGATTATCGATGACGACCCTGATCTGCGAGAGCTGCTCTGCGAGCAGCTGCAGATCGAAGGTGAATTTTACACAATTAGCGCCAAGTCGGCCACGGAGGGACTGGAAGCAGCAAAAGCCCAGCGACCAGAGTTGATCTTATTGGATGTGGACCTGCCCGATCTCAATGGTCGCGAAGTCTGCCGTGCCCTGCGCGAGGCGGGTGTTATCACACCGGTCATCATGCTCACCGCGTCCGCCGGAGAAGCGGAGACCATAGCGGGGCTCGATTCTGGAGCCAGCGACTATGTAACCAAGCCATTCAAGTTCAACGTGCTGCTCGCCCGCATCCGGGCGCAGTTGCGCAACCATGAACAGTCGCAGGATGCGGTCCTAAAGCTTGGTCCCTATGAGTTCCGTCCCGCCGCCAAGCTGTTGACCGACGCAAAGGGTCGCAAAGTGCGTCTCACCGACAAGGAGGCGAGCATCCTGCGCTATCTGCATCGCGCAGGGCCCTCGGCTGTGTCTCGTGAAGAGCTGTTAACCGAGGTCTGGGGCTACAACGCTGCGGTGACGACCCACACCCTCGAGACGCACGTCTACCGGTTAAGGCAAAAGATCGAACCTCATCCCGGCCCCGCCCGCCTGCTTCTGACCGAGCTAGGCGGTTATAGACTGGCAATATAGCGGCAAGCGTTCGCGCGCGCAGGGCGCATCAGAAATTCAGATCTGCGCTGACGGGGGCGTGGTCACTGGGACGCTCCCAGGTGCGCACGTCGGCATGTACGCGGGCGGCAGAGGGGCTTTGTTGCCAGGCGGCCCGGTGCAGACCTGGCGAGGCCCAAAGGTGATCAAGGCGCAGGCCCCGATTCGAGGCCTGGAAATCAGCGGCGCGATAGCTCCACCAGGAAAACAGCTTCTGTGGCTCGGGTATGGCCTCGCGAACCAGATCGACAAAGCCCAGACTGGCCTTCAGGGCACCCATAGCCTCGATCTCTATCGGCGTGTGGCTGACCACCTTGCTCATGTACTTGTGGTCGAAAACGTCGTTCACGCTAGGCGCAACATTAAGGTCGCCAGCGATGATCAGCGGTGCGGTGGGATCACGGGCAGCCATCAGGGCGGTCAGTCGCTCAAAGAACACCAGTTTGTGGTCAAATTTTCCGTTGGCCGCGCGGTCAGCAACGTCGCCTCCCGCAGGAATATAGAAATTCTGGATCTCCACCCCAGCCACCATCGCGCCAACACTGCGGGCATGGCCTTCGCGGCAGACGTCCAAAGCCGGTGCGTCCTCAATCGGCAGGCGCGAGGCAATCGCCACGCCATGCCAGCCCTTTTGGCCCGCAATCCGTAAATGGGGCATGCCCGCGTCCGCCAGGGCCTGGACAGGAAACTCATGCGTCTGGCATTTGATTTCCTGCATGCAGATCACATCAGGGACCTGCTCAGCGACAAAACGAGCGATATGATCGACCCGCAAGCGCACCGAATTGACGTTCCAGGTGGCGATGCGCAGGCGCATGAGGGGTCATCAGTCTTTCTGAGCTGTGGTTGATGGGCGAATGTCCGCGCCTGGACGGGCGGAGGCAAAGGTGGCGATCAGGCCAGCGAGGACGTCGAGCAACACCATCAGGGTCAGAAGGAAGAATGTCGAGGTGGCACAAGCTGGAATGATCAGTAGCTCAACCAGACAGACGATGAACAAAAGGATCGATAGGGCGTGGTTGACCACTGTCATGCGCCGGCTGGCCGAGGCCTTTATCAACTCAACAAACATCACAATCAGAGCCAGAGTCAGCATCAGGTCCGATGTACTGACCGGCCAGGTACCACCGCCGGCCGTCGTCATAGTGAACAGCGGCGAGGCCAGGCGCGCGCCTGCCGCCTGGGCATAAAGGCCTCCACCAAACGTCAGGGCATATAGATTGTAGATAACGACCGGCAGCGTCAGCAGAGGGGTTACAAGGTAAAGCATCGAGATATTTTCTTTCCGCCTTCAGATCTCATCAACCCTGCCCGGGTCATGCCACCGGGCGCGAAGCCACAGGAGCCCGGCCAGATCTGATATCGCTGAGCCCAGGCGTCCCAGGTTGGTGTATTTCGAGCGGCCGCTGCGGCGCGGACGATGGCCAACTGGTCGAAAGGCGACATCATAACCTTCCCGCAGCATCAGGGCCGGAAGGTAGCGATGCTGGTGATCAAAGTAGGGTAGGCGCAAATAGGCGTCCCGCTGAAAGACCTTCAGGCCGCAGCCGGTGTCGGACGCCGAATCGTTTAGCACCCGTCGCCGAACGGCATTGGCCAGCCGCGACGCATAGCGTTTTGACGCTGTGTCCTGACGCTTTGCGCGCTCCCCGCCGATCATCGCCAGGCTGGATGGGCCGAGCTCTAGGGCGTCGACGAGCGCCGGTGCCTCGGCCGGATCGTTCTGCCCATCGCCATCAAGGGTGACGATTATTGATCCGCGCGCGAAGAGCACGCCGCTGCGGATTGCCCGGCTCTGTCCGGCATTAGTCTGGTGTCGCAAAACGCGCAGGGTGGGAATTTCTGTCTGAAGGTGGGTCAGTCGATCATGGGTGTCGTCGGTGCTGGCATCATCGACAAATATGATCTCAAATCTCCTGTCTGCAAAGGCAGTGGCAATCTCCTGTGCAAGCTGAGCCACGGCCCCCGCTTCATCGAAAACGGGGACGACGATTGAGATCTCCGGTGGCAGTTGCGTCGACATGTTCACCTTCATAGCGCAAAAACCGCGACCTGACCCAGATCATGCTATTTGTATCTACCATGAGGGTTGAAGATCGTTTGGACATATGGGCGTGGGGTTGGCGCGGGCCTGTACTAGCGGCGATGGTGGCCTTGCTGGCGGGCCTACCAGGGCTGCTGGCCCTACCTTTGCTGGATCGTGACGAAGCCCGATTTGCTCAGGCCTCGGCGCAGATGCTTGAGACCAGCGATTTTGTCTCCATCCACTTTCAGGATGAGCCTCGCGACAAGAAACCAGTGGGCATCTACTGGCTGCAAGCTGTGGCAGTTGCGGCTCTGGGCCATGTGGAAGATCGCAACATAGTCCTTTGGCGGGTGCCCTCTATCTTGGGGGCGATGTTGGCTGCTGGGGCCTGTGCCTGGGGGGCGGCGGGCTTTGTGCCTCGTGGCACCGCCTTGCTGGCGGGCGCACTGTTGGGTGCCAGCTTTATGCTCTCCACCGAAGCGGATGTCGCCGCCACTGATGCCGTGCTTTGCGGCGCGGTCACCCTGATGATGGCTGCGTTGGGGCGGCTCTATCTGGGCACCGATATCGCTGGCAGGGCGTTGTGGCTGTGCAAGGCGTTTTTCTGGGTGGGTATGGCTTTGTCGATCCTGGTCAAGGGGCCCGTCGGCCCGATGGTCGCTGTTCTGGCGCTCTTCTGCCTGGCGATCTGGGATCGAAAGCTAGCCTGGATGGCCCGCCTGGAATGGGGCTGGGGCGTGATTTTCCTGCTGGCGGTGATTGGCCCCTGGGCTCTAGCCATCACGGTTGCTAGCGACGGTGCCTTTTGGGGCAAGGCTTTGACCAGCGATCTGCTCCCCAAGCTGGTGGGCGCGCACGAAGGACACGGGGCATTTCCGGGCTATTATCTGCTGCTGCTGCCCGTCCTGATCTTCCCCGCGACCCTGCTGCTGCCGGCGGCCGCGGTGACAGCGTGGCGCCAGAGAGCCTCGCCCGCGGCGCGGTTTGCGCTGTGTTGGCTGCTGCCCAGCTGGTTCGTATTCGAGCTGATGCCGACGAAGCTGATTCACTACACCCTGCCGCTCTACGGGGCCTTGGCCTGGCTGATGGCCTGGGCGCTGACCCTGCCCGTGAGCCGGGCCGCGCAGATCAGTGGCGCGGGTCTGACCCTAGTCGCTGCGGCGATCTTTGCCCTGGCCGGCCCTCTAGCCATGGCGAGGCTGAATGATTGGAGCGGTTTGCCTTGGGCCGTTTTGGTGGCGGGGGCGAGCCTTGCTGCTGGAGCGTTCGGCGCTACCCTGCTGCTGAAGTCTCGCGCTATGGCAGCGATCATCTGCGCCTCCGCCCTGGCGATCGTCGGTCACGGTGCCCTGCTCGGCGGCCTGCTGCCCAGCCTGAAGCCACTTTGGCTATCTAGTCGCGTGGCTCAGGCCCTCCTGGCCGCCGGCAACAGTCCGCGTGATGGCGTCACCCCAGGACCGGTGACTGTGGCCGGCTTTGAGGAGCCCAGCTTTATCTTTCTTTTGGGGACAAATACCCAATTCGGCGATGCCGAGTCTGCCGCCTTGGCCATCGCCCAGGGTCGCCCGGCTGTGGTCGAATCGCGGCTTGAGGGGCGTTTTCAGGCGAGCCTGGTGCAGTTGGGCGCGCAGGCGCGGTCTGCAGGGGTGGTCACTGGCCTGGACTATGCCAACCACCAGAGCCTGTCCCTGCATCTCTATGCACCCCAATTGGTCGTTCGCCGAAAAGGGGCACTCAGATGACCAAGCTGATCGAGATCGTCGAGGTGGGTCCCCGCGACGGCTTGCAAAATGAGGCGGCTTTGCTAACGGTGGGCGAAAAAGTCGAATTCATTACCCGCCTGGAAGCCTGTGGCGTTCGCCGTCTGGAAGCGGTCTCTTTCGTCAATCCCCGCCGCGTCCCCCAGATGGCCGAGGCTGAGGAGGTTCTGGCCGGCCTGCTTCCACCACAGGACCGTCGGCGCATTGGCCTGGTTCTGAACGAACGCGGCTGGGACAGGGCGGTGGCCAGCGGTTGTGACGAGGTCAACTTGGTGATCTGTGCCAGCGACGAATTTGGTATCCGCAATCAAGGCATGACCGTTAGCGAACAGATCGCGGGCCTAAAGCGTATCGCCGGCCGTCAGGCGCGAGAGGGTGGCCCACGAGTGACGCTTACCATCTCCGTGGCCTTCGGCTGCCCTTTCTCAGGAGAGGTGGGCGAGGACGTAGTCGTGGCTATTGCTGCTGCGGCTGCGGCGGTGAATCTCACCGAGATTGCTCTGGCCGACACCATCGGGGTCGCTGAGCCCTGGGGCGTGCTGGCATTGTTTGAAGCTGTCGGGGCCGCTGCGCCCGGTGTGCACTTACGAGCACATTTCCACGACACCAGGGGCGCGGGTCTGGCTAATGCTTTCGCCGCCGTTCAGGCGGGCGTGAAGGTGCTGGACTCAAGCTGCGGCGGCCTGGGAGGGTGCCCTTTTGCGCCGACGGCGACCGGCAATATCGCCACGGAGGACCTGATCTATATGCTACACCGCGCCGGATTTGAGACCGGGATTGACCTTCAAGCTATGATCGAGGTGGCCCATTGGGTGGGCGTGCGCCTTGGCAAACCCCCGGTCTCGTCGCTCAGCCGGGCTGGAGGTTTCCCCGCGTGAGCCGGCGTTGGTCATGGGTATGGCAGCTGGGGCCGTCCCTGTTGGCCCTGGGCCTCGATCCACGCCGGCTTTTGTATCTGCGCTACGTCGGCCGTTTCCTGGCGGATCGCCGAAAATACCTCCAGGCAGGGGGACGAATCGATCGTCTGATGCCAATGCTAGCAGATTATGCAGACCAGGCTGGTGAGGCGCGCGGTCATTATTTCCATCAAGACCTGTTGGTTGCCCGCCAGATCCACCAGGTGGCACCGCAGCGGCACATTGATGTGGGCAGCCGCATCGATGGCTTCGTCGCCCACGTGGCGGCGTTTCGCGACATCGAGGTGCTGGATATCCGACCCCTGACTATGGCGCACAGCCAGATCAAGGTGTTGTGCCGCGATCTGATGGCCCGCAACCCCGACCTGGACGCAATCACAGATTCGCTCTCTTGTCTGCACACTCTAGAGCACTTCGGTCTGGGGCGTTATGGCGACCCCATCGATCCAACGGGCCACCGCCGAGGCTTTGAGAGCCTGAGCCGAATGCTGAAAGTCGGTGGCAGGCTCTACCTCAGCCTGCCGATCGGCAAGCCACGGGTCTATTTCAATGCTCACCGGGTAAGCGATCCTGGCGCAGTCGTTGACTGGGCGGGGTCTGGGTTTGACCTGGAACGCTTTGATTTTGTTGATGATGATGGCGATCTGCATGAACAGCAATCCATTGAGGCGGCCGGCTCCCTGACCTATGGCTGCGGCATTTATTGCCTACGCAAGCTCGCTCCGGTTTGATGGATCAACGCCCGGAGGTCTCCTGCGTTGTGCCCACATTCAATAGTGCGGCCTTTGCTGAACGCTGTTTCGCTTCGATTCTGGAGCAAAGGGGCATTAAGGCCCAGCTCAT
>JAYTXQ010000266.1:0-5201 GCA_043742825.1 Caulobacteraceae bacterium | reverse complement strand
TTAGTCTCGCGGTTCCATCCCCTCAATGCAATCCCACAGCGCCACCGCCGCATCCGCCCCGCCAAAGCGTTTGAGTTGTTGCGCACCCGTTGGTGAGGTAACGTTGATTTCGGTCAGGTAGTCGCCGATGACGTCTATGCCGACGAAAAGCAGGCCGCGTTCCTTTAGGGCTGGGCCGATGGTGGCGCAGATTTCCAAATCGCGGGGGGTGAGTTCAACAGCGGCGGCTCGGCCGCCGCGCGCCAGGTTTGAGCGCACCTGACCCTCTGCGGGGATGCGGTTGATCGCGCCAACGGGCTCGCCATTAATCAAGAGGATCCTCTTGTCGCCTTTTACGATGGCGGGGACGAATTTTTGGGCGATCACCGCTTCGCGGCCGATCATGACGTGTAGTTCCAGGAGGGCATCGAGATTAGGATCGTCCGCCTTCAGACGAATGACGCCAGAGCCCGCACCACCGTAAAGCGGCTTGAGCACCATATCGCCGTGCCGCCGGTGAAAATCGTGCAGGGCCTCAGCGTCGCGGGTGATCAGGGTTGGCGGTTGCAGGCCTTTGAAGTCGGTGACGAAGAGCTTTTCCGGCGCGTTGCGAACCTCGGCGGGGTTGTTGACTACCAGGGTTTTGGGGTGGATCTTTTCCAGGAAGTGGGCCGCGGTGATATAGGCCATGTCGAAGGGCGGGTCCTGACGCATCAGGACCACGTCGGTCTCGGACAGGTCGCGCGTCTCAACCGGCCCGGCGATGAAATGGTCGCCGACGACCGTCCGTAGACTGACGGACCGTCCCTTAGCCAGAACCCGGCCATCCTCTAACGAGAGCGCTTCGGGCTGATAGACCCAAAGGCTGTGGCCGCGCGCCTGAGCCTCCAGCATCAACATGAAGGTGGTGTCGGACTGGATGTCGATCCCCTCAATGGGGTCCATCTGAACGGCAACGTTAAGCGACATGCAATCTCCTAAGCCTCGTCTCGCCAGGCATCATGTATATGGCTCGGGAAATGTCCGGGCGCGAGGGCCATAAGGTCCAAACGGATAGAACATTTTGCTAAGTCCGGCGCGCGCGCTGTCAAGGTGCCGGCCGCTCGGATTAGCCTCTGCCGCTGGGTCCAGGTAACAGCCTCGAGTGCCCCGGCAATAGTGGTGCGGCGTTTAACCTCGATCACCGCCACCACATCGCCTTTGCGCGCCAGGATATCAATCTCGGCATAGGGTGTCTTCAGACGAAACCCGAGGATGCGGTAGCCGGTGAGCATAAGCCATAGGGCAGACAAATATTCGGCCCGCCGACCGGTGCGCCGTGCCTTGGCCCCACGTGCCTGCCGGATACCCCGCGACACCCTAGCCGATCCGAATAGCCAGAGCGCGGGCGTAGAGGTCGCGGCGGGGCAGGCCGAGGGCCTTTGCCACCTCTGAGGCCGCGTCTGCGGGGCCAACACGGGTTAGGGCTTCGCGCAACGCCTGATCGGCATCCTCCGGCGTAGCAAGGGCGTCCTCACCTGGACCCACGAGCACAACGATCTCGCCTTTGGGGCTGGCGCAGCGCGGATCGGCGGCCAGCTGGTCCAGCGGACCGCGCACCACCGTTTCATGCAGTTTGGTCAATTCTCGGGCCACAGCTGCCTCACGCGGGCCGAAGACGGCGGCCATGTCGGCCAGGCTGGCGGCCAGGCGGGGGCCAGATTCGAAGAAGATCAGGGTTGATCGGATGGGTGCCAGTTCGGTGAACAGGGCGCGACGGGCGTGGGTCTTGGGCGGGGGAAAGCCGGCGAACAAAAATCGGTCGGTGGGCAGACCGGCCACAGTCAGGGCCGCCAGAGGTGCCGAGGCACCGGGCACCGGAAATACTGCGGAGCCTTGGGCAACCGCTTCGCGCACCAATCGCCAGCCCGGATCAGAAACCAATGGTGTTCCGGCATCAGAGATCAGGGCGATCTTCGCCCCCTCTAGCAGACGGCTGAGAACCTTAGGCCGAGCACGGGCGGCGGCGTGTTCATCATAGCGTTCGACCCGGGCAGTCAGGCCATAGGCGCTGAGCAGCTTGCCGCTGACACGTGTGTCCTCGGCCAGGATCACGTCGGCGCCACCCAGAACATCCAGGGCGCGCAAGGTAATGTCGCGCAGATTGCCGATGGGGGTCGCCACCAGATAGAGGCCGGGGACCAGGAGGTTGGGCTTGGGCGAGGGGCTGTCAGACATGAATTATAAGACTATCGGGTGCTGCGCTCAGACGCCATTGGCCAGTTTAGCAACGACCGTGTCGAGGACAAGACGCCCTGATGCGGTGGCATAGAGGCGTTCGCTGCGCTTCTCGACCAGCCCGCTGAGGCTCTCGAAAGCAGTGGGGGAGAGATTCAGAGGCTCCAGATCGATCAGGGCCACACCCTCAAGCGTGCGCAGGCCCATCAGAACCCGCTCGACCGCAACCTCGTATTTATCCAGAAACTCCAAGCTCGGGCCGGCTTGCTCGACATAGGCCCCGATGGCGCGCGCGGCGGTAGTAGCGTAGCGGCGGCCATCTAGGGTCAGGCGGCCGTGGGCTCCGGGCCCCACGCCAACGTAATCCTGTCCGCGCCAGTAGATAAGATTGTGCCGGGAACGAGCTCCCTCGCCCCTGGCATGATTTGAAACCTCATAAGCCTCATAGCCCGCTTCGTTGAGAACTCTCTGCGTGGTTTCGTAAAGATCCGCCCCTATATCGCCCGCAGGTGGATGCAGAGCCCCACGTCGCACAGCCCGGTCGAAGGCTGTGCCTGGCTCAATAGTCAACTGATAGGGCGAGATATGTTCAGCCCCCAGATCGATCGCAGCACTTAACTGGCACGCCCAGGCTTGGGAGGTCTGACCGGGCAAGGCATAGATGAGGTCCAGCGATAGGCGGCCAAATGCGTCCCCGGCGACGCCGATGGCCCGGCGGGCGGCAGCGGCATCGTGATTTCGACCCAATAGCTTGAGGGCTTGGTCGTCCAGAGACTGTACGCCCAGCGACAGCCGATTGACGCCGGCATCGGCGAAGGCGGCGAACCTCCGCGCCTCTGCATCAGTGGGATTGGCCTCGAGTGTCACCTCCAGATCGAAAGCCGGCGTCCACGCCGCCCGTGCGGCAGCGATGATGCGTGTAACGACCTGAGCGTCCATTAACGAGGGCGTGCCGCCGCCAAAGAAAATCGACACGAGGTGACGCGGTCCGGTCAGCGCCGCCTGAGCGGAAATATCAGCCAATATGGCATCGCTCAGCCGTGCGGTATCGCCACCCCGGTCACGGACAACATTGAAATCGCAATAGGGACAGATGCGGGCGCAATAGGGCCAGTGGACGTAAAGACCCAGCGGTGGGCTCAGCGTCAAAACAGCGCCGCTTTGAGGGCGGCAAAGGCCTGGGCGCGATGGCTTATGGCATCTTTCGCCTCGGCGGCCATTTCGCCAAAGGTCTGGGTGCCACTAAGAGGCAGGAAGATGGGGTCATAGCCGAACCCCAGATCACCCCTCGGCGGGAAAACCAGCGTGCCGTCGACACGGCCCTCTACCGCAACAACCGGCCCGTGCGGCCAGGCGACGGCCAGGGCGCAACTGAACCAGGCGGCGGGATCATCACGTTCGGTTTCGGAAAGGCGGCGTTCAACCAGAGCCATGGCATGGCCGAAATCCCGTGTTGGGCCGGCCCACCGCGCCGAGTGCACACCCGGCGCTCCGTCGAGCGCCGCGACGCTCAGACCCGAATCATCGGCCAAGGCGATCAGGCCTGAGGCGTCTGCAGCGGCGCGCGCCTTGATGATGGCATTGCCGACAAAGGTGGTTTCCGGCTCGTCGGGCTCAGCGAGACCCAGGGCCGCGGCGGAGACCACGTCGAAACGCCCTTCCAAAAGGGCTGCCAGCTCGCGTGCCTTACCGGCATTGTGGGTGGCGGCGACGATGCGGGTTCCGGGGGGAAGATGTAGGCTCATGGGCGATCTCATACGCCCAAAGTTTGTTCCAGGGAATTGCTGCATTGCGGAAAGTTAATATTGATAAACGATATTTAATTTGATTGATAAACGATGTTTCCTTATCGATTAGCACACAAGGACGGCACGGGGCCGCCCAGAGCCGGCAAATCCAACAAACCATGGTGCGCCGCACACCTAAGGAAATATCACTATGACCGCTACCAACCTGCTTCAAATCGTCGACCGCTTCGCCCTTACCGCCATGCACACCGTCGTGCTGTTGGGCCTGCCCCTGGTCGCCATCGGCCTGATCGCCCGCTCATTCTAATGCATCAACTAGCGCAAGCTCAGGTCGCTTCAGTCGGTCCAGGCTTAAAGTCCATCCGCAGATGGCGCAGATAAAAGTGTCCATCTGTGCCATCTGCGGATAGCTTTTAACCAGATCGCCACCGAGGGGAGCCATTCGACATGCGCGCATTGGGACCGGGGTCCGTATCGAGTATTCTCAAGACCATTTTGGACGTGGTCAATGTGGTCTTGTGGATCGCCATTGGCGGGGCCACTCTGGCAATCATCGCGATTTTGCTGGTCAGCTTCGATCCGAAACTCCTAGGGGGTCACGTTTTTTTCGATGACCTACGCATCCAAGGCCCCTGGCTCGGCCCCCTGGCCGCCGCGATGGTCGTTGCCATTGACCTGTACCTTGGCGGTGCCATGGTCATCGTGCGCAACCTGCGCAGCATCTTTGCCACCCTGATTGCCGGAGACCCCTTTCATCCAGCCAATATCCGACGCCTGCGCATGATCGGCGTCGCGCTGGCGGTTCTGGAAGTCGGTCGCTACGTCGCCGCCGCCCTGGCCCACATGATGTTCCGAGGGGCAGTTCACATTGGCGGCGGCGTAGATCTGACCACCTGGTTTGCCGTTTTGTCGATTTTCGCTTTGGCCGAGGTCTTTCGCGAAGGCGCTCGCCTGCGCGGCGAGGCGGAGCTGACGATCTAGTCCATGCCGATTCGCATTCGCCTCGACCGTTTGCTGCTGGATCGACGCATGTCTCTGACCGAGCTTGCCGACCGCGTCGGCGTCACCATCGCCAATCTGTCGATCCTGAAGACCGGCAAGGCGCGCGCCGTGCGATTTTCCACATTGGCGGCCCTATGCCGGGAACTGGAATGCCAACCCGGCGACCTGGTGCACTTCGAACCTGGGCCGGCTGATGAAGAGGTCGATGAGATTGACCTAGCGGAATAGGGGGCGACCCAAGGTTATCTCATGCGG
>JAYTXQ010000265.1:0-4164 GCA_043742825.1 Caulobacteraceae bacterium | reverse complement strand
CGGTCTCGGCACCTGGCTGGGAGAGCCGCTGCGCTCGAAACTCAAAGGACCGTTCCTTGATTATCTGGTCAGGCTGCATGCGCTTGACTGGCGCAAGGCGCATTTGCCCACCTTCACTGCCCCCGACGCGGATGCCAGACAATCAGCCCTTTGGTCCTACAATTACTGGCTGCAACTGTGGCGCGAAGACAGTGTGGAACAGGTTCCGATCATGTCCTACACAGAACAGTGGCTGGCCGACAATATGCCGGACGCGCATGAGCTTTGCCTGATCCATTGCGATTATCGCACCGGCAATTATCTCTTCAATGAGCAAACTGGTGAAATCGTCGCCGTGCTGGATTGGGAGCTGGCGCGGATTGGCGACTATCACGAAGACCTCGCCTGGGTGCTGATGCAGGTCTTTGGCACCTTCGACAACGGCACGTTCCGAGCCAGTGATCTTTATGAACGAGACGAATTTATCGCCGCCTACGAAGCCGCCTGTGGCCGCACCGTCAACCGAGCGACCCTGCATTATTATGACGTGATGAGCAGCTGGAAAACCTATATCATCGTTAATGCCAGCGGCATGGCCGCTGCCCGCCACAAGCATAATCATCAGGATGTCTTACTGACCTTTCTGGCCGCCACCAGCGCCATGTTTACTGACGACCTTGTCCGCCTGCACAAACAGGGCGTTCCCGCATGACCCCCAGTATCGACGACCGTCTGGCCAGTGTCATCCGGGCACTTTCTGACCTGATCCTGCCGGCCTTGCCGCCGGAAGCGGGCCTGGCCATCGAACAGGCGCAATTGAGCATCGGCCACCTCCAGATCATTCACGCCCAACTGGCAGCGGCCCCGGCCTTTGAGCAGGATGAGGCTGATGACGCTGTGGCCCTGGGCGCAAAAATGCTCGAAGGTGGCGAGGGTGGACCGGCAACGGCACAGGCGCTATCGGACCTCCGCAGTGCCTTGGGTAAGGCGGGCACGGCACGCGAAAACCGTGTGCGCGTAAACCTTGCCATCGATGGTTTGGTAAAAGCCATGGCGAAGGATGGCGATCCCGACTGGCGCGCCTCGGCCGAACGATCTCTGATCGAGATGCAGGGCGCGCGCGCACTCAAGGACCGGCGCTGGTTTGCCCCCATGGGCTTTGACACGGCGATTCCAGAATGATCCCGCCCTGTTGCCGATGTGAAGGTCTAAGGAGAATCAAATGAAAGCGACAGCAGCCATCGTCCGCAGCGTAGGCGGCCCGTTCGTCCTTGAAGAGATAGACGTCGCCGCGCCGCGCGGGTCTGAAGTTCGCATCAATATGCGGGCAGTTGGCATGTGCCATACCGACCTTGTTGCCCGTGACGGGTTTCCGGTGCCGCTGCCAATCGTGTTGGGCCATGAAGGCGCCGGCGTGGTCGAGGCGGTCGGCCCGGATGTTAAGGGCCTGAACCCTGGGGATCATGTGGTGCTGAGTTTCAACAGCTGCGCCGCCTGCCCGACCTGCGCGGATCACCAGCCGGCCTATTGTCACAATTTTCTGGGCTATAATTTTGCCGGCGTCCGCCTTGAGGATGGAACCTCGCCGCTCAGCCAAGGATCTGAGGTGATTCACGGCAACTTCTTTGGTCAGTCGTCATTTGCCAGCGTGGCCATCGCGCATGAACGCAACACGGTGAAGGTCAGCAAAGAGCTTCCCCTGGAACTGCTCGGGCCGCTCGGGTGCGGCGTGATGACGGGGGCCGGCTCCGCGACCCTATCGATCGGCCTGAAGGCGGGCCAGTCGTTGGCCATATTCGGCGGCGGCGCTGTGGGCTTGTCGGCTCTGCTTGGCGCGCGGGCGGTAGAGGCCGGCATGGTCATCGTGATCGAACCCAATGTCGAACGTGGAAAACTAGCGCTCGAACTGGGCGCCACTCATGTGATCAATCCCAAGCAGACGGTGGACGTTCTGGCGGCGATCAGGGAATTGAGCGGCGGCGGCGTCAATCACGCACTGGATACGACCGGTATTCCCGACGTGATCGCCATCGCGGTCGAGTCAGTCCTCTCGAAGGGCGTGGTCGGCCTGATTGGCGTGCCGCCACCGGACGCCATGCTTCCCGCCAATCTGATGTCGATGTTGCTGCGTGGAACGACGATCAAATATATCACCGAGGGCGATGCCGACCCGCAGGAATTCATCCCACGCCTGATCGATTGGTACAAAGCTGGCAAATTCCCCTTCGACCGCCTGATCAAGACATTCCCCTTTGCCCAAATCAACGAGGCTGCCCATGCCTCCGAAATCGGCGAGGCGATAAAGCCGGTACTGGTTTTCTGAGAGGGCGAATACTACCCTGTTTCGAACGCCGCTCGATGTGCCCGATCTCAGTCTTAGGAGAAAGCCGTGGAAAGAAAGACCAGACTGTTATGGCAATCAATCAGCGCCTAGTGCAGGCCAGTGTTCGTCGTCACCTTTGGCTAAATGAACACGACTTGTCATTGAGGCACGCACCTGTCGCTGCCGAGATGGGCGCGTTTTGTGTACGACCGCGCCCCTGGCATTTCGCGGACAGCAATTGATCGCCCCCCTGGCCGGAATTCGCGTGCTCGACCTTACAAAGGTGCTTGCCGGACCCCTATGCACCCAGACCCTGGCCGATATGGGGGCCGAGGTGATCAAGATCGAAACCTTGGGCGGGGGTGATGAGACGCGGCATTGGCCCCCTATGGTCGGCGGCGAGGGTGCCGTTTTCATGAGCGTGAACCGCAACAAGCGCAGCATCACCGTCGACCTGAAGACCGCAGAGGGCCGCGCCATCGTGCGAGACCTGGCCAAGTCAGCAGACGTGGCCATCGAAAGCTTTGGCACCGGCGTTGTCGAGCGTCTGGGGTGCGATGCCGCCACGCTCATGGGGCTCAATCCGCGTCTGATCTATTGCAGCATCTCAGGCTACGGCCGCCAGGGGCCCCTGGCCAAAGCCCCAGGCTACGACGTCATTTTGCAAGCCTTTACCGGTATCATGAGCATGACCGGCGATGAGGGCGGTGGGCACATTCGCAGCCCGATTTCGCCGATTGATCAGGCTACGGGGCAGAATGCCCTGATCGGCATCCTGGCAGCGCTTTTCGGCCGTCAGACCAGTGGCCTCGGCACCCTGGTCGAGGTTTCGCTTTTCGATACCGCGGTATCCTTGCTGGGATACAATTTGCAGACCTATTGGCAGCGGCAGACTGTGCCCGCGAAGGCCGGTTCGAGCCATGAGTCCCTGTGCCCCTATCAGGCCTTTGAAGCCTCTGATGGCCCAGTCCTGATCGGGGTTGCCAATGATAACCTGTGGCGCAAGTTCTGCCGCGTTGCCGGACTTGGCGAGATTGCTGACGATCAACGGTTTGCCACCAATCCAGCACGCGTTGCTCATAGAGCTGAAACTCTTAATCACGTACAAGCCGCGATCAGCGGTCATAGTGTTGAATTCTGGTTCGACGCCCTGCTCGCCGTCGGCGTGCCCTGTGCGCCGATTAACACACTGGCCCAATTGCTGGCGCATCCCCACACGCAGGCGAGTGGCATGATTTTGAACTATCAACATGGCATCCTGGGTGCATTCAACGCGGTCGCCCAGCCGGTACGCCTGAATGGCTCTCGCTCCGACGTCTCGCGCCCGCCGCCAGGGTTGGGTGAGCATACCGACGCCGTGCTCGCCGAGCTCGGCTACAGTGCCGCTGCGATTTTGGCATTGCGAGAGGCTGCCGTCGTCGCTTGATCCGCGCCCGCAAGTTGAACGACTGCGCTATATCGCGATTGACGAGGGGTCACCGGGAAAATAAAGTGATTTACGATATAACGGTGACGGGGTGCATCCCCGGGAGGTAACGGTGGCCTATTGTGGTCTCACGCTCGATGTCACCGGCGGCGTGGCGAAGCTGACCTTCAATCAGCCGGCACGGGGCAATCCGATTGACGCGATCCTGTGCGCCGATCTGAGTGAAGCGGCGATTGAGCTCTCGGAACGCGGCGATGTCCGTTGCGTATTGATCAGCGCAGAGGGCAAGGCCTTTAGCTATGGCGGCGACATCAATGCCTTTGTCGGCGACCTGCCGGGACTTCCCGCCAACATCAAACGCTGGACAACCGGACTACACAGCGCCATCGCGCGATTGCAACGGATGGACGCGCCAATCGTCGCGGCGGTGCACGGT
>JAYTXQ010000264.1:0-3871 GCA_043742825.1 Caulobacteraceae bacterium | reverse complement strand
ACCGACGATCTTCGATCCTAGGGCGTGGCCCTGAAGCAAATCGGGGCCCCGGACAAGAAAGTGACAGTGCGCTGGCTGAACAACCGGGCCGAGAATTCCCACCAGCCCTTCCGACGACGAGAGCGCGCGATGCTCAGATTTCGGAGGATGAAAACACTCCAGAAATTCTCATCGGTTCCCGCCCAGGTCCACAACCACTTCATTCAGGCGCGCCACCTCATCAGCCGCAAAATCTACAACGATAGACACTCGACCGCGCTGGCCGAGTGGCGCTCAGTCATGGCCTAAACGGTAGTTGGGTTTGGGCTCTGTGCGCCACTCTGGAGACAAGTAGCCGTTGGACTGACAGCACCGCGCGGCGGCATGACAGGCAATCATCGCACGCGCACCCTTTGAGGCATATCAAGGCCCACCGGCCAAGCCTGCCCCATATTGTACGTACGCGCGCCAGCTAGGGAACCTTTCAACGCTACATCAGTTAACGTTTTGCCAATTGATACGCCACTATGCACGCGAGGACAATAAAATGGCGCCGGTTCTATTGACGAGAATGACGGTTATCGCACTGTTGCTATCTAGCTTTATTGTGGCGGCCTGCACCGAAGAACACAAGTCCGCAGCCATCAGGAAGGCACCAGAATATCTTCACGAGGCTCTCAGCGGCGATGTAGCCGCCCAGGTGTCATTGGCCGCTTGTTTCGACAAAGACAGCATTTGTGGCAGCCCTGACCCTGCGATGGCCTGTGCCTGGCGGGGCGTGCGATTGTCGTCCGGAAACCCTGAGCTTTCGCTTGCCGATGTCGCCGCATTTAGAACGGCCTGCGCCTCGACCGATCAGTCGACTCAGCAACGAGCGTTGATTGCCCTGACCGACTATGTCTCACGGATCTACGGACAAGCGGCCGGGGAGCGCGCTCAGTTGACGGCGGATCGTGCCGATCGGCCGGTCCTATATCTATCGATCAACATGGTTCGGGAGAACATTAATCGCGCCTTGATCCTGGCTGGACGCGGTGAGCGGCTGCCACAGTTCGTCAAGTCGAAGCCGATGGCAGATACCGCAATCCAAGCTTGGTCGACCTGCGCGACCGCCCTGTGCTTGGAGGGGCTCACGCCATCCTTCGGCGGCGGCGTAATCAGCTATCGCGTGACGCTCCCAGCAGGACCGACGGCCAAACCCAACCCTGCAACCTTGGTCATCCGGCTGGCGGCGGCGGGGCTTGAAACACCCTCAGCAGCTGATTGGCTGGTCGCATCCGCGACCCGATCGGTCGTCCAGGGTCCGGTCTGCTGGACGAAGGGACAGGATAGGAGTGGGGCTAGCTTCGCTATGGCGGCACCATCACCTTGTCGTCCCACTATAACAGCACCAAGCCAATAACGGTTATGGCCGAAGATCCCAGCCAGACGCCCCTGGTATCAGCCTCAAAGGTCGGTATCGGTGTCTTTGTCTTGCAGCTCCTGCTCATCGCGCTCTTCCTGTTCATCGGATTGGTCCTGTGGCGAGTGCAGGATGCGCTTCTGGTTGCATTCGGGGCGATCGTCCTGGCGGTCGGGTTCCGCGGTCTGGCGGACACGCTCAGCCGCCTGACCAGGCTGCCGGCCACCGCCGCACTGGCCTTGGCCGTGCTCGTCACGCTTGGGGCTATTGTTCTTTCGTTCGAGGTTTTCGGCGCTACTGTAGCTGCCCAATATGGCGAGCTGACCCAAAAGCTGCCGGCCAGCCTGACGACATTAGCGGCCTTGTTCAACGCTAGCTCTCTGGGCCGCGACTTGGTCACCCAGGGCCGCATCTCGCTATATTCTGCCGCCACAGCCTCGGGTCCACGCCTCGTGGCCAGCCTAGTCGGCGGGTTCGGTCAGGCGTTCACCTACGCTCTGGTGATGGTGGGGTCTGCAGTTTTCCTCGCCCTCGATCCGGATCGGTATCGCAACGATTTTTTAGGCCTAATGCCGCGCGCTAAGCGTGTGCGTTACGCCCAGGTGCTGGGCGCGATCACTCACACCCTTCGGCGCTGGCTGCTCGGCCGGTTAGTCGTTATGGCGGCCATCGGTGTGATGTCAGGCCTGGGGCTCTGGGCCCTGGGTATCGATGCGCCGTTCGCCCTGGGTCTGACTGGGGCCATACTGACCTTCATCCCGAACCTCGGTGCCGTGATGGCGGCGCTACCGGGGATGCTGATCGGCTTTCTGCAGGATCCGATCAAAGCGCTGGTGGTCGCCCTCCTTTTCTGGGCCATCCATTTCGTCGAGGGCACCTTCATCACCCCCTATGTGCAGAACGAGTCGGTGGATATTCCACCAGTGGTCTCGATCTTCTCCACGGTAGTTTTTGCCCTTCTGCTGGGTCCAGTAGGCGTGTTCCTCGCCGCCCCATTCACCGTCGTCCTGATCGTGATGGTGAACCACCTCTACATCGAAGACGTGATCGGCGATCGGGTCGAGGTGCGGAAGCATACCGGACTGCACCTCCACTGGAGGCGGCGCGCAGCCGAGAAAATCTAGAAATGTTCACCGATACGCTCTGTGGTTTGACCGACATCGAGGCCCGCCGGAGACTGACCACGACTGGTCCGAATGAACTGCCCCGCAGCGGTGGCCGCAGCTTCGTCAAGATCGTCATTGAGACAATGCGCGAGCCGATGTTCCTGCTCCTGATCGGCGCTTCGATACTCTACCTGGTCCTGGGTGATCTCGGCGAGGGGCTGTTCCTGGTCGCAGGTGCAACGGCCGCGATCGGCCTCGTCATATTTCAGGAGAGCCGCAGCGAACGCGCACTGGCCTCGCTGCGCGACCTTGCCCAGCCCCAGGTGCGTGTGATTCGTGGCGGGGTGGAACGTCGGATGCCCTCCCGCGAACTCGTCCCCGACGACATTGTTCTGGTGGGTGAGGGTGAACGCCTGGCGGCCGACGGAAGATTGGTTGCCGGTGACGTGCTAAGCGTTGACGAGTCGATGCTTACTGGCGAATCGGCACCGGTTTCGAAAAGGATAGCCCAACTCGGTGAGGCATCAGAGCCGGACGCAGCACCTGGGGCGGACTTATGCCCCAACCTGTTTGCCGGTACGATGGTGGTGCGTGGGCAGGGCGTGGTTCAGGTTAACCGTACCGGAGTATTGTCTGCCCTAGGGCGGATCGGGACATCGCTGGCGGCAATCGACCGGGAGCCGACGCCCCTGCAGAGAACCGCTGGGCGGCTTGTAACCGTTTTGGGCGTTTTTGCGCTAGGATTCTGCGGACTTGTCGCGCTGGCCTATGGGCTCTTTCGGCACGACTGGGTCGGCGGTGTCCTGGCTGGGGTGACGGTCGCCATAGCATTAATCCCGGAAGAATTTCCGATGATTCTGGCTGCCTTCCTGGCGTTGGGCGCCTGGCGGCTCGCCAAGCACAGGGTACTCACGCGCCGAAGCGCCGTCGTCGAGGCCCTGGGCGGCGCTACGGTTCTATGCGTGGATAAGACCGGCACCCTCACCGAGAACACGATGCAGGTCGCTCGCCTGTGGACTGGCAGCGACGATGTCCTTGTTAAGGCCGGAACACCCGCAGCGACCCCGGACTCCGCGCATCTGTTGGCGCTCGCCGGGCTCGCCTCCGCCGTTCGGCCGACCGATCCCATGGACAAGGCGATCCAGACCCTGCTTGTAGATGCGCCCGCCCAGCAAAGCGAACCAGAACCCGAGCGTGCCTGGCCGCTGCGGCCGGAGCTGATGGCGATTATTCAGGTTTGGCGGCAGTCAGACGGCCAAGCCCTAGCCGCCGCCAAGGGGGCGCCGGAGGCGATCTTCAAGCTCTGCAAGCTAGCGCCCGCTGACATCGAGCGTCTATCCAGCGTGGTGCTTGCGTTCGCCGAGCAAGGCCTGCGGGTTCTGGG
>JAYTXQ010000263.1:0-11607 GCA_043742825.1 Caulobacteraceae bacterium | reverse complement strand
ATCCATATCCACGAAACTCCAAGCCAATCAGACCCGAAACTCGCAGGTCAGATCAGCGCCGACAACGTGGGGGTGAAGCAACGCTTACTTTCGAGCGCGATGAATAGGATAGCGACTGGTCCGTCGTTGCGGACCGCCTCGCTCGGCTCCGGCCCTAGAAGCCGCTAATCTGGTGCTCCGCTTCGGCCTTTCCTCGCAGCGCGCCCATTCTGCCGGGCGCAAGTACTAACGCTGCCTCGAAGGCGTTAAGCGCGTCTCTCGACTTGCCTAGACCGAGCAGAAGCCCACCTAGCTGCTCGCGTGCGGGCACGACGGGCCCTGGCGTGAGAGGAAGTTTCTCAAGCCCGTCCTCCTCATCGGCAGCTGCGGTCATTGTCGCGATCGCCGCTTCGTTCTTGCCCGCCGCGGCAAGGCGCCAACTCTGCGCTGACTTCAGCAGAGCATCGACCTCCGCCATCCAGTAGCTGTCGTTGGCCGCTTGTAGTGCGTCGCGACAAGCCTGGAGCTCGGCAATGTCGGCGTCAGCGGAAATTGGCCTTGCTGCGCGCAGCTTGCCTAAGGCGCGAGCCCACCAAACCATCGCCGCCACCTGAGGAGCGGAACCGGGCATCGGGGTAAGCTGTGAGGCTGTTTGCCAATCACGGGTCTCAATTGCGATACGGACGGGCATCGCGTTGCCCGCATAGCCGATCTTAAAGCCGGCGGCAGACAGGCCGCTCATAGCCTTGAGTTCTGCGACTACCCGCGCCGCATCGGCAGTGCGGTTGCGTTGAAGATAGGCGTACGTCAGATAATCCATGGCGTGTAGCGCCTCGCCGACGTCGCCCTGGGTGCGTGCCGCATCGCGCGCCATGATGTTTGACCTGATCGAGTCATCCCACAGCCCCAGACGTGTAAAAATATGGGAGGGCATATGGAGAGCATGCGGCGCAGACGGCGCGATCTTCGCATAGGCGCGCGCAGCGTGCAGGCCACGCTGCGCCAACTCGGCACTGTCATAAGCGTGGATCAAATAATGCGGAACGCCGGGATGATTCGGTGCGCGTTTCCAGATTGGCTCCAGAATATCAGCGGCATGCTTTTGGCGCGCATGTGTGCGGTCGGTCGGTAGTGCAGTAGACACAAGCGATAGAGCGTAGAACGCTGCGATCTCGGCATCGTGTGGATAGTCGTGCGAGACTGCGGCCATAGCGTCCGAGTAACGCACCGCACGCGTTGCTGAAGGGACCTCGTTTGCCTGCACGTAATAGGTGCCAAGCGCGGCGATGAGCGCGCGTTCGCGAGGGGTTCCCGTGGCCATAGCCTTCGCCTGACCGATCTCGCGGATGCCGACTGCAAGCCCGGCTCCGGCCGGGGCATCCCAGAGCTGGTGATATTGGGTCATTGCGCGTCCCCAATGCGCCATCGCGCATGTTGGATCGCGGGCTGCAACAACGGCAAACTCATTGTCAGCAGCATCGTAGGCGAAGGAGTGCAGGAGCGCTACGGCGCGATCAAACCCTGTCGTTACCGCTGCCGCACAACTGGCCTGGAAGTGAACTGTACCTAGATGCTCTGGTGCTGGATGATGATGGTGCTCCTCTTGCGCCCCAGCTGCCGTGGCTAGGATAAGAGCAAACGAAACTGCGGCGAGTGGTCTCTTCATCCAATTCCCCCCTTCGCCGAGCTGATAGCGGCGCTGAACGAATGTCGGCGGAGGCAAACTAGCCTCGGACTCCGATTTCAGCAATGGGGTCGCAAGCTGCCGAGGCCGAGGCTGTCGATTTCCTTATTTACGACCGAGTGTTTGGCAGCCACGAGGTCGGAGCCGGTGCTCTTGGTGGCGGCCTTCTGGCGGGTGGCCTTCAGCGCCGCGAGTTTGGTGTTGATCCCGTTGGCCAGTCCCACCTGGAACGAATTGAGGGCTATCCGGCGGTCGCCACCGCGCAGAAAATCCTAGATATCCCCACGCCGGAACGTGGCGCTTTCTGTGTCGAAGATGACGTCGATGAGATCGCACAGAAAGTGCGTGGCCTCGACATCGGCTTTTAGACCAAAAATAACACCTCCCAGGGTGCCATCGCAGCCCGCTTCCGACAATGCCCGGCAAGCGCAAAATTCGCCGACTGGCCTCATGCAGAAATCTATAGGGGCGCGGCGCTTTACGCCCGTGGAAACGTTCACTTCCTTGCAATCGGACCGGCGAACCGACAAGGGCATCCTAGCGTAGGGTTGTGGCGCACAGGCCCCGGATCAACTGGATCACCCAGTCGAGATCTGTGTTGGTGGCTGCGCCTGTGGCCGGACCTGACGAGACCGAATCGCCAAAAATGGGCCCTTAGCCGCACGGGTATCCCGGCTCTCCCCCTCGACCCCCTGACCAGACGAAATTGTGCGACCCCGGGCACATCAAGGGCCTCTCGCTCCTGAGGCAAGTGGGTCGGGCAAGCCTGTATTAGGCTATCCACCGAGGTGCGACTGCTCATCTACGGGTTAGACATCTCAAGATCGGCGATCAGAGCCAGGAGACACGTTATCGCCTCATCAGTCTCCGGCGGAGTTGCATGTCCGCACAGCCAGCGGCGCAAGGTCTTTTGAAATTCACCAGTTGGCACCAAGTTTGCGATCACAGTTTCGACGTGACTTCCAATAATTTCCAGGAGTTCGAAGTCGAGTTCGATGTCGTTGATGGCCCCGTCCAGAGGCGTGACACGGTGGCTGCCTAACTGTCAATTTCGCGATAACGACAGGTCTAACTGATCACGACTCACAAAAAATGGGCGCGAAAAAACCTACCTTTGCGGTCCGAATGCAATCAGTTAACGGCGATCATGACCTCGTTGCGCCTCATGAACCAGAGAGTCCAAGGGGGGTTGTATTGGGCCAGAGCGACGGCACCAACCGGCTTGAGGTGATGGGCTTTGGCAGCGGCGAGAAGCTCGGCGGATTTTGCGCTGACAGCATCCGGGCGCGCCAACCCCGAAAACTGTAGGACAGCGAAGCGCGATGGCGGCACCTGCCGCAATTGAACCCTCTTGTCATTGGGTGTGGGCAGTGAGCCCAGCGTGTAGCCCTTTGGCATAGTGAACCGCACGATCCATTTCCCGCCGTTCGGGACCTGGGTTACAGGTGCCGTCATGGCGATTTTCTCACTGGACGGCCCCTGAGGCGCGGCTGCGCGCGTGTTACTCGCCTGACGCCTCTGGTTGCCGCCAAAGATATAGCCTGCAAGAATGCGGAATCCACGGCTGGCGGCCTCATTTTGTGCGCCGGCGACTGTCACCTCGGCGACGACGAGAGCAGGATAGTCGCGCAACTCGAATTCGCCGCTCTTGAGCACCGACCTGAAGGAGGGCTCCTCGGTTGCGTTGGCAGGCGCACTAAACAGTGTCATTACCGCTATCATTGTAAGGGTCGAGTAAATCATCTTCATGTTGGACTCTCTGCTTTTCCGGTTGAGTCAATTGCCTCTCAGGCGGCACGAGATGCTCAGGCCATGCGAGCGATATAGTAACTCCGTAAACCGATTTCACCGCTTCAGCAGCAAAGCGCCGACGTAAAGGCCTCCGGCGGCACCTGTAGTCAGCACCAGTCGCAGCCGCCGGTACCATTGCGGCGTGTCGGACGAGGTCATATCCCAAAGGCCGACGATGCCAAGTGCTGCGGCAAATCCAAACAATAGCGCGCGCTCTGCGCCATGATAGATGATGAGCAGGCCCCAGGCGAATAAGGTTGGAGCCATCGCCAACATTAGTGCGACGGGGTCCGGTTCCGGCGCCTTCAGCGCCATACCCCAGCGTGCGCCGCCCAGGAACGACAGGATCAAAGCCGCGTAGACCGCGACGATAACAACCGAGAGTTCGGCGCTGCCCGGTAGGACTACAATGGACACAGGCAATGCCCAGAAGGGCACGAGACCGAGGAGCCCACAGGCGATAGCCACGCTGGATGCTGTTGCGGGCCGAGGTTTCAATGCGACAACGAGCGTGACGAGGCGACAAGCCGACGTACAGTCACCGACTGCGGCTCGGCGTACGCTACTGTGAAACTGACGAACATGCGTAAATTGCGTGGTTGTGGATGCACTCGAAATTCTCAGATGAAACCTCACAGCGCGCCACGCGTGGGTCGCCGGCAAGTGCGAAAGAATGAATCATGTTCATGGTCGATAGTCTTCGATCTGTCCTGCAAGGATATCACACTACCCACTTCTCTCCATCCAGCAAGGTATCGTTGTCTATGACGAAACGACCGAACAGCCTGCGTGAACATCGGGGGGTCAGGCTGGTCCGCGCGCCCTATGGTGTGCGAAGCCTTGGCAGGAATGCTCGAACATAACGTCTTCGGATATCCTGGCGATACGATCTTCTACCTCCAGCGGACAGGGAGGACGGCACGGCGTTCACAACCCTACTAGTCGGGCAGGTAACGATGCGGCTGGCCGCCGGTGAAGGCCGACCGGGGCCCTACAACCAGGCGCGTTGTTGGGCGCTGACCTCGCTCTCGACGCAGATAGACAGCTTTCTTTGATCTGGAAGCTTAGGCCACCAGAGCGGTCCGACGGCCAACAGCAGGACAAACACGTCGAATACCGTGTTCGACGCATTTCCAAAGGCGATGGAACCGGCGCTGTCCAAAAGGAATCTGGCGGAACCAGTTGCTGGTCGCCAATCAACGCTCGGCCGTGTACGGATCGCGCGTGTGCTCTGGTTCGTCGACCGTACCTGCCCGTCCCACTTCAGGAAAGTCCTTCCATGTCGCTCTCGATGTATGATGTCTCGGTTCCGGTCTTTGTCCGAATGCTGAACAATCTGGCCAAAATTCTCGAAAAAGGTGCTGCGTCGGCGCAGGCGCGCGGCATTGATCCCCTCGTCCTGACCAGCGCCCGCCTGGCACCCGATATGCACCCCCTTTCACGCCAGGTGCAGATCGCCTGCGACGCAGCCAAGGGTGCCGTTGCGAGGCTGACCGGCACAGTTGCCCCCGTGAACCCTGATACTGAGACGAGCTTCGACGAACTCCAGACCCGCATCGCCACCACCATCGCCTATGTCAACTCAGTCGGCGCGGAGGCCTTCGAGGGCTCAGAATCTCGCAGCGTAACACTGCAGATCCCGGGCACTGAACTGACCTTCACCGGTCAGGTATTTCTGCTCAACATCTCCCTGCCCAACCTCTATTTCCACATCAGCACCGCCTACGACATCCTGCGCCACAACGGCGTCGCCATCGGCAAATTCGACTTCCTCGGCGGGGTGTAAACGGGGCTGAGGGGCGGGAACGGGCTAGCTGTTATCTTTGCGTATCGGGCTCCAACGCCCAGACGACTATGTCCCAGACCAAACCGCAAGTTCGTTGCCAGAGGGGTCGCGGAAGTGAAAGCGGCGGCCACCGGGAAATGTGAAGATGGCTGTGCTGATCACACCGCCCGCCGCTTCGACCTTAGCCTGCATCGCCTCCAGATCCTCAGCGTAGAGGATCACCAGCGCAGACTTTGGGGCTTCCGGATCGGTAGTGAAGCCCCCGTCTGTGCCCTGGCTTTCAAATGCCGCATAGCCTGGACCATAGTCGGTGAAGCTCCAGCCGAAGGCTGCCGTGTAAAAGCTTTTCGTGGCCGGAAGATCCGTTCCCGGAAACTCTACATAGTCGATCTTGCCATTTGCGCGCATCACATAGCTCCCCAACGTTCTTGATATGTTCAAGCCCAAAACCCTAAGAGCGTCAAGTCTCGCCGTTGGCACCCTCAGTGAAGATTGCTAAGGCATGGGTCGAAGGCAGCGGGCGGTGCGCTGCCTTGTGGAGGTTAACTTATTTTGGATCGCGTGCGTCGCCGCTTTGGCCTGGCCGGTTTGGCAATTGCAGGCCTTGCGCTGATCGCGGGGGTTTCGGCGGCGATCTATGCCGGCGTGCTGTTTGCTCAGATGCCCAGCGCCAATGATCTGGCCGATTATCATCCGCCCACGGCGACTCGGGTCTACGCGTGGGACGGCACCCTGATCGGGGAATATTCCAAGATTCGACGCATCTATGTTCCCTATGATCAGATGCCGCCGCGACTGATCTATGCCTTTTTGGCCGCCGAGGATCACAGCTTTTTCAACCATGGGGCGGTGGATGTCGGTGGCGTCTCGCGGGCCATGGTCAAGGATGTGTTCAACGTTCTGCAGGGCCGCCGGCCTGAGGGCGGCTCAACCATCACCCAACAGGTGGCCAAGAATGTGCTGCTCAACAACGATGTCACCGTCGGTCGCAAACTGAAGGAAGCCATCCTCGCTTCGCGGCTGGAACAGGTCTTGAGCAAGCCGCAGATCCTGGAACTGTATCTGAACGAGATCTGGCTGGGGTATCGATCCTACGGCGTCGGGGCTGCGGCCTATAACTATTTCGGTAAGTCGATATCCGAGTTGACCCTAGCTCAATGCGCCTATCTGGCCGCTTTGCCCAAGGGCCCGGACAATTATCGCCCAGTGAAGCAAAAGGCCGCCGCAACCGCACGCCGCAATATGATTTTGAAGGAGATGGCGGATCTGGGCTGGGTGACCCACGCTCAGGCTCGGGTAGCCATGGCCGAGGAACTAAAAGTCGAGGCGGCTCCCGCCCGCAGCAAATATCATGACGCCGACTATTTTGTTGAGGAAGCCCGTCGCGAGGCCACGCACCTGAGTAGCATCGGCGCGGATTTGAGCCGGGGCGGATACTATCTTCGCACGACGCTGGATCCCCGCTTGCAGACCGCAGCGCGTATCGCCCTGATGGACGGGCTGGAAACCTATGATCATCGCCATGGCTGGCGTGGAGGTTGGGGCCGGGTGGCCATAACCCCCGGCTGGCAGGCAGCGAGCCTGGCCAAAACACCCCCGGCGGAGCGCAAAAACTGGCGCGCTGCGGTGATCATCAAGGCAGATGGTGCCGTCAGGGCGCAGATCGCGGCCGACAACAGCGTCGGCCAGATCGTGCCGGGTGATGTGGCCTGGGCGCGGGCCGGGCGCGGGCTGTCGGTGGGTGATCTGGTGTTCGTCGAGGCCGCGGAGCACGGCGGCCTGAGGTTGCGGCAGGTGCCGTTAGTGAACGGGGCGATCGTGGTCATGGAGCCCAACAGCGGCCGGGTCCTGGCCATGGTCGGCGGCTATAGTTTTTCGCTGTCAAACTTCAATCGCGCCACCCAGGCCCTGCGCCAGCCGGGATCATCCTTTAAGCCGTTTGTCTATGCCACGGCGCTGGAGTCGGGACAGTTTACGCCCGCCAGCATCGTCATGGATGCCCCCCTGACCCTTTCAGCCGGCGGAGGCGAGCGTTGGAGCCCGGAGAACTACGAGCATAGTTTCCGCGGTCCCCTGGTCTTTCGCCGTGGCCTGGAACTGTCGCTCAACACAATGACGGTTCGCATCGCCATGCAGGTAAAGATGGCGAATATCGTCAATACGGCAAAGCGTTTTGGCATCGTCGATTCGATGGCCCCGGTCCTGCCCATGGCTCTGGGGGCGGGGGAGACCACACCCTATCGGCTGACAACAGCCTATTCGGCTCTGGTCAATGGCGGGCGTAAGGTTGAGCCACATCTGGTGGAGCTGGCCCAGGACCGTCAGGGCAAAATCCTCTATCGCTCTGACAAGCGTGACTGCGCCGCCTGTACTCAAGGCTTTTCCGGCCAGGACGGCCCCGATATCCCGCCCACGGGCGAACAGCTGATCAATCCGATAACCGCCTATCAGATTCAGACCATGCTTGAAGGGGTGGTCCTGCGCGGCACAGCGGCGTCGGCCTCCGTGCTCGGCCGACCAATTGGCGGTAAGACGGGCACAACAAATGAGTTTCGCAGTGCCTGGTTCATGGGTTTTTCCCCCCAGATCGTTGTCGGCGTGTTTGTCGGCTTTGATGACAACCATTCCCTAGGTGAGGGCGAAACCGGGGCCGTTGCCGCTTTGCCGATCTTCATCGAATTCATGCAGGAAGCGCAAAAGGGCTTTCCGCCTCTGGATTTCAAAGCCCCGCCCGACACCAAATTTGCCATGGTCGGACCCAACCGTGAGGCGTTCCGTCCTGGCACTGAACCCAAGCTTGTCGCCACGCCGGTGGACGCCAATCCAGCGAGCCCAGGGGATTTCGTCATCGCCCCGGCACCTGGGCCGGCGCTGCCGCCAGGCACTCTCGCACCGCCCAAGGTCACCAAGCCGCCTAAGTCGCCTGATGATCTGAACGGATTGTATTGATCCCGCGCGCGGGGTATCCCGCGCGCTCATCTTTCTTAGTGTCAGGCGAACGTCATGAGAGCGGATATCGAGGCCAATGCAGCCGATATCGAGCAGTCCATCGGCTTGCTCAGGAGGCGTCTTTGACTGGGATGCCGCATTGGGACGACTGGACGAGCTGAACGCGCGGTCAGAGGCTCCTGACTTTTGGAATGACGCCGAGGCCGCTCAGACCCTGATGCGCGAGCGCACCCGCCTGGCCGAACAGGTCGAGGCTGTGCGCCGGATTGAACGCGAGCTGGTAGATGCGCTGGAGTTCGTTCAGATGGCCGACGCCGAGGGCGATCAGTCGTCGCTGGATGACATGAGCGCGCAGCTTGCCGCTCTGAAGGCGTCGTCTGGCAGGGCTGAGCTTGAGGCCCTTTTGTCGGGTGAGGCCGATGGAAATGACAGCTTCATTGAGGTCAATTCGGGGGCCGGTGGCACCGAGTCCACCGACTGGGCGGCGATGCTATTGCGCATGTACACCCGCTGGGCCAATGCCCACGACATGGCTGTGGAGTTGATCGAGGAGACTGATGGCGAACAGGTGGGCATCAAGTCGGCAACCCTGAAAGTTTCCGGCACCAACGCCTATGGCTGGCTGAAGACCGAGGCAGGCGTGCACCGCCTGGTGCGCATCTCACCCTTTGACTCTGCTGCAAAGCGGCATACCAGCTTTGCTTCGGTCTGGGTCTATCCGGTGGTTGACGACAAGATCGAGATCGAGATCAACGCCTCCGACGTGCGCACCGATACCTATCGAGCCAGCGGCTCGGGCGGTCAGCACGTGAATAAGACCGACTCCGCAGTTCGCCTGACCCACGCCCCGTCGGGCATCGTCGTCGCTTGCCAGAACCAGCGTTCGCAGCATCAGAACCGGGACCAGGCCTGGAAAATGCTACGCGCGCGGCTGTATGAACGCGAACTGCAACGCCGGGCCGACGTGGCCAAGACGGTGGAAGACGGCAAGAGCGACATCGGCTGGGGCCACCAGATCCGATCCTATGTCCTGCAGCCCTACCAGATGGTCAAAGACCTGCGCACGCAGGTAGAGACTAGCGACACCTCAGGCGTCCTGGACGGCGACCTCGACCGCTTTATGACCGCGTCCCTGGCCCAAAGCGTTGGCGCAACCCGGGAGGGGTAGAGAATGTGCGCGACGGTTTCGGATCAATCCTTCAATCGAGATCTTGGTATGACAATAGCTGTGACCCTCAATTCGCCGATCACTCTGCCCTGCGGTGCGGTGCTGAAAAATCGGCTGGTCAAGGCGGCCATGACCGAGGGTGCCGCAGATACGAATAACCGCGCCACGCAGCGCCATGTGCGGCTCTATCGTCGATGGGCTGGGAGTGGCGCGGGGATGTTGCTCACCGGCAATGTGCAGGTGGACCGCCGGTTTCTGGAACGTCCGGGCAATGTCGCCATCGACGGCCCGCAGTCTCCCGAAGCCCTGGCCGCGCTGCGCGCCTACGCCGCCGCCGGGACTCAAAACGGCACGCATCTTTGGATGCAGATATCGCACGCCGGGCGTCAGACGCCTGCGAGTGTCAATCCCGAGCCTGGGGCCGTCGGACATCGCTCTGGCTATGCCTGGGGCGCAGTTCGGTAAGCCGCGCGCCATGATCAAGCCGGAGATTCTCGATGCCATTGGCCGCTTTGGCTATGCAGCGAGGGTGGCACGCGAGACCGGATTTACCGGGGTACAGATCCTGCCGCCCACGGCTATCTGATCAGCGAGTTTCTCTCACCCGATGTGAATACCCGCACCGATGCCTGGGGCGGCAGCCTGGAGAACCGCGCGCGTCTGTTGCTGGAAATCGTCCGCTCAGTCCGCAGGGCGGTGGGTGCCGATTTTCCCCTGGCGGTAAAGCTCAACTCAGCCGATTTTCAACGCGGTGGCTTTAGCCACGCCGATTCCATTCAGGTGGCAGCCTGGCTGAACACTGAGTGTGTTGATCTGCTTGAAATCTCTGGTGGCACCTATGAACAGCCTCGCCTCGTGGGTTTGGACAACCTGACCCTGCATCCGGAAAAATCCGAAGTCCGCCGCGAAAGCACTGTCGCCCGCGAGGCCTATTTTCTCGACTACGCCGCGGACATTCGGGCTGCAACGACGATGCCATTGATGGTCACAGGCGGCTTTCGCTCTCTGGCCGGGATGAATGCTGCTTTGGCCGCAGGAGCGATTGACGTTGTGGGCGTGGGGCGGCCGTTCTGTGTTGATCCTGGCTGTGCTGCGGGCCTGCTTAGTGGGGCACGATCAAATCTGCCTGCCTATGAACGAACCTTGAGGATCGGCCCGGGACTTATGGGCTATGCAAGTCCATTCGCCATGGTGCGGGCCTTGAATGGCTGGGGCCAGCAAGGCTGGTTCTGTCTGCAACTCCTGCGCATTGCCGCCGGTCAGGAGCCCAACCTGAAACTCGGGGTCTTCAAAGCCTTCCGCGACTACCAGAAAAACGAGACCCAGACGGCGGCGGCCATGACGCGTTAGGCCAGGCGCTAAGCCAACGTCTGCACCGCCGCTAGCACCTCTTCCGCATGACCCTTGACCTTCACCTTGTGCCAGATGTTGGCGATTTTGCCGCCAGTATCGATCAGGAAGGTCGCGCGTTCGATGCCCATGTACTGGCGACCGTAAAGACTTTTTTCCACCCAGACGCCGTAGGCTTCGATCACCTTGCCTTCGGTGTCGGCTCCGAGCAGGGGGGTAAGGGCGTATTTAGCGCGAAATTTAGCGTGCCGCACGATCGTGTCTTTGGAGATTCCGATGACCACCGCGTCGGCGGCGGCAAAATCGTCCGCGAGAACGCTAAAGGCTTTGGCTTCGGTCGTGCAGCCGGGCGTATCGTCCTTGGGATAAAAGTAAAGCACCACGACTTTGCCTTTTAGGACAGCAAGCGAAATCTCGCCGCCGTCGCCGGCAAGGGTAAAATCGGGAGCGGTGTCGCCGATGGAGAGGGTCATATTGGCAGCTCCGTCATACGGGTTTGATCAGGACGATTTTTTTCCGCCCCGCCGCCAGCTTGATCACGCCGGATGCGTCGCGATCTGCCAGGGTCACAGCCCGTTGGGCATCGTTGATGGCAATGTCGTTCAGACGCAGGCCCCCGCCTTGCGCCAGACGCCTTGCGTCGGATCGCGATGATGCCAGGCCAGCACGTTCGGTCAGCGCGGCCAGGGTCAGGCCTGCGTCAAACTCTGCGATGGTAATCTCGAGTGTCGGCAGATCATTCGATACCCGCCCTTGCTCAAAAGCGGCCTTAGCCGCGCCCGCCGCACTCAGGGCCGCCGCCGTGCCGTGCAGCAGAGTTGTCGCTTCGTTGGCCAGAACCTTCTTAGCCTCGTTAATTTCCGCGCCTTGCAGTGCGGTCAGGCGGCTGATTTCGTCCAT
>JAYTXQ010000262.1:0-11368 GCA_043742825.1 Caulobacteraceae bacterium | reverse complement strand
GGCGGGGCCCTGGGCAGCCTGATCGGCACCCAAAACGCCCTCTATATCGCCAGCGCCGGCCTGACGCTGGCGGCGTTGCTGGGCCTTGGCTCGCCTCTGATGCGCCGTCTTAGCCCGAACTGAACCCCTGCTCTCACGCCATCTGCTTTTGGAAACCGGGTAGGTCAAAATAGTCCCGCCAGGCGTGGATCAGGCCACCTCGCAGCTCAAACACCCCCATAACCGGCGCGGTCAGAGTCCGGTCGGCCAGCTCGAAAATATCTGTGCGTTCTGTCAGAACCACACCGTCGGCGGTTTCGGCAATATGATGCACCACCCACTCAATCCGCCGGGCAGTACCGATAAATGGAGCGAGGCCCCCGCGGATCTGCTCGTGACCCACCGATTGCGACATGCCGACGTTTTCGTACACGGCGTCAGTAGTCATCAAGGCCAGGATCCCGTCCACAGATTTAGCCTCCCACGCGGCGAAAAACGATTGAACGATGGCTTGGTTGCTCATTTTTCCCGGCTCCGACTTTTGCGGCAACCTACCTGCGCTCTGAAGTTCGGTAAAGCCGGACAGCCGTGGTGGCAACTCGCGCTCTTCCCCTTTGCCTGCCGTCGCGCGACACTGGCGAACACATGACGAACGCGATTCGCATTCTGGGATTGGATCCGGGCCTGCGCCGCACCGGCTGGGGGATCATTGCCGTTGAGGGCGCGCGGCTCAGCCACGTTGCCCACGGGGTGATCGCGCCGGATGACCGCATGGCGCTTTCGGATCGTTTGCTGGCTCTGTTCGAGGCCGTTACCGACATCATCGCCCAACACGGCCCGCACGAGGCGGCGGTGGAAGAAACCTTTATGACCGCCAACGGAGCCTCAACCTTGAAGTTGGGCCACGCCCGAGCGGCAATAATGATCGCGCCGGCGCGCGCGGGTCTGATCGTTGCCGAATATGCCGCCAAGGTGGTGAAGAAGGCCGTCGTCGGTACGGGTAACGCGGACAAAACTCAGGTGGCCTTCATGATCGCCCGCATTCTGCCCACCGCCGGGGCACCCACCGCCGATGCCGCCGACGCCCTGGCCGTGGCCATTGCCCATGCCCATGCCCGCACGGCGCGGGCGCGTCTGGGCGTTCTGGGGCGGGCGGCATGATCGGGCGGTTGCGCGGCGCACTGGCTGAGGTCACCGAGGAGGAGGCCCTGATCGATGTCGGCGGCGTCGGCTATGTGGTGCGCTGTGGATCGCGCACGCTTGGCCGGTTTCCGGCACCCGGCGACGAGGTTCTGGTGCATGTAGAGAGCCAGTGGACTGAGTCTGCGGGGCCAAGACTCTATGGGTTCCTGAGCCGCGAAGAGCGGGCAACCTTCGTGCTGTTACAGTCGGTCCAGGGGGTCGGACCCAAGGCGGCCCTGGGGGTTCTCGACGTGCTCAGCCCGGCTGAACTGGCCGGCGCTGTGGCGCGGGAGGACAAGACGGCTATCGGCCGAGCCAATGGTGTCGGGCCAAAACTGGCTTTGCGGATTTTGGTAGAGCTACGGGATAAACCGATCACTGGCGGCCTCGTGTCCATTGCCCAACCTGGGGCCGCCCCGTCACCAACCGCACCGTCAGCGAGCGGCGAGGCGGTTTCCGCCCTGATGGGACTGGGGGTCGCCGAAATGGCCGCCCGCCGGCTCGTGGACCAAGCCGCTCTGCGTCTGGGCGACGGCGCGGACGAAGGGGCTTTAATCAAGGCCGCCCTGCAGGAGCTGGGGCGGTGAGCTGTCGTGACCGGGTCTGATCGACGAAGATATAGAGAAATATGGACCATATAGACCCTGACCTTATATCTCTATAAAAACCTTATATATGGATCGTCGACACAACCCATTTGCCCCCGGTGCAGGCACGCCACCGCCGCACGAGCTCTTTGGCAGGGGCAAAACCATCGAAGACATTGATGTGGCCGTGGATCGGTTACGCCTGGGTCGATCATCTCAACATCACATGCTGATCGGCCTGCGTGGCGTCGGCAAGACCGTGCTGCTCGATCATGTCGAGCGCCGCTGCGAAGATCGCGGATTTATCTGTCTGAAGCTTGAAGCGCCTGAAGACAGATCACTCCCGGCGCTGATTGTCCCAGGTCTGCGGTCGGCGCTCTTGCGCCTGGATCGAGGCCAGGCGGCCATGTCACAAGCTAAGAAAGCACTTAGCGCCCTGAGAAATTTCGCTGGCACGTTCAAACTCAAGTTCGGCGAGCTTGAAGCTTCGATCTCACCAGCCGAAGCTGGTGTTGCCGACAGCGGTGACCTGGATACAGACCTTTCCGACCTGTTGGCCCTGGTCGGTATGGCGGCTGCGGAGCGACAGACCGCCTTTGTGATGTTCGTCGATGAATTGCAATATGTTCGCGAACCCGATCTGGGTGCCCTGGTGACCGCTTTGCACCGCGTTGGCCAGCGCCAGCATCCCGTGGGCATCGTCGGTGCCGGCCTGCCGCAACTGCTGGGGAATTTCGGCCGGGCCAAATCCTACGCCGAGCGAATGTTCATCTTCGATGAAATCGGCCAATTGGACGAAGGGTTCGCCGCCCAGGCCCTCAGCGTGCCCGCTGGCGACGAGGGTGTTGAGATCACAAACGACGCAATTACTGAGATATTGCGAATCACTGATCGCTATCCCTACTTCCTGCAACAATGGGGATTTCAGAGCTGGAACGTCGCGGCGGGCTCACCGATCACCAAGGCCGATGTCATAGCCGCTACGCCTGCGGCCGTTGCGGCGCTGGACGAGAGTTTCTTTCGTATGCGGTTTGAACGCCTGAGCCTTAAGGAGCGACAATATTTGCGAGCGATGGCTGGCCTTGGCGATGGCCCGCACCGGTCGGCGCTGATTGCTGAACGGTTGGCGCGGTCAACCAGCGCTGCCAGCCCTGTCCGCGACAGCCTGATCCGCAAGGGCATGGTCTATAGCCCCGAGTATGGAATGATTGCTTTTACCGTACCTTTGTTCGGAAATTTTATGCGCCGAGCGATACCGGAGGTGGCAGATTGACGTGCCCGCTTCCCCATTCCTTTTCCAAGGGCGATGATATGGATCTGATGCGCGCCGCGATTCGCCTCTTGCCATTGTGCCCCCGTCGTCTGCGAACCCTAAGGCTCGCCACGTGACCCGCCTGGTATCCGCTGACGCCGCGCCGCTGGAGTCAACTGACAAGGCCCTGCGGCCCCAGACTCTGGACGAGTTTGTCGGCCAGGAGGGATCCAAGGCCAATCTGCGCGTTTATATCGAAGCGGCGCGTGGACGGGGCGAGGCGTTGGATCATGTCTTGCTGTTCGGCCCGCCCGGCCTGGGCAAGACCACCCTGGCCCAGATCATCGCCCGCGAACTGGGGGTGAATTTCCGCTCAACCTCAGGGCCCGTGCTGGCCAAGGCCGGCGATCTTGCCGCCATCCTGACCAATCTGGAGGCCAACGACGTCCTCTTCATCGACGAGATCCACCGCCTGGCTGCGAACGTCGAGGAAATCCTCTACCCGGCTATGGAAGATCACGCCCTGGACCTGATGATCGGCGAGGGGCCTTCTGCCCGCTCAATCCGCATCGACCTGGCCCCCTTTACCCTGGTGGCGGCGACGACGCGGGCCGGCCTGTTGGCCAATCCCCTGCGGGATCGCTTTGGCATTCCGCTGCGCCTTGAGTTCTATACACCAGAGGAACTGCAACGGGTGCTCACCGGCGCGGCGCGTAAGATGGGGCTCAATCTCAGTGCGGACGGAGCGCTGGAAATCGCCACGCGCGCCAGGGGCACGCCCCGCGTGGCCGGGCGGTTGCTGCGCCGGGTGCGCGACTTTGCCGCCGCCGAGGGGACCGGGCTGATAGACCGCGCCTGCGCCGCCCGGGGTCTGGCGCGGCTGGAAGTGGATCCCTTTGGCCTAGACTCCCTGGACCGCCGCTATCTGATCGCCCTGATCGAAAACTACGGCGGCGGCCCCGCCGGGGTCGAGACCCTGGCCTATGCCATTGCCGAGGCGCGTGATGCGGTGGAGGACGTCATTGAGCCCTTCCTGCTGCAACAGGGGTTCATCCAGCGCACGCCGCGCGGCCGCCTGGCCTGCGCCAAGGCCTATCTGCATTTAGGGATGCCCGCCCCAGCCGCGTCCAAGGGTCAGCCGATGTTGTTTGACGAGGATGAGGCATGAGCCTCGCCCCCTCCGCCGGCCGGTTCGTCGGTCGCGAACACCAGTTGGCGGTACGAGTCTATTACGAAGACACCGATTTCACTGGCTTGGTCTATCACGCCAATTATGTCCGCTTTTTTGAGCGCGGGCGGACTGACTTTCTGCGACTTGCCGGGATCAGCCATAGCGCCCTGCTGGATCGCGCCGACCCCAGTGCCTTCGTCCTGACCCGCATCGCGGTGGATTTCAAACGCGCGGCCCGCATCGACGACGCCCTGGTGGTGCGCACGTGCTATGACACAATCAATGGCCCGCGCCTGTTGATCAGCCAACGGATAACCCGCGCCGAGGAGACCATTGCCACCGCCGAGGTCGAAGCGGCCTGTATCTCCCCGGCCGGTCGCCCACGCCGCCCGCCGATAGACTTGGTGGCCTGTCTGACTCCGCTGTTGCTCAGTCCTCGTTAACCAAGTGGCGTCATAGTTTTACCACCCGGCTGCGCGATGCGGCGGCGGGGGCGAAAACTGCTGAAGGCGACCATGGACCCGGCCGGTACGATTACCCCAGAGAGTTTCTCTCTGATCCATATGTTTTTGCATGCCGATTGGGTGGTTAAGGGCGTGCTGATCGCTTTGGCTGTGGCCTCCCTGGGCTCATGGATGGTGATCATCGACAAATTTCTGCGCTTTTCCAGTTTCAACCGCGAGGCTGACCGCTTTGAGGATCAGGTGGGCTCGGGCCGACCTTTGGAAGAGGTGGCGGCCCAGGCCGGGGACGCTCCGACCCATGCCTTGCCCCGGATGTTGCAGGCGGCTCTGCGCGAATGGCGCGAGGCGCGCAGCAAAGGACTGCTGGGTAGCGGCCACGCCGACAGCCAGATGGCGTTCCTGATACAACGCATCGACCGGGTGCTGGAATCTCTGATCGCCCGTGAAAGTCAGAAACTGGAGGAGGGTTTAGGCACCTTGGCCATCGTTGCCACCGCCTCGCCGTTCATCGGACTTTTCGGCACCGTGTGGGGAATCATGACGGCGTTTCAGGCCATCGCCATACAGAAGAATACCAATCTTTCAGTGGTTGCCCCTTCAATCGCTCAGGCCTTGTTTGCCACGGCCATTGGCCTGGCTGCCGCGATCCCGGCCTATATTGCCTATAACAAATATTCCACCGATGCTGGCAAGGCGTCAGCACGGCTCGAAGGGTTTGGCGATGATCTGGTCACTGCTATCCAGCGCCGGCTGGCCGAAAAGGCCTGAAGACCCATGGCGCTTTCAGTACATGATGCTTTTGCGGCGGGGCGGCGTCGCGGTCGCCGCCGCCGGGGCCGAAGAGGGGCGTTAGCGGAAATCAATGTCACGCCCCTTGTGGACGTGATGCTGGTCCTGCTGATCATCTTCATGATCTCGGCACCACTATTGACGGTCGGTGTTCCGCTGCAGCTACCCAAGACCGAGGCGGGGGCCATGCAGGATCAGACCCAGCCGCTGAACGTCTCGATCCGCGCCGACGGATCGGTGTTCCTCAACCAGACCAGTGTGCCGTTTGCCAGTCTGTCGCCGGCTTTGCACGATATTCAGGCGCGGGGGCAGGGCCAAGGGGCAGGGCCTGAGCGACCGATCTATGTGCGTGCCGATGGCCGAGCCCCCTACGCAATTGTCGCCCAGGTGATGGCCAGCCTCTCAGCCTCTGGCTTCAGCCATATCAATCTGATCACCGACACCGGCGGGCCATCATCGGGGTTAAGCGTTCCACTACCGCAGCCCAAGGCAGTGCGACGGTGACGTCCGCAGACCGCCGCTGGACACAGGGGCGCTCACCTGCCGTTCTGGGGTCGTTTGGCCTGCACATCGGCCTATTCGCCGTTGTCGTACTGCTGGCCAGAGCCCCGATGATGCCTATGGGAAACGCTGTGGCCATAAATATTGTCGCCGGACCGCCAAAGGCTGCGGCCGCTGCGGAAGTTACGGCCCCACAGCCGGTGGAAGCGACCGCGCCGCCTGAGGCGGTACAGCGACCGACGCCGCCAAAGCCCGTGCCCCCGCCGCCTGAGGCGGTACAGCCACCGACGCCGCCGAAGCCCGTACCCCCGCCGCCTCAACCGACGGCAAAGCTCGATGACCGGTCATTCCTGGAGCGCATGCAAGCGACAGTCGCCAAAGCAAATCGCTCCACGCCGACACACCTTCCCGCTGCCCGTCCGGGTCCGGTACAGCCCCGCAGCGGGCCGCTCGGTCACGCCCCTGCCGATACCGGTGTTTCCGCCAGCGCGATGCAGGGCCTACAACAGCTTCTGGGCCGTTTATGGAACGTCAATTGCTCCGCAGAAGGCGCGGACACGGTGAAGCTGAGAGTTCACTTTACCGTCTGGACCGATGGTCGCATTGCCGGCCCGGTAACCGCAGGTGGCGCTGAGGCTTCGGCCAACCCCTTAGTCTCTGCCGCCGCGCGCCGGGCGATCGATGCTGTGCATCAGGCCGAACCTTACGAAGAAGCGTATCGGGGCCGGTCGATTACTGTAAATTTTGATGCTCACAACACCTGCTCTCAACGGTAAGGAAACACCTCATGGCGCAAGTCTGGATTGGCCTGAAAGCCCTGGCGACAGCAACATTGCTTTGTCTGCTCACCTTGGAGGCGGCGCGTGCGGAGATCGTGGTCAATGTCGATCAGGGCGTCACCGCCCCCGTCCCCATCGCCATCACGACGTTTCTTGGTCCTCCGATCGCGGCGCAAATTTCTAAGGTGATCAGCGATGATTTGGAGCATTCGCAGCTTTTCCGCCCATTGGATCCGTCGATCTTCAAAGTGGCGGGGCCGGACATTTCCACCGCGCCGCAGTTCGATCCCTGGAAGTCTATCGGGGCCCAGGGCTTGCTCAATGGTGAGGTTTCGGTGGCAAACGACGGGCGGTTAAAGGTCGTGTTTCGCCTATGGGATGTTTACGCAAGGGAAAATCTGGTCGGAGCTGAATTTACGGCGGCACCGGAAACCTGGCGACGTCTGGCGCATAAGATTGCTGACGCCGTATACCAAAAACTTACTGGCCAGCCAGGGTATTTCGATACCAAAATCGTCTTTGTCGCCGAGAGCGGGACGCGCGCCAAACCGATCAGACGCCTGGCAATAATGGATCAGGACGGGGCAGACTCTAAATACCTCACGGATGGCTCTAACCTTGTGTTCACGCCGCGCTTTTCCAGCACCAGCCTTGAGATCAGCTATATGGCTTTGCGCCCGACCGGCTCAACGCTATATTTGCGCAATATCGACAGTGGTCGGGAGGAGGCTCTGGGCCGGTTCGCCGGCATGGTCTTTGCCCCGAGATTTTCGGCCGACGGTCGCAAGGTCGCATTTTCCCTGGAGTCGGCTGGAAACACAGACGTTTACGTCATGGATCTGGCCAGCCATACCTTGAGGCGGCTGACCACCGATCCTGCGATCGATACTTCGCCTTCTTTTTCCCCCGACGGATCCCAAATCGTCTATAATTCTGATCATGGCGGCTCGCCACAGCTCTATGTGATGAACCTTGACGGGTCTAATTCACATCGGATCTCGTTTGGTGTCGGGCGCTATACAACTCCGGTCTGGAGCCCCAATGGGGCGCTGATCGCGTTCACCAAACAGGAAGGGTCGATCTTTCACATCGGGGTTATGCGCACCGACGGTACAGATGAGCGACTGCTGACCACCAGCTATCTCGATGAAGGTCCCACCTGGGCTCCCAACAGCCGAATGATCATGTTTTCACGGGAATCCCGGGCCAATGGCGCGCATCTTTGGACGGTAGATATCGGCGGGCACGCTGAACAGCCGTCGGGATATCCCCTGGGTGCCTCTGATCCGGCCTGGTCGCCGCTGTTGCCGTAAAATGACGAGTTGTGAAATGGTTTCGCCATCAAAACTGTATCAAAAAACTGCCAGCCGTGGGTATTATGTGGATCATACCCTTTGCGCTGCCAACCGCCGCACTATCCCTGCCGCACCCGCGGCTATCGGACGAGGAGTGAAACAAGATGACCGTTAATCCGCGCAAACTCGCGCCCTTGATGATTGCCCTGCTCGCCGCAGCGACGATCAGCGCCTGCGCCTCCAAGCCTAAGCCCGCACCCATCGCGCCAACACCGCCGTCGGCTCCGGCGGCCGAGGTGACCCCGCCCCCACCACCGCCCCCGCCCCCGCTACCACCGCCCGTATCGACTGGCCCAGTGGCCGGCTCGGAACAGGATTTTGTCATCAATGCTGGCGACCGCGTCCTGTTCGGGTACGACAAGTTCGACCTTCGTGATGATGCCCGGCCTGTGTTGGATGCTCAGGCCGCTTGGCTGGTGCGCTACGGCTCGGTAAAGGTCCGCGTTGAGGGCAATTGCGATGAGCGCGGCACTCGCGAATATAACTTTGCCCTCGGAGCCCGGCGGGCCAACAGTGTCAAAGAATATCTTGTGGCCCACGGCGTCACCGCAGATCGGATCATGACGCTCTCCAACGGCAAGGAACACCTGACCGATACCAGTGGTAGCGAAGAGGGTCTGGCGAAGAACCGCAATGGTCACTCGGTGTTAACGGCCGGTGCACGCTAATTGACCAATGCTGGCGACAGTTGGCGTTGCAAAGCCCTGCTTTTTGCCCTGGTCCTGGGACTTGCGGTAACGGGCAGGGCTGCGGCCCAGGTTTCGCTGGACGAGCCTCTGGACGAACATGGCGCCAAGCGCCTTGACCGGATGGAAAAGGCGATGAAGGAACTCCGCGCCATTGTGTTCCAAGGGCGGGAATCGGGTCAGCCTATCGCCGTTCAACCTGCCGACACCCCTGGACAGCTTGTCGGCCTCTCCGACAAATTGGCGGATGTGCAGCAGGCATTGTCTCGCTTGAGCGGTCAGGTTGAGGTCGTGCGCCACGATCTGGACCAATCGCGAAACGAGGCGGCGGCCCTGCGCAATGAAAATTCAGATCTGAAAGCCCATCTGGCCGTGTTGGACGCGAAGTTCACGGCTGTGGCGACGCCGCCGCCCGCGCCTGTGGCCCCCCCTCCGGCGACGGCGGCGGCGGCTCTGGCAATGGCGAAGTCAGCTTTGGTTGCGGGAAACATGCCGGTGGCTGAGGCGGGTTTCCATGATGTCATTGACCGGTTCGGCGATAGCCCTTTGGTGCCTGAGGCCCACTACGGTCTGGCCAAAACTTTGTTGGCCAGGCGCGATTGGCCGGAAGCGGCAACCGCCGACCTGGATGCCATTCGCGGTTGGCCCAGGACCCGCTGGGCCCCCGACGGGGTCCTCGACCTGGCGCGGGCGATGACCAGTCTGGATAAGCCTGTGGATGCCTGTCAGACACTCGAGCAACTGGCCAAACACTATCCACTTGCACCGACTTCGGTACGGGCCGGAGCCGCAGAGGTCAAAGCGCGGGCCAAATGTGGGTAGAGGAGTGCTTCGGCTAAATTCAGACGCTCCGGCCTTGGCTTGCGCCCCTTCCGTCAGCCGGCAGGAGAGATCGCCGCACGTGACGAAACCTGACTTTTTTCCCCAGGTGGCCCAACACCTCGACCGGCGCCTGCAAATTCACCGGCCAGAACCCATTGTTGTGGCGTTCTCCGGTGGGGGGGACTCTCTGGCCCTGCTGCTGGCGGCTGACGCATGGGGTCGCAGTCACGGCCGCACTGTCGTTGCGGTCACCGTCGATCACCAGATTCAGCCGGTGGGTGCGACCTGGGCGCGGTGGTGTCAGACCCGTGCCGAGGCACTAGGCGTTACGCATCTGACATCCACCTGGGTGGGGGAAAAGCCTGCGCGCGGACTGGCCGCGGCGGCGCGACGGGCGCGCCACGAGCAGATTGCCCAGATCGCCAGGTCGGTCGGCGCACGGGTTATCCTGATGGGCCACACGGCCGATGATCTGGCGGAGGCGGCATGGATGCGCGAGACTGGCACGCCAGTGGCCTCGCCCAGACTTTGGTCGCCTGTACCGTTCTGGCCCGCGGGTCGGGGCCTGTTTATCCTGCGGCCGCTGATTGAACTTCGCCGTTCGGACCTGCGTGCCGCTTTAACTCAGATGCGGGAGACCTGGATTGAGGATCCGGCCAATGACGACCTACGCGCCTTGCGTTCGCGTGCGCGATCGGCTTTGGCGGGGCGGGATTGGCCAAACGGCGACGTCCGGGTGGAGGATCCGGCCCCCTTGACCTTAAGAGTCGTTGACCGGGGCACCGGCGTGGTGAGTGTAGAAATCGCCGATTTGAGCGTCGTGACAAGAGCGGAGGCGATTCGCGGGCTGGGGGCAGCCCTCATCTGTGCCTCGGGTAGTGAGCGGCTGGCGCGGACCCGGCAGTTGGAAAGGCTCATGACAGAGGCGATCAGCGGCCGGCCGTTCAGTGCCTCGCTGCGAGGTGCCCGGGCGCAGAGCGATGGACAGAGCCTGTGGATTTCGCGCGAAGCGGGTGAGTTTTCCCGCGCCGCCACCCCGGATCAAGTTCTGAGCCCAGGTGTCACCCACATCTGGGACGGCCGGTTTTGCATAACGTCGCTCGTGGAAGGGTTGCGGGTTAGCCCACTGAAGGGCCGCTTGAAACATCTGCCTGCCGGCCAGAAGGCCGCTTTGGCCAATTTCCCGCCCGCCGTGCGCGCGAGCTTGCCGGTGTTGATCGACGAGGCCGCAAACCTCTCAAGTCCGGTCTTGGCGCCTGACAATCGCATTCAGCTTGAATGCCTTGTGTGGATGCGATTTTTGGCCGCCACTGGACACATTCGCAGCGAAGCGGACATTGGATGCGTGGCGAAACCCGAGCAGAGGCCCTAAATAACCTCCAAGTGATGCGAAAGGCGCGTTAATGAATCTGCGTTTGATAGCCCTTTGGGGCGCTGTTGTTTTGGCCCTGGTGGCGTTTTGGGCGGTGGCCAATGGGGCCGGCCGAACCCAATCAACGCCGATCAGCTATTCGACTCTGCTCAATCGCGTTGATTCCGGCGAAATAAAAAAACTGACTATCCACGGCCAGGCGATCGAAGCGCACGACCAGAAAGGTCATACCCTCAGCAGCACTGGGCCCTATGACACCTCTGACCTGCAAAAACGCCTGGAAGCCCATGGGGCGACTTATGACTTCGAACAGCCGGGGTCGGGTCCGATCTACACCATCCTGGCCAACACACTGCCCATTCTGCTGCTGGTGGGCCTCTCTGTATTCTTTATGCGCCAGATGCAGGGCGGCGCGCGCGGAGCGATGGG
>JAYTXQ010000261.1:0-26859 GCA_043742825.1 Caulobacteraceae bacterium | reverse complement strand
ATCATTTCGGAAGGCCGTTCTCGTCGTAGAGCCAGTCACCGTGGTCGGCATATGGCCCCTCCAGCGTGGCGGCGGCGCGCTCGGCGATCGACAGCAGTTCCTGCACGCTGGCGCGACAAAATCTCGACGTTCGGTCATAATCGCACGCAGATTGACACGATCCGGCCAGCAGAGCGCAGTTGGCCCGGTTAGAGTATCTGCCCAAAGGGAAGTTTTCCATGCTCCGCATCCAATACAGCCGTTACGGCGGCCCTGAGACGCTTGCGTTGGGCGAAACGGCAACACCTGAGCCCGGCAAGGGCAAGATTCGCGTGCGCGTAAGAGCCGCGTCAGCGAACCCCATGGACTGGAAAATCCGAGTCGGCGCGATGAAAGCCATGACCGGCTCGCGGTTTCCCCGGGGGGTCGGCAATGACTTCGCTGGGATTGTCGAGGCTGTCGGCCCAGAGGTCTCGCGCTTCAAGGTCGGCGACGCGGTCTTCGGGGCGATGGGCATGCGCGAGGCTGCGGCCTTCGCCGAAACGCTGACCACGTCAGAAAACAACGCCGCCCTGAAGCCCCCAAGCGTGTCTTTCGGGCAGGCCGCCACTCTACCCATCGCCGGGGCGACCGCCTGGGTCGCACTCATCCGCAAAGCCAAGCTGCAGGCCGGCCAATTGGTGTTCATTAATGGCTGTCTGGGGGCGGTCGGGCGCGCCGCTGTACAGATCGCCCGTGCAACCGGTGCCGACGTAGCCGGCAGTTGCCGTGCTGAGGCCTTCGAGGAGGCGCGGACACTCGGCGTCACGACTGTAGTCGATTATCGGAGCTTTGACGCCGCGCCGTTTCGTGGGTGCTGCGATGTAGTGTTCGATACGGCAGGCTCGCTGTCTTTCAAGGCGTGCGAAGCTTTGCTGAAGCCACGCAGTCTGGCGCTACACATCGTCCCCACCCCTGCCAAAATGATCGCCAGCCTGATCTCCACCCGCCAGAAGATCATCTTCGGGGATCCATCGACTGAAGTCCTGACAAAACTCGCCGAAATGGCGGCGGAGGGCGGCCTAGTTATCTCCATCGGGCGAACCGCGTCGCTTTCAGAAGCGATCCCGGCTCTGGTGGAACTGGAAACGCGGGGAACGCCAAAGGGCAAGCTGGTTATTGTTCCGGGGTAACCAAAGTACCGATTCACCCACAACGCAACCTACGCCGGGTACTGGTCCATCCAGTCGCGCAGGATGTTATTGTTTTTCGTCTGCCAGCCTGCGCCTTGAGCGCGAAACCGAGCCATGACCTCTGGGTCCAGGCGAAACGTCATCGAAACTTTCCGCGAGGCCGCGCACGGACGCCCGCAGCGAACGGCGGTTGCATCAAGCCTTGCCGCCCATTCACCCGACGAGAGATCGGGCGCGTCGTCGGGTTCAACCCAAGCGTGCTCCATATCGGATCTGTTCTCTATTATTGGCCTTCCTCAGGCAAATAAAACGTTGGTCGCCGCGAGGCTGAACGCTTAAGTCAAAAGGGGTAAGATCGAATAGAATGAACGCCTGAGCATGGTTTCAGGGAGCGTTCAGGCTTAATCACTCTGACCTCTTTTGATTCATAATGTCCGTGTACGGCGAAACCCAGGGAAGGGGCAGAATTAGCAAAATCGTGTGGCCGTAGGCATCATCATTGACATTTTGCAATATTTCCGCAAAAATGGTCCCTTAAACACCGACACAGAACCTATGAAAGATGGCCACATTCACAACCCTTCTCGGGATCAAAGCCTTGCCAACGTCGTCGAAACAGGGCCTCCAAAGCGGGTGGGACACCGTAATTAACGGAGATTAACGGTAGATCTCGGCGATCCTTTCGCGTCGTCCGCACGCAATCGGCTTAGAAAGTCTGCCTGACGGCGAGACGTCGGATTTGTTTGCCGGGACCGCCGCTCCGTAAACCACAATGAGCCAGATCACTCCGCACTAAAAAGACAACAATGTTTGGTATAGGGTTTTCCGCTGAGGGCACAGATAGACTCACTGGGGCGATGGGAAATTGCGACGCGTGATGGTGCCGGCAGCGAGGTTTGGGGGCGGGTTGGCACTGCTGTGGCTAGCCGGATGTGCTACCGCACCGGCCCTGCCCTTGGCGCAGACTGCCAATCTTGCCGGCAATATCGAGCGACTGAGTGTCGATACCTCGCAACTTCGTCTCGCGCAGTTGCCAAGGCACCGGATTGATGCGGAAAAAGGGCTGAGCCCCACCGATGTTGCGATACTAGCTGTGCTCAACAGCCCAGACCTTAACGCCAGACGCGCGGCCACCAAAGTGTCGGCGGCCCAGGCCTTTGCCGCAGGCTTGCTGCCCGACCCGCAACTGGGCGTCACCGCAGATTTCGCCGCACCGGGCTCTGGCGGGAAGACGGCGTATGGGCTTTCGCCGACCCTGGATGTCGCAACCCTGATCACTCATTCGAGTGCCCTGGCAGCCGCCAAGTCCACCGCCAAACAGGCGGACCTCGACCTGCTATGGGCGGAATGGGGGGCGGCGCAACAGGCCAGAGTACTGGCGACGACGGTTCTGGCCGACGAGACGCGGATCTTGGTTCTGGATCACATCCTTGGCGGTCTGCAGAGCCGCTCCAATCACTCGGCCAAGGCTTTCGCCGGCGGTGACGTCAGTGCCGCTGTCGCCGGAGCCGATCAGGCGGCAGGGCTGGACGCGCAGGCTCAGCTTGCCGCCGCAAGACAAGGTGCCGGCAAGGCGCGGGGCGACCTGAACGCCTTGATCGGGCTGAAACCGGAGACGAACCTACCCCTCATTCCCGGTCCTCCTGCCACCTCACAACCGGCGCGGGACATCCAATCGGCTTTGGCCGCCCTGCCCCAAAGGCGTCCAGATCTGTTGGCGCTGCAGGCCGGCTACCGCGCCCAAAACGCCAATGTGCGCAAAGCCGTTCTGGCACAATTTCCTCTGATCAATCTGGGCTTCAGCCGCCAGAGCGACAATGGCGGGATCAAGAGTAACGGTCTCAGTGGCACCCTCACCCTCCCATTGTTCAATCGTGGACGCGGTGAAATCGCTATCCAGTCAGCCAGTCGCGCCCAGCTTTTGGCGGAATACCAGGCCCGGCTCGATCAAACCGTGGCCGATGTGGCGTCGTCTGGGCGCGAACTTGAGGCCGGTATCCGGGCGGCGAGCAATCTGGCTGATCAGGTACCCCGGCTACAGGCTATGTCGTTGAATGCGAAACGCGCCTTAGACCGCGGCGATACGGACAGCGCGTCTGAACTGCTTTTGGAGCAGGCTGCCCTGAAACAGGAGCTTGCTCTGGCGGATACCACCCTTGCCGCAAACCTGGCCCAGATCAATCTGGATACACAATTGTTCCTGCCCGACCCCTCCGATCTTCCCCAAGCCAGCGGCGAAAAACCATGAGATCCGTCAAGACTTGGCAGATTGTCCTCGCTGTTGCCATCCTGGCGCTTATCGCCCTGATCGCGTGGCGCATCTTTGGCGTCACGAAATCTGAGGCGGAGCCGACACCGGTCGCCCTGGTCACCACAGCGATGGTGCAACAGGGCCGGGTCAGCGATACTGTTAGCGCCTTTGGCGTGATTACTGCGGCACCGGCCGCCAGTCGCAGCCTGACTGCGCCACGGGATGGGGTCGTCGAGCGGGTGCTGGTCGTGGCCGGCCAGAGCGTCGCGGCCGGTACACCCCTGTTAATCCTGGTCGATACGCCACAGAGCGCCGCCGCTGCACGACAGGCCGGCGATGCCGTCGGCTTTGCCCAAAAAGATCTGGCCCGCGTGCAACGGCTGTACGACGAACATATTGACGCCAACGACCAGCTTAACGCTGCAAAAAAAGTCCTGGCCGATGCCCGTACCGCTCAGATTTCCACCGGCGCTGGTGGCGCGCACCAAAGCATGACCGCGCCCTTCACGGGCATCATTACCGCCACACCTGTAGCGAGCGGCGAGCATGTGGCCCCCGGCGCAACACTGATCACTCTGGCTCCGGCGGGTGCCATGTCAGCACAATTGAGTATCGAGCCCAGCCAAGCGGCGCGACTGGCCCCCGGCCAGAACGTAAACCTCACCTCACCCTTTGACCCGGCGTGGCGCGCCGACGGCCGGTTGACCATAGTTGGGCATCAGATCGATCCTGCTAGCCGTCTCGTCACCGCTTGGGCGGCACTGTCAATCGGCGGCGTGCCGCTGGGCGCCCCGGTAAAGGGCCAGATCGAGATTACAGCCCGCACGGCATCGACCGTGCCCCGCGAGGCGGTCGTGTTTGATGAGGCAGGCGCTCATATCTTCGTCGTCGGGGCCGGCAAGGCGCATTCAGTTGCGATAACTCCGGGTGCACCATCCGGCGATCAGATCGAAGTCAGTGGAGGCCCGCCGGTCGGAACCGTTGTTGCGGTATCTGGAGCCTATCAACTGGAAGATGGAATGGCTGTGCGGACCGCCAAGAAATGAGTCTGTCGGATCATTTCGCCAGGCACCGTCGCTCACTCCTGGCCCTCCTGGCTATAGGTGTTTTCGCTGGCATCTTTGCCGCTGCGGGTCTGCCGGTCAGCCTGTTGCCCAACATCGCCTTTCCGCGCATTCAGGTGAACGTCGATGCCGGTGACCGACCGGTAGATCAGACCGACGTGGTGGTCACTCGCCCTCTCGAACAGGCCCTGCGCGCGGTTCCTGGCGTGACTGAGCTTCGCAGCACCACAAGCCGCGGTTCGGCAGAACTGCGCGTCGCCTTTGCCTGGGGCGCGGACATGAACCTGGCCTTGCAGCGTATGCAAGCGGCGGTAGCCCAGGCTGGGCCCAGTCTTCCCGCCGGGGTCAGGACCAGCATCCGGCGCATGGACGGAACGGTGTTTCCTGTCGCCGCCTACAGCCTGACATCGGCGCGCATCGGGCCGGTGGCGCTGCGGCGCTATGCGGAACTGACGCTGACCCCGTTACTCAGCCAAGTCAGCGGCGTCGCCCGCGTAGATATATTGGGCGGCGGCCGGGGCGAATATCGGGTGCAAGCCGATATCGGCCGCTTGCGTGCCTATGGCCTGACCCTGTCCGACATCAGCGCTGCATTGGCGGCGGCGAATGTGCTTGATGCACCAGGTAAGCTTGAGGATCGTGGCAAACTCTATCTGACCGTAACCGACAGCCACCTGCGCAGCGCGGCCGATATTGAGGCGACCCTGATCAAAACTGCCAGAGGTGGCCTCGTGCGCCTTGGCGATATCGCCAGTGTGCGCCTGACCAGCGCGCCGGCTTTCATTCGCGTCTCCGCAGATGGGAAAGATGCGGTAAGCGTTCAGGTCTATCAACAGCCCAGCGGCGACACGGTGCGGATCGTCAACGACATCAGGCAGGTGTTTGTTCGCAGCCGTACCAGCGCGCCCGGCGGCCTGAAAATCTCACCCTGGTACGACCAGAGCGAACTGATCACGACATCCGCCAATGATCTGGTCTGGGCAATCGCCATTGGTGCCGTGCTGGCGGCGCTGGTGCTGCTGGCCTTCCTGCGCAACCTGCGCGTGACCCTCGCCGCTGTGATCGTGGTTCCTACTGTTTTGGCCCTGACAAGCCTGATTTTGGCCGTTCTGGGTCAGAGCTTTAATATCATGACACTGGGCGGCATGGCAGCAGCAATTGGTCTGATCATCGACGACGCGATCGTCATGATCGAACACATGGAACGGCGTCTGCATGAAGGTGGTGATGATCATCTGGGGTCTTTGAGAGCGGCGGCAGCAGAGTTTCTCACCCCGTTGGCTGGATCATCGGCAGCAACGATTTTGATTTTCCTACCCCTGGCCTTTCTTTCCGGCGTTACAGGGGCCTTCTTCAAGGCTCTGGCCTTGACCATGGCGACCAGTCTAGTCGCCTCATTTGTCATTGCCTGGCTGATTGTGCCGATCCTTGTGGAGCGATTGTTCGCGCCCGGCCGGGCAAACCCGAATGCCCGGCGATCTGGTGCAGCCGTGCGTCGTCTTGGCGAGGCCGCGTCCCGCTTTGCGACCCGTTATTCCGAGGCCTTAAGTTGGTGCGTACAGAGACCTCGTTTCGCCAGTCTCGCCCTCATTCCCCTGGCCCTGGCTGGTGGCCTCGCCTTCTTCACCCTGCCCAGTGGTTTCATGCCCAAGGTCGACGAGGGCGGTTTCATCCTCGACTACATCGCGCCCCCCGGGACTTCGATCAGTGAGAGTGATCGCCTGGTGCGCCAGATCGAGTCGGTGCTGGCCACAACCCCGGAAGTCGCCACTTTTTCACGGCGCTCCGGCGCGCAGTTGGGCAGTGCTCTCACCGAGTCGAATGTTGGCGACTTTTTTGTTCGCCTTAAGAATGGAAACCGGCGCGGGATCGAGATCATCATGGCTGAGGTGCGCGGCAAGGTTCAGGCGCAGGTCCCCGGTGTCGATGTCGAAACCGCGCAACTGATGGAAGATCTAATCGGCGACCTGACCTCGACCCCGCAACCCATCGTGATAAAACTTTATGGCGAGGATTCCGATGTCCTGCGCGCCACCGCCCAATCTGTAGCCGCGCGCCTCAAATCGGTACGGGGGACGACGGAAGTCCGCGACGGGATCATCATCGCGGGTGATGCGATCAATGTTCGGCTCGATCCAGTCCGAACAGCGCTTGAGGGCCTTTCGCCAGCCGAGGCTTCACGTCAGGTTGCGAGCCTGCTGAGCGGCGAAGTGGCCACCCACGTAATCGCGGGGCCCTTGCCCATCGACGTGCGAGTCTGGATTGCGCCGGGCGAACGGGCGCGAATCGCCGATGTGTCTGACCTGCCAATCAGAGCTGGGAATGGTCAGATCCTCAACCTCTCGCGCATTGCGGATGTGTCGCTGGTCACCGGACAGGCTGAGGTCAACCGTGCCGGCGGTCGGCGTGTGGACGCAGTGACCGCCCGCGTGGTCGGTCGCGACATGGGTGGCACGGCGGCAGAGGCAAGCGCGATGCTTAGCCGCCCCGGAGCCTTGCCCACGGGCGTCAGTTTTGAAATGGGTGGCCTTTACGCCGAGCAGCAGGCCGCTTTTAGCGGTCTGGCTGGGGTGTTCGTGGCCGCTATTGCGGTGGTCACAGTGCTTTTACTGATGATGTATGAGAACTGGCGCGTCGTCATCTCGATCATCCTTATGCCGCTTGCCGCAGCCTGCGCCGTGGGTGCGGGCCTTTGGCTGGCGGCATTTGAGCTGAACATCATGGCGCTGATGGGTTTGACTATGGTGATTGGCATCGTCACCGAAGTGGCGATTTTCTATTTCACCGAATACACCGCCATGATCGCCGAGGGACTGAGCGAAGAGGCAGCCCTGGTGGCGGCCGGGCAAAATCGTTTGCGCCCCATAGCCATGACCACCCTGGCCGCCATCCTGGCCCTGATCCCCCTGGCCCTGGGCGGCTCAATGCAACAGCCCCTAGCGGTGGCGATCATCATCGGCTTGATCGCCCAAGGGCCGCTGGTGCTGCTGGTCATGCCCAGCCTGTTCCGCGCTCTGGGCATGCGACCGGTGATCAGATCAGGTTCTCGCCTAACAATTTTGTAATATTCATCCGTCTTCGCAACCGGGGGCGGTTCTGAGGAGTTTAGCTGCTATCCTGTTCGCCGGCGAAAGGCGCACCGGGCCTGTCCCTTAAGCATATGCCAGAGCCAAGCCATGTGTTTCTCGCCAACTGTCAGCTTTGCCACAGCAGCTTTTACTGCAACCATCGGTGCCATTGCCCTGGCGCGCACCACAGATCGACGACAATGGCCCCTGGCCGCCATGCCTCTTTTGTTCGCGGCACAACAGTGTGTGGAGGGGGTGCTTTGGCTGACACTGCCAAACGCACCTACTGGTCCGGTGTGCCTGACCTTGAGCTTTTCCTATCTAAGCATGGCCCAGGTGTTCTGGCCCATCTACGCGCCGATAGCCGTTATTCTGATTGAGCCTACGGTGAACAGGCGTCGCTTGATGCTGGCCTCGCCAGTGATCGGTGCGATCATCGCCCTCTATATGTTGACCAGTCTGCTGATCGGCCCGCACTCGGCTTCGATCGCCAACAACCACATCATCTACCGATCCAACCAGGCCCTGCCAATGCTGCTGGGCATCGCCTATCTGTGGGCGATCTGCCTGCCGATGATCCTGTCGTCGAGCCGGGCGATTCGGATCATGGGCATCGTCATCACCTTAGGCAGTGTCGTAGCCCACTACATGTACTGGCGTTCATTTCTTTCCGTCTGGTGTTTCTTTGCTGCCACAGCCAGTGTCATCATCCTGGTCTACGTCGAACAACTGCGGCGTACGCTCTCCGTGCGGACATTTTCTACGGAAGGGCATGCATCATCGGCCTTGGTACGATAGTACCGTCCAATATCCATTCGACCTGAACGCATAGCGAAGACAACTGGAGCCAAAAATTGGCAATAGCACCTATGAGAGTCGATCCAACCCGGACCTGGGCCATCGTCGAGGCTGCCTATGAAACGCAGACCAATCCACGTCACAAGGCGTTGCTGAAAGCTGTTCGAGATCACATGAAGGCCGAGGTCTGCGGTGAGATCGAGTTGCTGATGGATACACTGACCGCCGAACCCCAATATCACATCTGGGCCCATGGCCCTGACCGGGGTCCGAAGGGCCGTGAAGCGGTGCGCGGTTTCTACGAGTTCCTGATCGCCTCCGGTGGTAATCTTTTCGAATTCAACGTCGAAAAAGTCATCGTCAGCGACAACGCCGTAGTGACGGAAGGTCGACTGCGTAACACACACTCCGGCCAGCAACTCCTCGACGCCGGCGTAATGGAAGTGAACGGCGAGTCGGTCGAGCCCCAGGCCAGATATGTCTCGAACGCCCAACTGCTGACGGTATGGCCCGCCGCCCCGGACGGCAAGCTGATTGGCGAGGACATCTATTTTGGTTCAAACCCGTTTGATCGGCTCGAGAAGCTGGCGTCAGGCGAGGCGCCGCGACGCGTATCCATAGCCAGCGTCTAAGCGGCGTCAGAGAAATTCGCCCGGACCATGGTTTGTTACCCCAAGGGTAGTTGTCGGCACCCAGGTTCGCTGTGAATGTTATCCCGCAATTGCAAGAGGACGCCCCGCAACCAAGCTCGCCTTCCGGATCCTCCTTATCGCCATGCTGGGTCACACGGGAATTGTGATCTCCCACCACAGTTAGAAATTGCTGTCGGTGTTGGTCGACGACATGCCGCAGAAGACCCGGCCAGGACAGTTCAATCTGGATTTCATAGGTTTCCTGACCTTCTCCGCTCTGTGGACGGCCCGGCACCACCAATTGAGCCCCACGGGTTAGCTTCTGGGCGTCATCGCATTCTTCAGCGGAATCGAGTGCCTCGCCCCATACCTGCTAATCGCCACCTTCAGCGCCGGTGGAGACATGAAAAAACAGTTGCTGGGCGTAGAACGAGCGCAGGCATGAACCTGCGGGTTTCCATGAAACATCGTCAAGCTATGGATCTAGTGTCACCTTCACGGTCTATGCCGAATGGGTCCGACGGGAGGTGGCGCTGGGACACACCCCTTCGGTTCGAGAAAACCTTTCGAAGCCTGTGATTTGGGCACCGCGTTAACCCCGGTTCCTACTTTTCGCGTCTGGAAATGCGTTGTTCGAGCCAAAGCGCCACAGCGTCCAGGCCCGCGCGCCGACCGCGCAGCTCCCAGGCATTGCGAACCCGCCTTGCGAATTTCAACGATGAGAGTTCAATCTCAATCTCGTCCGAAGCCTGAGAAAGATAAGCCTGCAGGTCGCCCAGGATACGTTCGGGCGATTGGGCGGCAACAGCGGTCGCCTCGCGGTGTGCATGGGCCAGGACATTGCCAAGGGTCGTGGCACAATCGGCAGCCTGGACTCGGATATCTGGGACCGAACTGCTTTCATAGAATTGGCCCCGCGTTAGCGGACCGACGGCGAACAACGTTTCAACAGCCGCGCCATCGGCAGAAATAATCCGCCCACGGCCATCCACATCCAGTCCCAGCTGACAGGCGTCGGCCCTGGCCAGACCAGAGCTGAAAAGGCCCCTAATCAGCACATCGTCGGTCCCCGCCAGATCCCCTCTGGGGCCAGAACAGTTCACTACCAATCCAAACCGCGCGGTCTGTAAGTCTGTGCCGCCACGCCGCAACCAATCCGCTTCAACCCCTCCATCCGGCAGCAGTGTCAGGCGTTTGAGGCGTCCCGCCGCGAGCGTAAAGCGACCGTCGCGCTCGAGATCGTACAGGTGCGTAGCAACGCTGGGGGCTAAGCGATGGCGATGGACCTCCCACCATGGGCGCAAATGGCGCAGGAAAGACTCTCGCCGCTGCAGATCCCAGCCTCGCCATAGGCCTTGGACGTGCGGACGCAGGCCGTCCACCGCCGCGCGCCAATCGTTTTGACTAATGCCCCTGAGCTGGGCCAGCACGTCGCGTGGAGAACCCTGCGGGGCTGCGACCTTGATCGGTGAGTTAGCGGCCTCGGAGTGGGCTTTCGGCCGCAACCCATGGCGGGACAGGGCGAAGACTCGGCTCTTTGGCAACCTTTCGGTCAGGGTCAGGGCGACATCAACAGCTGTCAAGCCGGTGCCCAGCAACAGGATATCACCCGCGACCGTGACCTCACGATCCACCGCCCACGGATCATTGAGATAATAGCGCGACGTCAGAACTTGAGGGTCGGCCGCCTCAGGCGGCGAAGGTGCAAGATTCCCGAGAGCCAGTACGACGGCATCGGCGCGAAGGGTGTGTCCCAAAGCCAAGGAAACCACCCATTGCTTTCCTATGCGCGAAAGACCGACCGCAGCATCCGGTTCCAGCACCAACCGTTGTGCCGCGCCTTCATGGGTGGCTAACCGCCGAAGGATCGACTGTAGATAACGCCCATACAGGTCGCGAGTGACAAACATTTGATCGGCTGCACCAACACCCGCGAGCCAATCTCGAAAATGCATTGGCTGCTCGACAAAGGCGCTCATATTCGTGGCGCGCACATTCAGCAGATGTTGGGCGTTATCGGTAGAAAAAGCCGCTCCCCGCCCGAACCGGGCACTGCGCTCGATGAGCAAGATGCGCGGACCTTCCGGGTCCAACAACAGGCGCACCGACGTCAGCAGGCCACTGAAGCCCGCACCGATTACTGCAACCGTGGGTCTGTCAGTCATGTTGTGTGCCTGAGTTCAGATTTGGATTGCCAAGGATGCAGGGGGAAGGACCAGGACGCAAGCGTATCCGCCCCGGGCTCCGTGACGATAATTCCTAAACTCGACGTGAAGTAAAACTCACAAGAGGGCCTCTCTTGTCGCACGCAGAAATGGTGCCTTTGGTGGCGAATGAGGCGCGATTAACTTTGTTCTCGACGACAAGAGGAGTTCGAGTTTTGACGCAATTCACCAGACGCGCGATTTTGAGCGGGACCAGCGCCGCAGTCATCGCCGCGCCAAGCTTGGCATGGGCAGATGCAGCGGTGAGCCTACTCAACGTCAGCTATGATCCCACGCGCGAGTTTTACAAAGACTACAATGCCCTGTTCGCCGCTGACTGGGCGCGGCGAACAGGTCAACCGGTCCGGGTCAATCAATCGCATGACGGTTCGGGCAAACAGGCCCGGGCCGTGGTCGATGGACTGGAAGCCGATGTGGTCACACTGGCACTTGCCTACGACATCGACGCCATCGCCGCGCGGGGCCTGATTGCCACTAACTGGCAAGCGCGCCTGCCATTCAATAGCGCCCCATACACTTCGACAATTGTGTTCCTGGTCCGAAAGGGCAATCCCAGGGCGGTCCATGATTGGCTCGACCTGGTCAAACCCGGTATGAAAGTTATCACCCCCAACCCGAAGACCTCAGGCGGTGCGCGCTGGGCTTATCTGGCGGCTCTGAGCTTCGCGTCCCACCACAACGGCGGCGACCAGAACAGGGCTCTGGGGTTTGTGCGTGGGCTTTATCACAACGTCCCTGTCCTCGACACAGGATCGCGGGGCGCGACCACAAGTTTTGTCCAGCGCGGCCTTGGCGATGTCCTGCTGGGTTGGGAGAACGATGCCCTGCTCGCCATTAACGAAGCCGGTCCAGGCACGTTCGAAATCATTCGCCCCTCGATCAGCATCCTGGCAGAGCCGCCCGTCGCGGTGGTCGATAAGGTTGTCGATAAACGCCGGTCGCGACGGCTAGCCGAGGCCTATCTTCGTTTTCTCTATACCACAGAGGCGCAAGCGCTTGCGGCCGGGCACCACTACCGTCCGCGCGACCCGGCCGTCGCCAGGAAATTCGCCGCCAAGTTCCCGCCGATGAATTTGATCTCTGTTGCTGAATTCGGTGGCTGGAGCCGCGCCCAGGCTCAACACTTCGCTGACGGCGGTAGCTTTGATAAAATCTACAGGCCAGCCTGAGATGGTCGCCCTTTCCTGCGTCGATGACCAGATCCGGAGGCGCGTGCCTGGAACCCAGAGGTGGCGCGCACCAAGCGCCTTACCAGGCTTTCGCCTCGCCTTCGGATTCACAATTTTTTACGCCTCGTTGATCATAGCCTTACCGCTGGCCGCCCTGATCGCACGCCCGTGGGAGCATGGGCTAGGCGGGTTCCTCACGGCGATTGACCAACCCAGGGTTCTGACGGCCTTGCGGCTCAGTTTCCTCGCCGCCGGCAGTGCGGCCCTGGTCAATATGGGTGTCGGCTTGACCATCGCCTGGGTACTTACGCGGTACAGCTTTCCTGGGCGCGCCCTAGCCGACGCCGTCATTGATTTGCCATTCGCGCTTCCCACCGCGGTAGCAGGTATCGCCCTGGCCAGTCTCTACGGGGCAAACGGTGCCTTGGGCTCGGTTCTCGAATGGATCGGTATCAAACTCGCCTATACCCCCCTCGGCGTCTTTGTTGCCCTGCTGGCCGTGGGTCTGCCGTTCGTGGTCCGCTCGGTTCAAGCCGTTCTTGGCGAGCTTGATGAAGGGCTTGAACACGCAGCGCACACGCTTGGCGCAAACCGATGCGTGACCTTCGTGCGCATTATTCTCCCGGCCTTGACCCCAGCTCTGATCACCGGCTTCGCTCTTGCGTTTGCCCGAGGGGTCGGTGAGTACGGATCGGTGATTTTCATCGCCGGAAATATGCCGGGGGTCTCGGAAATCGCACCTTTGGTCATCGTTACGAAGCTGGAGCAATATGACTACGCCGGCGCTGCCGCAGTCGGTGTGACAATGCTGGCGGCATCACTTGGGATCCTGCTTCTCACCAATCTTGCCCAAATGGCACTTCTCCGACGTGGGGCCACATGACCCTCGCTGCGCGGCGCCGCAGGCCTGGGCCCATCGGATTGTGCCTCATCGCCTTAGCCGTTACCTGGCTGGTACTGGTGATTGGTGCCCCTCTCGGCACGGTCTTCGCCGGTGCCTTGTCCAAGGGCGTCGCGGTCTTCGCCTTAGCTTTCAACGAACCGGATGCGCTGGCGGCCATCAGGCTAACGCTAATGGTGGCGGTGGTCGTTGTCCCGCTCAACGCCGCGTTCGGTCTGGCGGCCGCCTGGTCAATCAGCAAATTCGAGTTCAAGGGTAAGTCGCTCTTAGCGACGCTGATCGATCTGCCACTTTCCCTCTCGCCCGTCATCTCAGGCCTGGTGTGGGTTCTCATTTTCGGTGCGCGGGGCTGGTTCGGTCCCTGGCTGGAGGCCGCAGGTATAAAGATAATCTTTGCCGTTCCCGGAATTATTCTGGGCACGATTCTGGTCACTGTTCCGCTCATCGCCCGCCAACTGATCCCAATCATGGCGCAGCAGGGCACGGAGGAGGAGCTTGCTGCCACAAGTCTGGGGGCAGATGGCTGGACGACGTTCAGACGGGTCACGCTGTCCAACGTTCGATGGGCCCTCCTGGATGGCGTACTGCTGTGCAACGCCCGGGCCATGGGCGAATTCGGCGCAGTCTCGGTCCTTTCGGGCCATATTCGTGGATTAACCGAGACGCTGCCTCTGCATGTCGAGGCGCTCTATAACGACTATGACTATGTTGGTGCCTTCGCCACGGCCTCGCTGCTGGCGGGCCTGGCCATCGTCACCCTAATCACCAAAGCGCTGCTCTCCCGCCTTGGAGCCGACAGGCCGAGTGGCTTGGCACTGAAGATCACAAAATGACGTTCACGATCGACGGAATCTTTAAACAGTATGGACAGTTCCCCGCACTCAACGGCGTGTCGCTTGATGTCCGCGACGGAGAGTTCTTGGCTCTGCTGGGACCGTCTGGCAGCGGCAAGACGACACTTTTGCGTGTATTGGCCGGATTGGATCAACCCGATCACGGCCGTGTTTTCCTGGACGGAATAGACTTCCTGCGCCTGAGCGCGCGGGAACGCGGCGTCGGGCTGGTCTTCCAACACTATGCTCTGTTTCGCCACATGACGGTGGCAAAGAACATTGCCTTTGGGCTTGAGGTCCGGCCCCGCCGGAGTCGTCCGTCGCGGGCCGATATCAAGTGCCGGGTGGAGGCGCTTCTCGCCCTAGTCCAGATCGAAGGCCTGGGTGGACGATATCCAAGCCAGCTTTCGGGCGGCCAGCGTCAACGTGTCGCCCTGGCCAGAGCCCTGGCGGTTGAGCCGCGCCTGCTGTTACTGGATGAACCCTTCGGCGCGCTGGATAGCAAGGTGCGCAAGGAGCTGCGTGGTGAACTGCGCCGGATACACAGCGCCACCGGCGTGACGAGCATTCTGGTGACGCACGACCAGGATGAAGCTTTGGCCCTGGCTGACCGCGTGGTTCTAATGAATAAGGGCCGAATCGAACAAATCGGCACGCCCGATGACCTGGATGCCGCTCCCGTCTCACCCTTCGCCTTCGAGTTCCTGGGGGAGACCAATAAACTGCCCTGCGAGGTGACGGGCGGACTGGCGCGGTTCGAAGGCTTCAGCGCGCCGTGCATCGGATGGGCGGGGCAAGAGGGGCGCGGCGTGGCTTTGTTTCGGCCGAGTGCAACGCGCCTTGAATCGAATTTCGCTGCCGACGGGCTCCCGGCGCGTGTGGTGGGTCTACGCGGTCGCGGACCGGCGCGATGCGTTGAGACCCAGACTCTTAACGGCCATCGCCTGATGGCGGAAATGCCGCAGGCCAAGGCCGCTGCATTCACCGTCGGCCAGCGTATCCGTCTGAGCGCCCGTCAGGTGCTGGTCGACTTCGCGCACGCCAAACCCACACCTGCCCCCACGCCAATACCAAACCGCGCCTCGCGCGGCCAAGTATAGCCTGAAACCCCACATTGAAAGTCACTCTATGACTAGGCCCATTTCCCACGGCCGCTGGCTCGCCGGTTTGGTTTCGATAACTGCCCTCGCCTGGGCGACACAGGCCGCGCCGCAGGCAAGCGCTTTAGCGCAGGAAGCGCGTATCGACAGACTGGAGGCGGCTCTGGCCGTCATTCAGGCCCAAATCCAGCCAGAGCTTGCATTGGAACGCCAAAACGCCGAGCTGACCCGCCAAGTCAGCACATTGAAGTCACAGCTTGACGAGGTCAAAATTGCGCAGATCGACGAGGCCAAGACAATTGAGGGCCAGACTCCCCGCGTGAAAGTCAGTCTGGACGGGGCCAAGCCCAGCCTGGTCAGCGCCGACGGACGCTTCAGCCTCAACCTGCGGACGCTGGTCCAGCTCGATGCCGGACTGTACGATCAGGCCGCTGCCGGCCCTGTCGCCAGCGACTTTCGGCGCACCGGGCCCGCGCTGGGTTTTACCGCAGGCAATGCGGATGCGGCTCACGCGCGGCGGCTAAAGGACGGAGTAGAATTCCGCCGCGCCAGATTTGGCATCGACGGCTCTGCTTTTGGACCGTTCGAATATCGCCTGATCTTTGACTTCGGGGGCTCGGGCGTCGAGAACGCCGGGCAACTCTATGAGGGCTGGGCCCAGTATTCCGGTTTCAAACCCTTCAAGTTGCGCATCGGTGCCTTTGCCCCCCAGGAGGGTCTGGCGGACCAGGATTCTGCCGCAGCTCAGCCCCTCCTGGACCGTCCAGCGTCAGCCGAAGTTGCGCGAAATCTGGGTGCTGGCGACACGCGCATGGCGGCGCAACTGTTCGCAACTCATCCGCGTTGGCTGGCGTCTGTCGCCGTGACCGGCCGAACAGTCGGCGTACTCAACACCGGAACCGGAACCGCAACCCCTCAGACCTTCGGCGATCCCCTGGCGTTTGTCGGTCGCCTCGCGGTCACCCCGCTCATCGGCAAGGATTGGCGCCTACAGCTGGGCGTGCACGCTACTTATCTGGCCCGTCCCTCCGACCTCAGCGGTCCACCGCCCGCAGGGGTCTCGCCATCCAATCGCTACACAACGACCTTCAGCGACCAGGGCGAGTTGCGGGTGGATGGCACGCGGCTGATCAACACCGGAAATATCGACGCTCGCCACGTTGACAACTTCGGTCTCGAGTTCGCCGCACAGTGGCGCGGCCTCCTGGTGCAAAGTGAATATGATCATTTCGACGTCCAGCGCACCGTTGCCGGGCTCTCCAATCCCCATTTCGATGGCGGCTATGTTGAGGCCAGTTGGGTGCTCTTCGGAGAGGCGAGACGCTACAATCCCGAGACCGCCGCCTTCGACGCACCGCCCGTCCGTCACCCGCTCGGCGAGAGCGGGATCGGAGCAGTCGAGCTGGCAGCGCGCTATGGCGAGATGAACCTTAACTATGACGCCGGATCACCGGGAATCTCACCTGCTGCAGACGCTATTCGCGGCGGCGACCTAAAGATCTGGACGGCTGGCATCAATTGGTACCTAACGCCCGCTACACGGCTGGCGCTTGAGTTTCAGCACGTTCGCTTGTTTCGCCTGTCGCCTGACGCCACGATCTATCAAACCGCTGTCGGGGCACAGATCGGTCAAAGCTACAATAGTGTCGCGGTCAGATCACAACTGTCATTCTGAATCGGATATGACGAGCCAAGAAACGCGTCGTGCCTCATTTTTCAGGGTGCGTAAGTGCCTGATAGGTCAGGGTTCGGGCCTGGGTTCCCAGATCGTCGCCACCGGTGCCGCCCAGGCGCTGAACCATGCCAACGAAGAAGACATCATTTGTCGGATCAATCCAGAACCAGGTCCCGGCGGCCCCCCCCCAGCTCATGGTGTCCTTGCCTTCCAGGCTGCCGGCACGGCGGGGGTCATTGACCACCATGACGTCCAGGCCAAAACCAACCGCCTCGTTGAAGCCAATAAAGCTCGTCCCGTTGGACGAGACTAGAACCTGATGCGGTATGACATTGGTGTCCATCAACTCCACTGAGGCCGGCGAGAGAACGCGCACGCCGTCAAGCTCGCCTTTGTTCAGCATCATCTGACAGAAACGCGCGTAGTCGGTGGTCGTGGAGACTAGGCCGCCACCGCCCGATTCCGCCGCTGGCGGTGTCGTATAGGTAGGCATGTCGATGCCAAATAGCTCTTTGGCGTCAACTATTTTTTCGGTCTTGGGGTCTTTGGCATAGACGGCTGACAGCCGTCCGGTTTTACCCGCATGCACGTAGAAGCCGGTGTCGTTCATTTTCAGGGGCTTGAAGATGTTTTGTTCCATGAATGCCCCCAATGTCATCCCGGATATTTTTTCGATGATATAGCCCTGGATATCCACCGACGACGAATAGGACCATTGGGTGCCTGGCTGGAACAGCAATGGAATTTCAGCTGTGCGATCAATCATCTGCTGCAAACTGGCTGACGCCAGAACCTTCTTGTCGCGGTACATCCGGTCAACGGGGTTCTTGTCGCCAAGCCCATAGCCGAACCCCGCAGTATGGCTCATGATCTCGCGCATGGTGGGCGGGCGCTTCAGCGGCTCTGTGGTCATATTGCCGGCGGCATCAACGCCGGTCATCACCTTGAGGTCTTTGAACTGGGGCACAAATCGGGTCACAGGATCGTCCAGGTGCCATTTTCCCTGCTCAAACAGGATCATCATAGCGACCCCCGTAAGGGGCTTGGACATCGAATAGATGCGAAAAATGGCATCGCGGTCCAAGGCACGTCCGCTGGCCAGATCCGCCTTGCCATAGGTGTTGAACTCGACCACCTGACCGTGCCGGGCCAAAAGCGTAGTCATGCCAGAAACCCGACCCTGTGCCACGACCTCAGCCATATACGAGTCCAGAAGCTTCAGCCGCTTGGTATCAAAGCCCACAGCCTCCGGCGACGTGGCAGGCATCAAAGAGGATGCGGCGGGCGCAGGTGAGGCGACAACGAGTGGGGCCAAGCCAATATTTAGCGCGGCAAGACTGGCAACAAAGCGATGCGTGAAGGCCAAGATCATTTCCCCATCTATGCGAATTTTTCTGAGCATAGCCGCCTATCCGTAGGACGCAACATCTCGCAGCAAAACGAAATTCAATTTTCTTTGCGTCGACGTTAGGTAAATCCCTGTACACAGTCTTGAGGCGCTTGCTCGCCTGAAAAAGGACCCCCTTGCCCGCCATTGTTTCCATCAAGGGTCTGACCAAGACCTATGCTTCGGGTTTTGTTGCCCTCAAATCGGTGGACCTAGACATCCAGCAAGGCGAGATTTTCGCCTTGCTGGGGCCAAATGGGGCCGGCAAGAGCACGCTGATCAATATCGTCTGCGGACTGGTGCGCCCGTCCTCGGGCTCGGTTGTTGCCAATGGCCATGACATTATCTCAAGCTTTCGCGCTGCCCGCGCCGCAATTGGCCTCGTACCTCAGGAAATTTCTGTCGATGGCCACGAATCGATATGGTCAACGATGAAATACAGCCGCGGCCTCCACGGCAAAGGCCGCAACCCCGCCTATCTGGAAAAAGTCCTGCGCGATCTATCGCTGTGGGACAAAAAAGACAGCCCGATAAAGGACCTGTCGGGGGGCATGAAACGCCGGGTGATGATCGCCAAGGCGCTCAGCCACGAGCCGCGCATTCTGTTCCTTGATGAGCCCACCGCAGGGGTGGATGTCGATCTGCGCCGGGACATGTGGGCGCTGGTACGGCGCCTGCGCGACGGCGGCGTGACCATCATCCTGACCACGCACTATATCGAGGAGGCCGAAGAGATGGCCGACCGGGTTGGGGTGATAAATCATGGCGAGCTGATCCTGGTCCAGGACAAAGCTACCTTGATGCGCAATCTGGGCAAGCGCCAGTTGGTGTTCGCCCTGCGAACGCCGGTGCAGTCCCTGGCAGGTCCATTGTCTGCCCTGCCACTGGAAATCACAGATAACGGACAATCGCTGACCTACACGTTCGATCCCAAAGCCCAAGGCGAGAGCGTTGCTGATCTGATGCGCCACCTGCTGGAAACCGGATTGGATTTCACCAACATCACCTCATCCGAGAGTTCGCTGGAAGAGATATTCGTCGGCTTGGTGCGCCCAAAAAACATCGAGAGCGCCGCATGAACTTCAACGCTATTCGCGCCATCTACCTGTTCGAGTTATCGCGGTGGTTTCGCACTCTGGTCGGCAGCATCCTCTCGCCGGTCATCTCTACGTCGCTGTATTTCGTCGTTTTTGGATCAGCCATCGGTTCGCGGATGACCGCCATCGATGGGGTCACCTATGCCGCTTTCATCGTGCCGGGCCTGACCATGTTGTCAATCCTGACCGAGAGCGTTGGCAATGCCGCCTTTGGCATCCACATGCCTAAGTGGTCTGGGACGATCTACGAGCTACTGTCTTCTCCCGTCGCCTGGTGGGAGGCGGTAATCGGCTATGTAGGCGCGGCCTCAACCAAGTCGGTGATTTTGGGAGCGATCATCCTGCTGACAGCCCGCCTTTTCGTGCCCTACCATATTGTCCATCCGGTCTGGATGGTCGCCTTCCTGCTGCTCACCGCCCTGACCTTTTGCCTCTTTGGTTTCATTATTGGCATCTGGGCTGAAGGGTGGGAGCGGTTACAGATCGTCCCGAGCCTGATCATCACCCCGTTGACCTTCCTGGGTGGCAGTTTTTATTCCATCGCCATGTTGCCGCCGCTGTGGCGAAAAATCACTCTGGCCAATCCCGTCGTCTACCTGGTCAGCGGTTTTCGCTGGAGTTTCTATGGGGTTTCGGATGTGGGGGTGGGCTTGAGTTTCGCCATGACCCTGGGGTTTATGGCCGTGTGTCTGATCGGCATCTGGTGGATATTCCGCACCGGCTACAAGCTTAAGCCGTGACCCAGTCTGCGCCCCTGATGCCCCGCCATCGTGACTTTTCCCTTCCCTGTCGCGGGTCAGGCGCGTTGGCCTCGCTAGAGTTCGGCCCCCGCGACAGGCCCATCGATCTGGTGTTCTCCCATGCCACGGGATTTAATGCCCGAACTTATCGCAGCTTGCTGGCGCCCCTTGCTGACGACTGGCGCATCCTGGCGGTAGATATGCGCGGCCATGGTGCGACGACACTTGAGACGCAAACTACAGGCTTCAATAGCTGGGGGATCTATGGTGAGGACCTGCTGGCCCTGACCCAACTCCTTGACCTTCGCGACGTGGTTCTGGCCGGTCACTCCATGGGCGGTGCCTCTAGCATCATCGCTGCGGCACAAGCTCACGAACGCGTGAAGTCTCTGGTTCTCTTCGACCCGGTAATCATTCCCAAAGAGGCCCGCGTCGATGCCAACGGCCGCACCGGGGGCCCAAGCTCACTGCGCGATGGTGCCCTGCGTCGGCGCAGCCAATTTCCCAGCCGCGTTGCGGCCCTGGAGAGTTGGCGCGGTCGGGGGGCCTTTCGCACTTGGCCGCAAGCCATGCTTGAGGACTATGCTGAAGCTGGGCTTATCGATCTGCCAGATGGTCAGGTCGCCTTGGCTTGTGCGCCAAGCTGGGAGGCTGCCACCTATGCGGCACAGGAGCAGGACATGATCGAAATGCTGTTGCGAACCAACTGTCCAGTAAAGATTTTGGTCGCCGAACATGACCCGGCATTTCGCCCAGGATCACATACCGCCGCGCTGGTCGCCACCGGGCGAATCGAACTGGAGTATGTGCCCGGATCAACGCATTTTCTGCCCATGGAATGCCCGGCCGAAGTCCACACCGCATTGCGCGCGGCGCTTCGCGCCTGAAGGGCGTGCTAGAGGCTCATCCATGCTGCGTCTGACGGAATTGAAACTACCGCTGGATCATCCCCCGGATGCCATGGCCCTAGCGGTACAGCAGCGCCTGTGCGTGACAGCGGAGGATATCGAAGAGATCACGATTGCCAGGCGTGCCCACGATGCAAGGCGCAAAGCGGCCATCCTGATGGTCTATTCGGTCGATATTCGGCTAAAAAATGAGGCGGCCGTCCTTGCCCGTTTCGTCAATGATCCGCAGGTCAAGCTAACGCCGGATACGACCTATCGTTTCGTCGCCCCAGGAGCGCCCTGGCTCCGCCCCCGTCCGGTTGTTATCGGCACTGGCCCGTGCGGCCTCTTTGCTGGTCTGCTGCTGGCCCAGATGGGGTTGGCCCCGATCATCCTGGATCGGGGAAAGGTCGTGCGTGAGCGAACGCAGGATACGTGGGGCTTATGGCGGCGCGGCGTACTCAATCCTGAGTCCAATGCTCAGTTCGGCGAGGGCGGCGCTGGCACCTTTTCAGATGGCAAGCTCTACAGCCAGATCAAGGACCCTCGACATCTGGCCCGCAAGGTCATGGCTGAACTTGTCGCTGCGGGGGCCCCGCCTGAGATCATGACCGAGGCTCACCCCCATATTGGCACGTTCCGCCTGGTGTCGGTGGTTGAGCGGATGCGCGCCACGATCGAAGCCCTGGGCGGCGAATACCGCTTTGGGTCCAAGGTGACCGGCCTGGACCTGGCAATCGACGAAAATGGGGGGCGGCGGGTTCGCGGTGTAGTTCTGCAAAGCGGTGAAACTCTTCCGTGCAATTCGGTGGTTCTGGCCATCGGCCACAGCGCCCGCGACACCTTCCAGATCCTGTATGACCTTGGTGTCTTCATGCAAGCCAAGCCCTTTTCCATCGGCTTTCGCATTGAACATCCGCAGTCGCTGATCGACCAGTCCTGCTTTGGCACCCATGCCGGGCACCGAGATCTTGGCGCGGCCGATTATGCCCTGTCACACACCAGCAGCAATGGCCGCACGGTTTACAGCTTTTGCATGTGCCCAGGCGGGACTGTGGTCGCTGCGGCATCCGAGCCCGGCGGCGTGGTGACAAATGGCATGAGCCAGTACTCCCGCAATGAACGCAACGCCAACGCTGGCATCGTTGTCGGTATAACCCCGGAGGTCGATTTTCCGGGCCACGCTCTCGCCGGGGTCGCCCTGCAGCGACAATGGGAAGCTGCGGCATTCAGGGCTGGTGGCGAGAGCTATGCCGCTCCCGCTCAGCGCCTGGGTGATTTCCTGCTTGGCCAAGCCTCTGACCAGCTCGGCGCGGTTGCCCCCTCCTATACGCCAGGCGTGAGGGCAACCGACCTTGCCACGTGCCTCCCCGGCTATGCCATAGACGCCATCCGCGAGGCCCTACCCGTATTTGGCCGTCGCATCCCCGGATATGATAACCCTGACGCGGTCCTGACCGGGGTGGAAACCCGCACCTCGTCCCCCGTGCGCATCACCCGCGGACCCGACTTCCAGAGTTTGAACACCAAGGGGCTGTATCCGGCAGGCGAAGGGGCAGGCTATGCCGGGGGCATCCTGTCAGCCGCCATCGACGGCATCAAGATAGCCGAGGCGTTGGCGCTCAGCCTGGCAGACTGAGCTGAACTTCACCCTCAGTAGCTTCCCGCTGCCACTGCATGAATGCGGGCATGGTCAGAAGTCGATCCACATAGTCCCGCGTCACACCATCGACCTTCAAGTCATAGCCGCGAATTCGTGTGGCAACCGGAGTGTAGTAGGCATCGGCAATAGACCAATGACCCAGTAAAAACGGCCCGCCGAATCGGCTAAGAAGTTCACCCCACAGCTGGCCAATACGGTGCAGATTTTCCTCCGCGTCCGGTGAAAGCGTCACGCTGCTGGTTTGCGACAAGTCCATGGGGCACTCCTGGCGAAGCGCCGCGAAACCCGAATGCATCTCGGCAACAGCACTGCGCCCCGCAGCCCTCGACACAGGATCAATCGGCCACAGGGCCGCCTGCGGGAAACGTTCGGCCAGATACTCACAGATGGCGAGGCTATCCCATATCACCAGATCACCGTCCTTGAGCGCCGGCACCAGGCGTGAGGGGGAACCGGCTGCAGCGGCGGCATCCCCAGTGGTCGGCGAAGATAGGGCACGCAGACGCACCAGCGTCTCAGTGAACGGCACCCCCGCCTGTCGCAATACAAGCCAAGGGCGCAAAGACCATGTGGACCAGACCTTGTCGCCGATGATCAATTCCATTGCCGTCTCCGATTTTGAGAAAAAAGCCTGACGCCGTGACGCGACTTGCGTCTACAACCGAAATCAAAGCCTGCGAACAAGGGGGAAACATGAACGATACGGCCCAGATGCCCGGCAAGGTGCGCTACTCGGCTGGGTACAAGAACCTCGTTCTTGCCCTGCTGGTCATGGCCTATACGTTCAATTTCATCGACCGGACGATCATTTCGACCATCGGTCAAGCGATCAAGGTCGATCTGAAACTGACCGATACGCAACTCAGCCTGTTGGGCGGTCTGTCTTTCGCGATCCTCTATACATTTTTGGGCATTCCGATTGCGCGTCTGGCGGAGCGGTTCAACCGCGTGTGGATCATTTCCGCTTCTATGGTCGTCTGGTCAGGGTTCACCGCAGCCTGCGGCCTGGCCAGTGGTTTCGCCCAACTCCTTATTCTTCGGGTCGGCGTGGGGATTGGCGAGGCGGGATGTTCGCCGCCCTCTCACTCGCTGATCAGCGACTATTTCGAGCCAAAAAAGCGCGCTTCGGCGCTCTCAATCTATGCATTCGGCATTCCGCTAGGTGGCCTGCTTGGCGCAGCTTTGGGGGGTTGGCTGGCGAAGACTTTCGGCTGGCGGATTGCCTTTATGGCCGTCGGACTGCCGGGCGTCATCCTGGCGATCCTGGTCAAACTGTTGATGAAGGAACCACCACGCGGCAATTGTGACCCCGACCAGGCCCGGTCTATCGTGCCCCCTGCCCTGCCCCTGGGGGCTTTGATCGCCGAAGAGCTCCGCGAGTGTTGGGCCATGGCCAAGACCCTGTTCGGTAAATGGCCGGTTTTCCACGTGATCATGGGCATGACCCTGACCTCGTTCGCCGGCTATGGTGTCGGTGCATTCCTACCCCCCTATTTCAGCCGGGCGTTTGGTCTGGACTATGCCAAGGCCGGTCTGATCGTCGGTTTGGTTGGCGGCATCGCCGCCAGCGTCGGCACCTTGGCGGGCGGCTTCATAACCGACTGGGCTGGCCGATGGAGCCCACGCTGGCACGCCCTGGTGCCGGCCATCGGCCTTGGCTTCGCCGCGCCGCTCTATATGCTCGCTTATAGTCAACCTACCTGGCAGACGGCGGCCTTCACCCTGATTTTCCCGGCGATCATGGCCTACACCTATCTAGGGCCTACGTTCGGGATCATTCAGAACGTCGTCGATCCGCGCAAACGGGCAACGGCGGCAGCCGTTTTTCTGTTTGTGGTCAATCTGATTGCCCTGGGTGGCGGACCGCTGTTTACCGGTGCGATGAGCGACGCCTTCGCCCAGTTTCATTTCAACCACCTGGGCACTACCGGCCTTTGGCAGTCTTTCGTCGGTCTGTTCGGGACGCCGGGCACCGCAAGTTTTACCCATCTCTGCCCAGGTGGCATTGCACCCAAGGGGGCCTCAATCCTGTTGCAAGGCACATGCAAGGCCGCCCTGATTACCGGCACGCAACAGGCCATCCTGGTCACCTGTGGTTTCTATGCGTGGGGGGCAGCGCACTATTTCCTGGGATCGATTGGTCTGGCTAGACAGATGGGGGCGGCGGCACAAGCCAACGGGGGTTAGGCTACGCTTTCCCCCCGCACAAACGCGCGCTAAAGACCGCGCATGATCCCGCGCTATACCCGACCCGCCGCCGCTGAAATCTGGTCCCCAGCCACCCGTTTCCGAATCATGTTTGAGATCGAGGCCCATGCGGCCGACGCCATGGCGGCCTTGGGGACGATCCCTAAGTCAGCTGCCGAGGCAATCTGGACCCGGGGCGGCGAAGCGACATTTGATGCGGACCGTATCGACGAAATAGAGCGTGAGACCAAACACGATGTCATCGCGTTCTTGACCCATATCACTGAAATCGTAGGTGAAGACGCTCGTTTCCTGCATCAGGGCATGACCTCCTCGGACGTCAACGATACCACCTTGGCGGTCCAACTGACCCGCGCCACTGATCTGTTGCTGGAAGACGTCGAAATGGTCCTTGATGCGTTACGTCGGCGCGCTATCGAGCACAAATTCACCCCCTGCGTCGGGCGTAGCCACGCCATTCATGCCGAACCTACGACCTTTGGCCTGAAACTCGCCGGCCACTATGCCGAGTTCGTTCGCGCTCGCGAGAGACTGGCGATGGCGCGGTTCGAGATCGCCACCTGCGCCATCTCTGGCCCCGTCGGCACCTTTGCCAGCGTCGATCCGCAGGTCGAGGCACACGTGGCCGAAAAACTGGGCCTACGGGTAGAACCGATCTCAACCCAGGTCATCCCCCGTGATCGGCACGCCGCCTATTTCGCCGCCCTCGCAGTCGTGGCCTCTTCGATTGAGCGACTGGCAGTGGAAATCCGGCATCTGCAGCGCACCGAGGTTCTCGAAGTCGAAGAGCCTTTCGAGGTGGGGCAAAAGGGCTCTTCGGCCATGCCCCATAAGCGCAACCCGATCCTGACCGAAAATCTCACCGGCCTGGCCCGACTGGTCCGTGCGGCAGTGATTCCGGCACTGGAGAACGTCACCCTCTGGCATGAGCGCGACATCAGCCATTCATCGGTCGAGCGCGGCATTGCGCCCGACACGACCGTGCACCTGGATTTCGCTCTGTGCCGCCTTGCCAGCCTGATCGAGCGTCTGGTTGTCTATCCGGAAAACATGCGCCGCAACCTCAACCACTTGGGCGGACTGGTATTTTCACAACGGGTTCTGTTGGCCCTGACGCAGAAGGGCCTCAGCCGCGAGGCCGCCTATAGCGCGGTGCAGAGCAATGCGATGAAGGTCTGGCGCGGTGAAGGCACCTTCATGGAATTGCTGAAAGCAGACGGGACGGTAAGGCCGCATCTGACCGACGCTGATCTGGCTGAAGCTTTTGAAGAGTCCTGGTACTTCCGCCACGTAGACACGATTTTTGCCCGTGTGTTCGGCGAACAGGCAACCTAGAGGCGGGCGCTATCTAACCACCGGCTTTCAGCTGTTCTCGGGCTACGGCCAGGAATTCCTCCATCCGACCATGGATTTCGCCCAGGGTCGTGGGCAGGCCGGCACCGGTCAGATCCTGGCTCACCTTGCGCAAAACATCGTCATCGCCTTTTTGCTCCAGATCGACCTTGGCCACAGCAGCGGCATAGTCATCCACCTGTTGCAAGCCCATCAGGCGCGCTGCCCATTCACCCAGCATGAGGTTACGACGGGCGCGGGCGTGAAACTCCAGTTCCGCATCATTGACGAACTTTCGCTCGAAACCGTTCTCGCGTTCGTCGACGATTGTCATGGGACTCCTATACTCAATGCGCGGGGGCGTCCCATACGATGCTCAGGCAGGCGCGGCAATCACCCCCGCCATGACTTCAGCCGTCCACCTGATGAAATTTAGTGAAGTCGATACTTCTTTGACCCGCATCGTCGGTGAAAAATATGTCTGCCAGGCGGGCATTCCAGATGATTTCGGCCGGGCGATAAGAGGCCCGCGTGTGGATCGTCGATGCAAAGGTCTCGTCCAGACCCTTCATCACGACGACGATCTCAGCGTTCGCAGCTTCTAGGCTGTCACGTGTCTGGCCAAATAGCGGACTTGCAGAATCGATCCTGTGCATGACCTGCCAGGTCATGAAGAAC
>JAYTXQ010000260.1:0-15014 GCA_043742825.1 Caulobacteraceae bacterium | reverse complement strand
GGGCCCGTCTCGATGATTTTTACGACAACCGCACGCTTTCGACCAAGCTGTCATGGGATCCCATCGCGCGCCTCGGTCTGGATCTCATCGCCCGCTATGCCAATGGACATCTGAAATCCACCAGCGACGATTTTTCAGTATTTCCCAGCGTGCCGGCGGCGGCGCAGACGGACCAGACCTCGCATCAACTGGCCACCCGATTGCAGGCGCGTTTAGGGCTGTTTGACGGTAGGTTCGAAAGTCTCTTTGGCGCGGGATACACTCGATATCGGACCCGGGTTCAGAGCCCCGACGTTCCCTTCGGGCCTCAGCCTCCTAGCTTTGATCGCGGTGATCGGACCCGGATCGACTGGCAAGGCACATTGAAGCTCAGCCCTGGCGAAACTCTGGCCGTGGGGGCCGATGACACTCGCGAGCGGCTGATCAACAGTCCGGTTTCGGCGGCGCGGCGCGAAGACGGCGTCTGGGCCGAGCTGCAGAGCTCTCCGATCAAAGGCCTGACCGTCGCCGCCAGCCTGCGTTATGACCATGACGATCATTTTGGCGACAAGGCCACATGGCGCATCGCGCCCGCCTGGCATATCGCAGCCACGGGCACCTTGCTTCGCGCCAGCTATGGCACAGGTTTCAAGGCCCCCAGCCTCAGCAGTCTTTTTGTCAGCTTTCCCGACTTCGGCTTTTTCGCCAACCCGAGCCTGCGGCCAGAGAGCAGTCGTGGCTATGAGGTGGGAGTCGAACAACCCCTGCCCTGGTCAGGGCTCAGGCTTGGCACAACCTATTTCCACAACGCCATCCACGACCTGATCACCACCAACGCCACAGGCGATTCCTACGCCAATATCGGCCGGGCTTCGGCGCGGGGCGTCGAAAGCTTTGTCTCCGCCACACCAACAAAGACAACTGGGCTACGGGCTGATTATACCTACACGGTCGCGCGTGATGACGTGCTGGCGCAGGACCTGTTGCGAAGGCCGCGGGAAAAACTGACCCTGACCGGGGCCTGGAGGCCAACACCCCGGCTGCGCCTGACCACATCGATGCTCTATGTAGGGTCTTGGATAGATGGAAACCGAAGCTTCTCAATCCAGCGACTGAACGCAAGCCCCTATTTCACCGTCAATATCGCCGCCGACTATGATCTAGGCCACGGCGTGACTCTGTTCGGCCGCATCGATAACCTGCTGGATCGCCGCTATCAAAATCCTGTGGGCTTCCAACAGCCCGGTCTAGGGGCATTTGCCGGCGTCAAGCTGGACCTATCGGCCAGATCCCTCGGGCGCTAAAGTTCGGCGTTTAAATACAGCCCATTTCTACGCAAAGAGTCTATCCCTCGAGGACTTCGTAGGCTTCGAGGGTCAGGAATTCGGCGAAGGAATCGCTCAGGCTCATCCTGGCGAAGAGGGCTGTCGCCGCTGGGAATTTTTCCCCGGAAAAGGATGCCATCTCCTGGGTCATTAGCGATTCAAACAGCTCTGCAGTCACGACACGCCCATCATCCAACGTGGCACTGCGCTGGATCCATTGCCAGATCTGGGCCCGGCTGATTTCGGCGGTGGCTGCGTCCTCCATCAGATTGTACAGCGGCACAGCGCCCCGGCCGCGCAGCCAAGCTTCGATGTATTGTACGCCAACGCGGATGTTTTCGCGTAGACCCTGCTCGGTGCGCACCCCGTCGTGGACCTTCAGCAGGTCAGCGGCGGTCACCACCACACTGCTGGGCGGGCGGCTCAATTGATTGGCCCCAGGCATGAGTTTGTTGAAGACCTGCATGGCGACAGGAACCAGGTCGGGGTGAGCTACCCAGGTACCATCGTGGCCGTCCGCGGCCTCGCGTTCCTTGTCTGCTCGCACCCTGGCAAAGGCGGCGTCATTGGCGGCGGCATCGCCCTTGACCGGAATTTGTGCGGCCATGCCCCCCATGGCAAACGCGCCCCGCCGATGACAGGTCTCGATAAGCTTCAGGGAATAGGCGCGCAGGAAGGCCGTACCCATACCCATGGCCGAGCGGTCGGGGGTCAAAGCCCAATCCTGGCGTCCCAGACGCTTTATATAGGAAAAGATATAGTCCCAACGCCCGCAATTGAGCCCGGCCATGTGCTGGCGCAGCTCATACAAAATCTCGTCCATTTCGAAAGCCGCCGGCAGGGTCTCGATCAGGACCGTTACCTTGATCGTCCCCTGGGCAATGCCGAGTACGTCCTGAGCATGGGTGAAGACATCATTCCACAACCGCGCCTCCAGGTGGGATTCCAGTTTCGGCAAATAGAAGTACGGTCCCGTTCCCTGGGCAATCTGTGCCTTGCCATTGTGGAAAAGATAGAGGCCCAGGTCGAACAGCGACCCGCTCATCGCCTCGCCATCAACGCGCAGATGTTTTTCCGCCAGATGCCAGCCGCGCGGACGGACCATTAAGACGGCGGGCGTCGGTCCCAGAGCGTAGGCTTTGCCGCTGACCGGGTCGGTGAAATCCAAACCTCCCGACCAGCGGTCCTTCAGATTGACCTGGCCATCGATCAGATTGCCCCAGGTGGGTGAGGTGGCATCCTCGAAATCGGCCATGAACACCTTGGCCCCGCTGTTGAGGGCATTGATGATCATCTTTCGATCAACCGGTCCGGTGATCTCGACCCGGCGATCCTGAAGGTCGGCAGGAATCGGCGCTACCCGCCAGTCGCCATCGCGGATCGCCTGGGTTTCCACGAGAAAATCCGGCTTTTCCCCGGCGTCAAACCGCGCCTGGCGTGTGATGCGCGCAGCCAGAAGTTCCAGCCGGCGCGGGTTAAACCGCCGATGCAGACCGCCAAGGAACTGCAGAGCATCGGGAGTGAGGATCTCTTTTGCGCGTCCAGTAATGGGTCCGAGTATTTCGATGTCTGACATTGTGCGCCTATAACGAAACTACGCTCCTCCCCCCCCTTTATGGAGAAGGTGGATTCGAGCGCAGCGAGAAGACGGGTGGGGAACTCAACAGCAGCAGCGCCTTTGATGATCCAAGCCCCACCCTGATCGCTTCGCGATCTGTCCCTCCCCATAAAGGGGAGGAAAGAAGGAGAATGGCTTACGCTGCTTCTTTAGCGAACTGCGCCGCTTCGGTGGAGTCGCTTAAGGCCGTGGTGGAAGACGCCCCGCCGCTGATGGTCATGGCTACTTGATCAAAATAGCCGGTGCCCACCTCGCGCTGGTGACGCGTTGCGGAATAGCCATTGGCTTCTGAAGAAAACTCCGCCTGCTGTAGCTCTGAATAGGCGGCCATGCCGCGATCCTTGTAGCCGCGCGCCAGTTCGAACATGCCGTGGTTAAGGCTGTGGAATCCGGCCAGGGTGACGAACTGGAACTTATAACCCATGGCCCCCAGCTCGCGCTGGAATTTGGCGATAGTGGCCTTGTCGATATTGGCTTCCCAGTTGAACGACGGCGAGCAGTTGTAGGCCAGGAGCTTGCCAGGGTATTTCTTGTGCACCGCTTCAGCGAATTGCCGCGCTTCGTCCAGATTGGGGTGGGAGGTTTCCCACCACAATGCATCGGCGTAAGGAGCGTAGGCGATGCCACGGGCGATGCAGTGGTCAAGACCCGTGCCGTCTTTCAGGCGATAAAAGCCTTCGGGGGTGCGGCTGCCCGGGATGATAAAGGGCAGGTCGCGCTCATCGACGTCAGAGGTGATTAATTTGGCCGATTCGGCATCTGTACGGGCAAACACCAGGGTTGAGGTGCCGCAGACGTCTGCGGCCAGGCGCGCGGCCACGAGGTTGCGGATGTGCGCCCCCGTGGGGATCAGAACCTTGCCACCCATGTGACCGCACTTCTTTTCCGAGGCGAGCTGGTCTTCGAAGTGAACACCGGCCGCTCCCGCTTCGATGAAGGCCTTCATGATTTCAAAACTGTTCAACGGGCCACCAAACCCGGCCTCGGCATCGGAGACGATTGGCAGGAACCAGTCGCGTTGCGCGCCGCCCTCGGCGTGTTCGATCTGGTCGGCGCGCTGCAGGGTGCGGTTGATCTTGCGGCACAGCTCTGGTGCGGCATTGGCTGGATACAAGCTCTGATCGGGGTACATGGCCCCGGCGGTATTGTTGTCAGCGGCCACCTGCCAGCCGGAGAGATAGATGGCATTGAGGCCCGCGCGGGCCATCTGCATCGCCTGATTGCCGGTCACCGCACCTAGGGCATTAATATAGGGCTCGGTATGCAGGCTCTTCCACAACCGGTTAGCCCCGCGCTCCGACAGAGTATGGGCAATGGTCACCGACCCGCGCAGCTTTTCTACGTCGGCGGGGCTGTAAGGGCGATGGGTCTGGTCGTAGCGCCCGGCTGGGGCATCAGGGGTCAGGTGCTGGAAAGCGCTCATGGCTATGGATTCCGCGTGAAGGGATTGTAAGAGTGTGACTGTTAGTCCGCCGATCCTCCTCGCAAAAGTCCGAAACACGCTATTTAGTTACAATATGACCTTGTCGTGATTGTCATAATGTGACAAGTAATTGCCATGGCACCGGGTCGTCAGTCAATTGCAGCCGTGCCCTTCCTCCCCTCAATGGTTGGGCGATTCACCCGTGTCTCTTATCGGCAGTCTCCAATCCAAAATTGCGTCATCCCGGTCGCAGCGCGCCTTCGCGCGGAGACCCGGGACCCAGAGGATTGGCGACCGTTTTCGAAGGCCCAGTTGCAAATGTTAAAGATGCTCCCCTGGTTCCCGGATAAGCCGCTGCGCTGCGCTTCGCGTCTTTCCGGGATAATGAAATTTATAGGGAGATTTTCTCGTTTCCCTTTTTCGGCGTGGAAAATCGTAGGCCCTCACAAGATATGTGGATCGTCTAGTCTCCTTCATAGAGCGGAAAAATCGCCCCCGGGTCGCGCTGAGTGCGCGCCTGAGGACAGGCTCCGCGATCAGGGTGGGGCAAGGCGGTTCGCCTTTGACGGAGTGGTAGTTGCGCCAAGCCCCACCCGTCTTCTCGCTTTGCTCGAATCCACCCTCTCCACATCGGGGAGGGAGGGGAGGGCGATATCCCCCCCATGACCCTTGCCCCCGAACGCAAACTCTTTGTCGGCATGCGGCTGAAACGCCTTCGCCGGGAACTGGGGCTGACCCAGACCCGGATGGCCGAAGACCTTGAGGTCTCGCCCAGCTATCTCAATCACCTTGAGCGCAACCAACGCCCCCTCACCGCTCAGATCCTGCTGCGTCTGGCCCAGGTCTATGACGTAGATCTACGCACGCTGGCGGGTGACAATGACGCCGCTGGCGCGCGCGATCTGGGCGAGGTGTTAGGCGACCAGATGTTTCGCGATCTGGGCATTCCGCGACACGAGATCGCCGAGGTGGCTGAAAATGCGCCAGGGGTCGCCGATGCAATCGTCAGGCTCTACCGCGTCTGGGCCGAGCGTCGCCGACTCATCGCCCTGGGGGCCGCCGAGCGCGATGATCAGGCCCCCGCTCAGGTGACGCCCTCGGACTGGGTGCGCGATTACATCCAAAGTCAGCGCAACTTTTTTCCCGAACTGGATGAAATGGGCGAGGCCCTTGCCGGTGAACTGGCGGCCGAGCCCCTGGGGTTCGCCATTGCCGGCCGCCAGAGACTGCTTGAACGCCACGGGGTGCAGGTGCGCGTCATGCCCGCTGAGGTGCTGCCAGACTCGGTGCGCCGTTATGACCACCATCGCCGCCGGCTGATGTTGTCAGAGCGCCTGGGCGCACCGGGCCGCGCCTTTGCCATCGCCTATCAGCTGGCCCTGATGGAACACGATGGCGAACTCGCTGCCATGGTGACCCGCGCCGCCCCTCCCGATGGTCCGACCGGGCGGCTGCTGAAGGTGTCTCTGGCCAACGCTCTCGCCGCCGCCGCCCTGATGCCTTACGAGGCCTTCCGCGAGACCTGCGACGCCACAGGCCACGATATCGAGCTGATGTGTACCCGTTTCGGCGTCAGTTTCGAACAGGTCTGCCATCGCCTGACCACCTTGTCGCGACCCACGGCCAGGGGCGTGCCGTTCTTTATGTTGCGGGTGGATGCGGCGGGAAACATATCCAAGCGATTCGCTGGCGGCGCGTTTCCGTTCTCGCGTTTTGGCGGCACCTGTCCCCGGTGGAAGATCCACAGCGCCTTTCGCTCGCCCGGCCAGATCCTTACCCAGATCGTCGAGACCCCGGACGGTGCACGCTATTTTACGATCGCCCATACGGTCAGTCGCGTCGCTGGTGCCTATGCTGACGAGGACACCCAGTTGGCGATCGGCCTGGGGTGCGAGCTGAAATATGCCTCTCGTCTGGTCTATGCTCGCGGCTTCGACCTCGCGGTGCCGGCTGTCACCCAGATCGGCCCTGCCTGCCGGGTGTGCGAGCGCCCTGCCTGCCCCCAACGTGCCGCTGAGCCCGCCGGGCGCATCCTGACCATCGATGATTTCACCAAATCGATCTCACCCTACCCCTTTGCCATGGGGTAACCTGGGAGGCGAGTGAAACCTATTCGCAACAATCTGAAAAAACGATTTCGCCAACCTAACCAATCTGTAACTTAGGCGTTGACAACCCCCGCCCAGATAGTGGAGCCATAGGGTGAAACAAGAGCGGTCAGTTCGACCACTCGCCGTAAAAACCAACTACCTGACGCGGCAAACCCGCCCAGGCCTTACCTTTAGGGGGTAAACGATGACCAAACAGCGCCTGTTTTTATCAAGCGCCATAAGCGTGCTCACGCTTTATGGGGCCGGAGCCCACGCGGCAGCCGCCGCAGCTGCGGCCAGCTCAACGGCCTCGAGCAATAGCGCCGATACCACCGTCAGCGAACTGATCGTCACGGCTGAAAAGCGCGAACAGAACCTGCAGACCGTGCCGGTGGCCATCTCGGCTTACACGGCTGAGAAACGTCAGCTCCTGGGCATCGATTCCATCCAGGACATGACCAATTTCACCCCAGGTCTGGAATATAACAGCTCAACCGACCGCATTTCCCTGCGCGGCGTTGGCCGCCTGACCAACGTGCTCTCCGCCGACGCCTCGGTCGCCAACTACAGCGACGGCATTTACGAAACCTTCGCCGTCGGTGCCGGCGCTTCGACTCTGTTCCTCGACCGGGTGGAAATCCTCCGCGGCCCGCAAGGCACACTCTACGGCCGCAACGCTATCGGCGGCGCCATCAACATCATCTCCCGGCGGCCGACCAGCACCCCCTATGCCGAAATTCGCGGCACCTATTCCAACTATAATCGTTTTATTCTTGAGGGGGCGATTTCCGGCCCGATCACGAACAATATCCAGGCCCGCTTGTCCGGCGCGTTTGAAAAGCAATCCAAAGGCTGGATCCACAATGTGGTTCCAGGTGTTGCAGATGAGGGCAATATCATCACCACCGGCTATGTCGAGGGTCAGCTGAAGTGGAAAATCAACGACAATTTGGATTTCTGGGCTAAGGTCGGCTATAACCAATGGAGCAATGGCTCCGGTGGTCCGGGCGCAGCATCCGGCGGCTGGACGCCCTTCCCCTTCATGACCACTGAGTTTGCCAATGCGGCAACCCAGCTCAATCCCGGTTATGGCTGCACCAGCAACGTCACCAATGTGGTGAACGCATCGCCACTTGGTTGTGTCAATCCAGCGCAGAAAAGTCCGTTCCAGGAAGCCCGCGCGGTCCCCTACAGGGTACGCCTTCCCTACGCCTTTCAGATTTCCAGCCAGATCACCTATCACCTGCCGGGCGCGGACATTAAATACCTGACCGGAGGCGTGAACTATCACTACATCCTGACCGGCCCCAGCGGCGGCACCAATGGCGCAGGCTATGCCGCGCCAATCACCTCCTACACACTCCCGGGCCTTGGCGGCTCTCCGGGTCTGGTCATTAACCCTCAGGAGACATTTGTTTATCAGGAGCTAAATGCTTTCTGGAGCCACGAGATCAACATCGTCTCGACTGGCAACGGACCCCTACAGTGGTTGGCCGGTGCCTATTATTACCGCCAGCATTACCGCCAGCCGGTCTACACTGAGAACCTCAATCAACCGCAGTTCAACAATGTCTTCGCGGGCACGTGTCCCGCTTTCGCGACCGGCTGTCCGCAGCAGACCGACTTCCGCCGCTTTGATAACCGCCCTTCAGTGACCAACAAGTCCGAAGCGGTGTTTGGCCAGTTGGACTATAAGGCTGATGAGCATCTGAAATTCACTGCCGGCCTCCGCTATTCACATGATGAGAAATCTGGTTCCGAGTCGGTGCGGATCCTCTGTTTCGCTATCCCGGCGTGCTATCTACCACCGGAAGTCAACTTTTTCGCACCGATCCCGTCGGTCGATTTGAGTCAAATCGGTACCGTCGTGTCGACTGGCCGAGATATATCCGGCAATCCAGCCCCGCCACAGGGCGTTCGCGGCCCCACGACCTACGACCCCAAGACGGGTTTCGCCAGCCGCCTCTATGACGCCAAATGGCAGGCTGTAACGGGAACGGCGGGGTTCGACTGGACGCCTGACTCAGACACTCTGGTCTATTTCAAATATAGCCGTGGTTACAAATCAGGCGGCTTCAATATCGGCATTTTCACGGTTCTCAGCTTCCAGCCCTACACCGCAGCTGAACACGTGGATTCCTTTGAGTTGGGCTACAAAAAGACAATTGGGCACAATCTGACGTTTGATGCCGCGGCCTTCTATTACATCTATCGCAACCTGCAGATTCCGATCACAACTGTCGGCTCCGCTGGCGGTATCACACAGGCCTCGACCACCTTCTATAACGTGCCCACAGCTATCTCGCGTGGTATCGAGTTCGAACTTAACTGGGTGCCGATCCGCAATCTGAACATCCTGGCCAACTATTCGTTCCTTGACGCTTATGCCACCAGTGGTCAGGTCTCGGACATTGCGGACCCCGATGCACTCCAGCCGAACGCAAGTCCGGTTCCTTGCAACGCCGCAGTCGATGCGCCGGGCTCAAACTGTACAACTGACATCTACACAAAGGGTGTGCAAAAGCTGCAGTATCTTGCCGGAAGCCGTCTGCCTAATTCACCGAAACACAAGATCGCGCTCAACGCCACCTATACTTGGCACTTTGAACCCGGTTCTCTGTCGGCATCGGTCTCCTACGTTTGGCGGGACAAGCAATATGGAACGCTGTTCAGCCGCTACTACAACGCCTCTCCCTCCTGGGATCAGGTAGATGGCCGGGTCACCTGGAATTCATCCGACGGAAAGATCAAGCTGATCGGCTATGTGAAGAACCTGTTGAACACGATTGGCTATGATGCTGGAGCTTACGGCACGCGCTACGCCGGCAACAATGACCAGATTGTCAAAGGAACATTCCCCTACTATGGCCCGGTCCAGACCATCGAATCCACCGGTATCGGCAGCACCTATTCGGTCACCCCGCCGCGCACCTACGGCGTCGAACTGGACTACAAGTTCTTCTAGCCTCTGATATCAATATCTAAACTAAATCCCGGCGGGGCCTCCCCAGGTCCCGCCGGTTTTTTGTGCGGCTCTCTGAAGCGCGAGCTTCCAGCCCGCAGGATGGCGGCCTGATAGGCTGCGGTCCGGGCGCGCTCAAGCAAAAAACGCCAAATGCAATCTGCGTAATCTGTGATGGAAGATCGTAACTGTCCGGCACAGGAGCGCCCAAACGTTTCGGCCCCGGATAGAGGTTACGTGTTACGCTATGCCGATTCATAGCTCGTCATTATCGGACGAGTTCCCGTGCGCATTTGATGGCGACACAAATATAGCCAAGCCACCCCTGGCCCTATAGGAATACGCCATGGCTATAGCACCTCGGGGCTCGCGCGATCTGACGCGCGGTCCAATCACGCGCACCTTACTGATCTTTTCCCTGCCAATGCTGGGGGGCAACCTGTTGCAGTCGCTGAACGGGACGGTCAACCAGATCTGGGTCAGCCATACCCTGGGTGAGACGGCGATCACGGCCCTCGGCAATGCTAATATCGTCATGATGCTGATGCTGGGCTCGATCTTTGGCGTCGGCATGGCCGGTAATATTCTGATCGGTCAGGCTGTGGGTCGCGGCGATCCAGCTCTGGTCAAGCGGGTGATGGGAACGGCGGTGACGTTTTTTTTCGCTCTGTCCCTGGGTGTTGCGGTGGCCGGCGGGCTGCTTTCACCGCATATTCTCGATCTGATGGGCACGCCATCTGCGTCCCGGGCCGAGGCGATCATCTATCTGCGCATCATCTTTGCCTCAGTGCCCTTTATGTATTTCTTTATGTTTCTGCAGATGGCCCAGCGGGGGGCCGGAGATTCGACAACGCCGTTCTGGTTTCTGGCCCTGGCCATCGTCATCGACATCACCTTTAACCCCTTGTTGATCCGCGGGATCGGCCCCTTTCCCAAACTGGGGATTGCCGGCTCAGCCACCGCGACCCTGATCGGTCAAAGCTTTTCCCTGCTCTGTCTGATTATCCACCTCTATCGCAAACGCAGCATCCTTACCTTGCGGGGTAGCGAACTGCGATTGTTAAAGCCGGACATGGACATCCTGCGTTCGTTAATAACACGTGGCATTCCGATGGGTCTGCAGATGCTGGTGATGAGCGGCACAGCCGTGGTGATGATCCGGTTTGTGAATAGCTATGGCACCCTGACCAGCGCCGCCTATTCGATCTCCTCGATCATCTGGGGATATCTGCAGATGCCGGTGATGGCCATCGGGGCCTCGGCCTCGTCGATGGCGGCACAGAATGTCGGAGCCGGGCGATGGGACCGGGTGGATAAGGTGGCCAGAGCCGGGGTGATCAGTGGTCTGGTGGTCACCGGCGTGATCGCGCTCTTCCTCTACGTCTTCAACGATCAGGTGTTGTCGATCCTGCTACCCAGCCATTCGCCGGCCATTCCCTTGGCCAAGCATATCAATACCACGGTCCTCTGGGGCTTTATCCTGTTCTCCATCACCTTTGCCCTGTCAGGTGTCGTGCGCTCTACCGGCGCGGTGCTGATGCCGCTTGGCATCCTCGCCGTCTCGATGATCCTGGTGCGCGTTCCAGTGGCGGCACTGTTAATGCCCAGGTTTGGTGCCGATGCGATCTGGTGGAGCTTTCCCTTGGGCACTATCACTTCGGCGGCCCTGACTAGCCTCTATTACCTACACGGCGGCTGGCGGAAAAACCGCATGCTGCACGACAGCACCCACGGCCAAGCCCCCGACGCGGGTGTCACAGCTCCGGCCATGGATGCCGACGACCCAGTCGCCGCTTAAAGTTTTTTCCACAGATGACGCAGATTTAGGCAGATGTCGGGCTGTATTTGCGCTGCAGGCGATAAAATCTGAACCTGCGAGTTTATTGGCTTCGCCGGCCAATTCCGAAGCCCATCTGATGGAATCTGCGTAAATCTGCGGAAAACCTTTTCCTACAGCACGCCCTTGGTTGAGGGGGCCACGCCGGCGGTTTTGGGGTCCAGTTCCACAGCCATGCGTAAGGCACGGGACAGGGCCTTAAAGCCGCTCTCGGCGATGTGGTGCGAGTTTTCACCGTAGAGAGTTTCCAGATGCAAGCAGGCCCCGGCCTGCATTGCAAAGGCATGGTGGAACTCTTTGAACAGCTCGGTATCCATATCTCCGACCTTGGGTCTGAAAAAATTCACCTTCCAGATCAGATAGGGACGGTTGGAAAGGTCAATGGCGCAGCGGGTCAGGGTTTCGTCCATGGGCACATAGGCATGGCCGAACCGCCGAACACCTTTGAAGCCATCCAACGCCTGGTGAAAAGCCTGACCGATGACGATGCCGGTATCTTCCACGGTATGATGCATATCGATATGCAGGTCACCCTTGGTCTCGACCTGCAGGTCAAAGCCGCCGTGGCGGGCAAAGCTTTCCAGCATGTGGTCGAAAAAACCGATGCCGGTGGAAACCTCGCTCTTGCCAGTCCCATCCAAATCCAGGCTGACCCGGATCTGGGTTTCCTTAGTATTGCGAGTCGCCAGTGCCGTACGGTTCATGCCAAGCCTTTCGTCGCCGCCAGATCGTTTAACGACACTGACGGTCTAGGTCCATAATGGCCAATCACCTCAGCCGCCGCCAGAGAGCCTAGGGCCCCGCATTCGCTTAAGGCACGTCCCCGCGCCAGACCAAACAGGAACCCGGCCGCATACTGATCGCCGGCCCCTGTCGTATCAACAACCTTGGCCACGGGTTGAACGGCGATGGTGTGATCACCCGAGGCGGTGAAAACGAGCGAGCCGCTGGCACCGCGAGTCACCGCGGCGATATTCACCCGACCTCGGATCGCCGCTGCGGCCTCGTCAAATGACCGGGTCTGGAACAGGGCCATCAACTCCACTTCATTGGCAAACAGCACGTCCACCTGGGTCTCAATAAACCCCAGCAGAGCCGCACGATGGCGATCAACGACGAAGGCATCGGACAGGGTGATGGCGATCTTTCGCCCCGCCCCGCGCGCCAGTCCCGCCGCCTTGGCAAAGGCCCGCCGCGCCTCAAGCGGATCAAAGAGATAGCCTTCAAGATACACGGTCATAGCACCCTCGATCAGTGCCGGATCGACGTCGTCGGCGGTCAGCTCGGTGGCTGCGCCCAGAAAGGTGTTCATCGTCCGCTCGCCGTCGGGCGTCACATTGATCAGGCATCGGCCGGTCGCCGCGCCACCGATCAATCTGCTGGCCCCAAAGCTGGCACCAATGGACATCATGTCGTGGGAATAGATATCGCCCAATGCATCATTCGCCACCTTACCGACAAATGCGCCGCGACCGCCAAAACTGGCGACGCCGGCGATGGTATTGGCAGCTGATCCGCCAGAGGTCTCGATGCCGGGGGCTATCCGCCCATAGAGCTGTGTCGCGCGCGCTTCATCGATAAGGGCCATGGAGCCTTTGGCCATACCCTCGGCCTCCAGAAACGCCTCATCCGCTGGCGCGATGACATCAACAATGGCGTTGCCGATGGCGGCAATATCATAGAGGGCGATCATTGAGGCTCCGTATGGGGTGGGGTTTGGCGCGACGTATCGCAAACGGTGGCGCGTGGCGACTGTTTTTAGAATTCGCGATTCAAGCTTGTGCGAACTCCCCCCCCAAGATTGCGTCATCCCGGCCGCAGGGTAGCGAAGCGAACCGGAGAGCCGGGATCCAGGAGGTTGGCGGCCGTTTTCGACGACCTGGTTGCAAATGCTTGAGATGGGGCCTCTGGTTCCCAGATAAGCCGCTGCGCTGCGCTGCGCTTCGCGTCTTTCCAGGATGACGAAATTTATGGAGAAGATGCGTAAACGCAGACCGAAAACGCTCTAAATGCTTGCCTCGCGTGACGGGCATAGATCGGCGATCAGGCAGATGTCGCATTTTGGCCGGCGCGCCACACAGACATAGCGTCCGTGCAGGATCAGCCAGTGGTGGGCACGGGTGCGCCGCATTGGCGGGGTGATCGCCATCAGGTCGGCCTCAACCAGATCAGGGGTCTTGCCCATGGAGAAATTCAGGCGATGGGCAACGCGGAAGACGTGAGTATCGACTGCGATGGCCGGCTCAACGCCCAGTTCATTGAGCACGACGCTGGCGGTCTTGCGCCCGACGCCGGGCAGAGCCTGTAAGGCCTCCCGGGTCAGCGGCACCTGGCCGCCGTGCTGGTCCAGAATGATCCTGGAGAGGGCAACGACGTTCTTCGCCTTGTTGCGGAAGAGACCGATAGAGGAGATGAACGGGGTCACCCCGGCCTCCCCAAGCGCCAGCATCTTGGCCGGGGTATCGGCGACAGCAAACAGCTTCAGGGTCGCAGCGTTGACCGATTTGTCGGTCGCTTGGGCAGATAGGGCGACGGCCACCACCAAGGTATAGGGTGAAGCATAGACCAGTTCGGTACGCGGGTCGGCGACTTGCGCCGCCAGACGATCATAGATCTCTACAATGCGTGCCCGCTCGGCGTATTTGGAATGCTTGGCCATAGCTTATAATCATGCCGCCGTTTGTCGCTCTCGCCAAGCTGCAACCTTGAGATTAAGCTTGGGTCATTATGGATGAGCCGCTGTACATGGACGCCCTGATCACGCCGCACCGGTCGTTGTCCCGGCATGGCGTTACGGTGCTAATCTGCGTGATGACCGCGATCAATGCGGCCTATGCCGGGGTATTCTTCGTCGTGGGTGCCGGCCCGGTCTCGATCTTCCTGGGTCTGCACGTCGCCGTACTGGCCATAGCCCTGTCGATAAACACACTTGCCGGTCGGCGGCGCGAACGGGTGCAGGTCTCGGCTGCCCAGGTCCGGGTGGTCCTGGAAACCTCGCGCGGACCCCAGACGCTCTGGGCCTCACCGACCGCCTTTACCCGGGTCGAACTGAGCGGCGAGGCGCACGGAGCCAATGATCTGAAGCTCTGCCTTTCTGGTCGTGCTTTAGCTGTAGGCACAGGTCTGTCGCGCCCGGAACGCCTGCAGTTTGCCGGTGCCCTGGACCGCGCAATCACCCGCGCAAGGTCAGGGGGATGGGATTAAGCAGACGGATGGCTGCTCCTCCTACCGACTGCGATATCGCGTCGCAATAATGTCGGCAATCACCGCAATTGCAACTTCCCAGGGAGCCTTGCCGCCGAGGTCCAGGCCGATGGGTGCACGCATGCGCTCAATGTCTGCATCTTTTAGGCCCTCACCCCTTAGCCAAGTTTGTCGATCCTGCAGGCGGCGCCGTGCGCCCAGGGCTCCGACATAAAAGGCCGGCGATGGCAAGGCGACACTCAAGGCGGCGTGATCAGTTTCAGCATCGTGGGTGGCAACGGCGACGGCGGTCCAGGGGTCCAGCACCGACGCATTGAGGGCTTGGGCGGGCATTTCACGCAGGTAGGTTACACCCGCAAGGGGTGGGGGCTCGGCGGGGCCTTTGGGGCGGATCAACGAGGTCTCGAACCCTGCCTGAGCGCCAAGGGTCGCAATGGCCAGGGCGCTCGGATCGCTTCCCAGGACAATCAGGCGGGTGACTGGCTGATAGAGTTTGACGTATTGACTATGCTGAGGCTGAGGGGTTTTCGCCTCTAGGGTGGCGCACGTCCGCGTCGTTCCGTCGCTGCGCCAAAA
>JAYTXQ010000259.1:0-2818 GCA_043742825.1 Caulobacteraceae bacterium | reverse complement strand
AAAGCTAAAACGGTCACGCTAAACCATCGGAATGCGGGGTCCCTATTGAACGCCGATCACCCCGCTAACGGGGTCCTTCTTCCACGCCGATCCTCACGGATGTAGTCTTCGAAAGCTACGCCCACTCGAATCTTGTCGAGCCCGGAGAGCTTATTCGGCCGCCCCGCGCCTGCGCGGGCACCACCATGGTTAGAAGGCTCCATGCTACCGGACCCGCTCACGCCGCTTGCATCCGATGAATATTATCGACCTCGGCAGTGACGCCGGTCACATAGTTCGCCCATGCGTCGAGGGCGCGGGCGCGCTCCGGTCCGAACTCGTGGCGCTGGTAAACGGCAGCGACGCCCCGTAGCTTGCCCGGTTGATGGTTCAGCAGCTTGTCGGCGACGATGCTGTCAAACCCAAGCGCGGCCAACGTCGAGACGCCCGTGCGGCGGAAGTCGTGCACCACGAACGGCACCAGGGGCTCAGCCTTTGTCCCGGACTCTATGGCTTTCTCAGCTCGCTCGGCGACGATACCGGCGTCGAGGGCCTTCTTGAACTTGGCGAAGCCAGAGATCGAGGTCTTACCGGTGGTCGAAAAAACAAGGTCCTGATCCTCGACCTTATCGACACCCTCCAGAACTTCCAGGGCGGCGTCCGACAGATGGACGACATGGGGCTTACCATTCTTGGTCCGGAGGCCCGGAATGACCCAGTCGGTGCCGTCGGTTGAGATTTCCGACCACCGCATCCCTGCGACCTCATCCCGGCGAGAGAGGGTCAGAAGCGCAATTCGCATGAACTGACCAACCGGCTTGGTCATGTCTTTCGTGATGGCCCACACCTCACGGACCTCGCCCTCGCTCAAAACCCGTTCGCGTTCACTGTTGGCGGTTGCAATCGGCAGGCCGGCGAAGGGGTTGGCATCGACCTTCCCACGCTTCAACGCCCAGGAATAGGCCGCTCGCCCATAAGCCATTGTTCGGGATGCGATCGTGGTCTTGCCTGCCTTCACAAGACCATCGAGAATGTTGACCACTTCTTTCTTCGTGATCCGGGCGGCAGGCTTGCTCAAAAGGTCCTTGAAAGCGAAACGCACCGCTCTCTGCGCCTCGGCAGCGTATCGAGGACGCCTCTTAGCTAAATGCAGGGCCGCCCAGTCCGACAACAATTTGTCGACGGTTAGCGCCCTCTCCTCGCGTTCCTGGTCCGCTGCTTCCTTCCTCTTAAGCCGGTCGTCGCGCGGATTGTTTCCCTTGGCGACCTCCCCCAGTTTGACCTGAGCCGCCGTGCGAGCCGCCTTGACGGTGATATTTCCCCACCGATCAAGAACCTCTCGCTGCTTTTGTTTAGTCGCTGGATCTGTCCACTGGACCAGAAACGTCTTCGATTTAGCGGTGACCCGAACGCCCAGGCCGCGAACGTCCGAATCGAAGACTAGTCGGTCCCGCTTGCCCGGCTCGACCGTTAACCCGTTCAGGAAGTCATCATCAAATTTTGGCATCTGCAGGACCTCTACGGACCTTATGCGGACCCGATAGGGGTCTGCTCATGTCCGTCTGTGTCTGCATAATATCAGAGGGTCTGGGTCCGTGCTATTGATATTTAGGTATTATGTCGTCTCGTGTCGATTTATTGCGGACCTCAGTTGCTGACTACGAATCTGGGGGTCGGGCGTTCGAATCGCTCCGAGCGCGCCAATTTCTCATTGAGATCAAACCTCATGCTGGCGCGAACGCAAGCGACTTGCAATTAACGAAACAGACCGTGCCGGAATGACCAGCGGCCAGATGTCAGCCGAGCCGATTGCCGCCCTGCGCGAGCGCATCGCGGCGTGCCAGGTTTGCGCTGGCGACTTAACGGCAGGCTGTCGGCCGGTGGTCCAGATCGGGGCTGGCGCACGGCTACAGATCATTGGCCAGGCACCGGGCACGCGAGTGCATTCTTCCGGCGTGCCCTGGGACGATGCCAGTGGCGAGCGCCTGCGTGAGTGGTTGGACCTGACCCCGCCGACATTTTACGATGCCGAACGTGTGGCCCTGACCCCGATGGGCTTTTGCTATCCAGGCACAATTGCCGGCGGCGGCGATCTGCCGCCCAGGCCGCAATGCGCGCCGCTTTGGCATCAGCCCATTTTGCAGGCCATGCCACAGATCAGATTGACCCTGCTCATCGGTCTCTACACCCAGGCCCATTATCTGGCAGCCGCGCGCGGCACCACCCTGACCGATACGGTGCGCCGGTGCGCAGACTACCTGCCGCGCTATTTTCCCCTGCCTCACCCCAGTTGGCGCAGCACCGGTTGGATGCGCCGCAACCCGTGGTTCGAGGCCGCCATCCTGCCGCTCCTGCGCTGCAAGGTGGCCGAAGCCCTGACCTAAGTTTGGCGGTCGGTCACTAAATCTGGGGGTTGTTGCGCCGTGAGCCACAACATCTATTGCCCAAGGCAACGTCGCCTTCTACCATCCGGCCTGTAATTAAACGGAGGCCACCATGCATATTCAGCGCCAGTCGCAGTGGGCCCTCGACGGCCTGGCAACCTCCCTTCGTCAGATCGAGCGGCCAGGTCAGGTTGATGAGGTCATCGCTCCCACCCACTGGACCGACGCCCGCGTTGAGGCATGGCTGGATTGGGCTGACACCCTGCCCACCGATTATCCCGATGGCGCAATTGCGCCGACAATCGGTGGCGCAACCCTCCTTGGTGGCGGCCCACAAGTCTATGCCAACCGATTGGCGGCCTGGGGCCTGGCGCTGAAACTCTGGTCACATCAGGCAGAAGCCGACCTGTTTGCGGAGCAACTCGTGGCCGTATTCGCCCTGGGTCTGGCCGCCT
>JAYTXQ010000258.1:0-5119 GCA_043742825.1 Caulobacteraceae bacterium | reverse complement strand
AACCTGCTTTGGCCATGGCCACCACATTTGATTGGAGCTACGCTGGCTTCAATGGCGTCCCGGTCACCGCCATGGGGCAGCTCACCGCAACCCCTGTCGGCGGCGGCGCATTCGCCGTCACGTCATTCAGCGGCATGCGCAACGGCAGCACCATCACAGGTCTGAGCACCTATGCCGGCGACGACAACGAAGTGTTCTCTGCCGGTCCGTTCGTTGACTATTTCGGCCTCGCCTACACCGACAGCAGCGGCGCGGCTTACAATGTCTATTATGATGCGTCACTTACGGATGCCTATGCTTGCGGACACATTGGCTATTGCGAGATCGGACCAGGCACCGTTGGTACGAGTGGTTTGTCGCCTCCCGATTCCATCGGCCAGATAAGCGGGTTCACTCTGGCTGCGGTGCCTGAGCCGGCGAGCTGGGCGCTCATGGTGATTGGTGTCGGCCTTTCAGGGGCTTGCTTACGTCGCAGGCAAATGCACTGGGGACAAGGTCCGCTGGCCTGAACTCGCCGGCTTGAGGCCGGTACCGCGTTCCGAACAGTGTCGGCAGGGCCGTGCTCGGATTCTAAGCTGCATGCAGGGCGGGCCTCGGAACGAAATTCGGGTCTGGTAAGCGTCGCGGGTTGACTGCGGCCCTTTTTGGATCTGCTGCCTAATCGAAGACCTCTTCCCGCAATCATCTTATGAATTCGCTCTACATGGTGCGCCTGTTCATCCGGCAACTGCTTGCGCCCGCGACGCGAGGAATGGTGCTCTGGGAACTGCTCGCGCCAAAATTACCTCTACGTTGGTCTGCCGCAGTCGGGTGCGCTCCTCCGTGGTACTTGTTACGCTATGTCATCCGATCAATCTGGCAGAGAAGCCCTATGGCCTTTTACGGCCTGTTCGCCTAACCTTCCGTTCATGCCTCGTTCCATTCCCGCCACAGGGGTTTCGGATGTTTCCGGTGCCTTTGTCCATGACTTCACCGATACGACTGCGCCGTGGAGGCCGCACCGTCCGGCTCGCCCGGACAAGAGCGAAGGCGGGCGCAGGTTCGAGCTGGTCAGTGACTATGAGCCGGCGGGCGATCAGCCAGCGGCTATCGCCGAACTGGCGGCTGGGATCATGGCGCGCGAACATGACCAGGTGCTGCTGGGCGTCACCGGCTCGGGCAAGACCTTCACCATGGCCAAGATCATCGAGGCGACCCAACGGCCAGCCTTGATCCTGGCCCATAACAAGACCCTGGCGGCCCAGCTCTACGGTGAATTCAAAAGCTTTTTTCCTAACAATGCTGTGGAATATTTTGTCTCCTACTACGATTATTACCAGCCGGAAGCCTATGTCGCCCGCACCGACACCTATATCGAAAAGGATTCATCGCGGAACGAACAGATCGACCGCATGCGCCACTCCGCCACCCGCGCGGTGCTTGAGCGCGATGATGTGATCATCGTCGCCTCAGTTTCCTGCATCTATGGCATCGGCTCGGTGGAAACCTATACTGCTATGACCTTCTCGCTGGCCATCGGCGACAAGGTGGACGAGAAAAAGCTAATGGGCGATCTGGTAGCGCAGCAATACCGGCGCAATGATCAGGCCTTTGAGCGCGGCGTTTTTCGCCGCCGCGGCGACACTATCGAGATCTTTCCAGCCCACTACGAGGACAGGGCCTGGCGGATCATGATGTTCGGTGATGTGATTGAGGCCATTGCCGAATTTGACCCCCTGACCGGCAAGAAGACCGGCGATCTGGAGCGGGTGAAGGTCTATGCCAACAGCCACTATGTCACGCCCCGCCCCACCCTGCGTCAGGCGGTGAATTCGATCAAGACGGAGCTGAAGCTGCGCCTGGATTTCCTTGTCGCCAACGGCAAGCTGCTCGAAGCCCAACGGCTGGAACAGCGCACCACTTTTGATATCGAGATGATAGAGGCCACCGGCTCCTGTGCCGGGATCGAGAACTATTCGCGCTATCTCACAGGGCGCCGCCCCGGCGAGCCGCCGCCGACCTTCTTTGAATATATCCCCGACAATGCCCTGCTGTTCGTCGATGAGAGTCACCAGACAGTGCCTCAAATTGGTGCGATGTACAAAGGCGACTACAGCCGAAAATTCAACCTGGCTGAATATGGTTTCCGCCTGCCTTCGTGTCTGGACAACCGACCGCTGAAGTTCGAGGAATGGGAGGCCATGCGGCCTGACAGCCTGTTCGTCTCGGCCACGCCAGCGAAGTGGGAGCTGGAAAAGACCGGCGGGGTCTTTACCGAGCAGGTGATCCGCCCCACCGGTCTGATCGATCCGCCGGTCGAGGTGCGTCCGGTCTCCAAGGATGGCTTTTCCCAGGTCGATGATGTGATCGCCGAATGCCGGGATTTCGCCAAGCTGGGCTATCGCGCCCTGGTTACGGTCCTGACCAAAAAGATGGCTGAGGACCTGAGTGAATACATGCACGAGCAGGGCCTACGCGTGCGCTACATGCACAGCGATATCGACACCCTGGAACGCATCGAGATCATCCGCGACCTGCGCCTGGGGGCGTTTGACGTGCTGGTCGGGATCAACCTGCTGCGCGAGGGGCTGGACATCCCTGAGTGCGGTTTGGTGGCGATCTTGGACGCCGACAAGGAAGGGTTCCTGCGCTCGGAAACCTCCCTGATCCAGACCATCGGCCGCGCCGCCCGCAACATCGACGGCAAGGTGATTCTCTATGCCGACAACATGACCGGCTCCATGGAGCGGGCCATGGCCGAGACCAACCGGCGGCGGGAAAGGCAGACGCAGTGGAACCTGGAAAACGGCATTACCCCGGAGAGCATCAAAAGTCAGATCAAAGACCTGCTGGCCACCCCCTATGAGCGCGCCGACCGGGTGAACATCGATGTGGGTGTGGCCGAAGACGCCAGGCCCTTCCTTGGCTCCAACTTCCAGGCCACCTTACGTGACCTGGAAACCAAGATGCGCGACGCTGCCGCCAACCTGGAATTCGAAACCGCCGCCCGCCTGCGTGACGAGATCAAACGCCTGAAGCTTCTGGACCTGGAATTCGCCAATGATCTGATGACCCCTGCGGGGGAGGCGGTGGACAAGGCAGTGCCGGCCAAGGCGCGGGCCGAAGCGCGGGCAGACGCTGCGGCGCGGTTCAGGAAGGGGCGGCGGTAGGGGGCTGATGATAAGGTTCACCACTCATGCACAGGACATGATCGATGCGAGGCGCATCGACGCGACCTGGGTGATGCGGACCATCACACAACCCTCAAGATCGGAGCCTGACCCTCAAAATCCGTCTGTGACTCGGTCGTTTCGGCAAGCTCCGGAGGGGGGTAACCGCATCCTCCGTGTTGTCCATCGTACCGAGGGAATGGATATTGTGGTAATAACAGCGTTCTTTGATCGGGGAGCCCGGCTATGATTTCAACAACCTATGACACCGAGGCCGACGCCATGTACGTTCGCTTCGCGGCCAAAGACGTTGCGATCGTCGAGACCAAAGAGATAGAGCCTGGGGTCATGCTCGACCTTGACCTAGGTGGGCGCGTCATTGGCATCGAAATCCTCGGAGTGAGGGCCAGGTCCATCGAACCTGCGGTTGCGGCTTGAAAGGTGAAACGACGCTAGCGGAATCGACAGTGCGATGGCGACAAGTCGAGCTAGGTCATGGAAAACCTCCAAGCCTATCTAGTGAATATGGACCTTGGAACATGACCTTAGAGACCCGTCCGTTTGATGCCGTCCGTTACCTTGAGACGGACGCAGCGCTAGCCAGTTTCATTGATGAAGCGTTTAAAATCGGCGACCCGACGTTCATCGCTCACGCCTTCAGTGTCGTGGCGCGGACGCACGGAATGTCGCAGATCGCTAAGGAAGCGGGCCTTTCGCGCGAGGGTCTCTATAAAGCCCTCAGCGAGACCGGCAACCCTGAATTTGCCACCCTGCTGCATCGGTGGATTGAGCTGGGGAACCCGATTTTCCTTTGAGCAGGCAGGTGAGAACAAAACAAGAATATCTGTTGGCGAACAGGTCGATCTTACCTATAATTCGAGCCGAACCTGAAGCGACAATGGACTGAACTCACATGACCCGGCGAGCGGAGAGGTTAGGCAGACGGATTACACTCCGACTTCCAAGGGCGTAGAGACGGGATATCAATCGTGCAGCCTCTCTGGCCGGGCAAAGCACAAACGCGTTTACTCTGGCTGCGGTAACCGACGCCGCTCGCAACATTGTCTACGCGCAAGACGATCATCACGAAAGCGGCTTCTCCGTACTCTGTCGTATTGATGCTTATGCCGACTACGTCGCAAACGTAGATGCCGACGACGTCGAAGCGGCGGCGTGGTTGGCTCGGGACAATCATGGCGACTATGTCTGGAGAAGCGCTGGTGTGCATGAGTTTGACGACCGCCTCTATGTGACGCTCGACGCAGACGGCAATGAGATCAACGAGACTCAGCTCGGTGATTTTTAGCAGAGCCTTAATCCCCAAGGCCTTCTAACGACTGCATGGTTGATGAAAGTCTAAACCTTGGCTTCGCTGAAGAGGAAGCGCCGCCGTTCGAAAGCGGGTCGCAGAATGCGAGGGTCTGGACCGAGCAGTGGGTAGGCACCCATTTATTTTGTCCCAACTGCGGTGCGCCGCATGTCAGCCATTTTCCTGGCAACCGCAAGGTCGCGGATTTCTTCTGTACGTCGTGCGCGGAGGAGTTCGAACTCAAGAGTCAAAAGGGCCGATTCGGTCGGCGCGTGAACGATGGTGCGTTCGGCGCGATGCGCGAACGATTGGCAGCCAGCAACAACCCCAACTTCATTTTCATGAACTACGATCTCGCCAGGCGCAGCGTAACGGACCTGTTTTTCGTCCCCAAACACTTCTTCTCGCTCGGGATAATACAGGAACGCAAACCCCTGAGCCCCAGCGCCCAAAAAGCGGGCTGGGTCGGATGCAACATCCTCCTGAGCGAGGTCCCTGAAAGCGGCAAAATATTCTTCGTTCGCGGAGGTCAAGCCGCGCCGCGCGATCTGGTGAGAGAACAGTGGTGAGGATCGGCGTGGAAGAAGGACCCCGTTAGCGGGGTGATCGGCGTTCAATAGGGACCCCGCATTCCGATGGTTTAGCGTGACCGTTTTAGCTT
>JAYTXQ010000257.1:0-7562 GCA_043742825.1 Caulobacteraceae bacterium | reverse complement strand
AGGGCGAGCAGGGATTGTAAGACATCAGCGAGGCTGGCAGTGCCCGCAGAGTAACTTGCCGTTTCCAGATCGACCCTGCGTTTAGCCAGAGGAGCCAGGGTCTGCTCCGCCCTGGCAAGGCGTTCGTGATGCATCAAATGGTCCGCGAGATCGCCTGCGAGGGCGGCGTTCAAGGTTCGCCGTGAGGCCTCGCGCTCAAGCCTGATGCGACCTACTGCGGCTACACGCGCGGCGATAATCGGATCTTGTCGGGTGCTGGCGAAGAGGGGCAAACTGACACTTCCCCCCAGCGAGACCATGTCGCCGAACCTGGGATCGCGATGCTGATAGCCCAGCTCCCAGCTCCAGTCTGGGTGTTTGTCGGCTCTGGCCGCTTCGAGGTCCGCATCGGCCTTGCGAGCCATGGCGTCATAGACGATCAAAGCGGGTTGGCGATCCAAGGCCAGGCGCAAAGCCGTCGCATCGACGGCGATGACGGGTACATCTCCGGTGACTTCCGCCTCGACGTCACCTGTCCAACGCCCCAGCTCCGCCCGATCTCTGGCAACCTGGGCAGTGAGATCCGCTCGCCTATCCGCCAGAGAAGCGGTAAGTTGCTGCGCTTCCAGGGTCTGAGCCGGGCGTGAGTTGCCGGATTGAAGTTGCGAGGGGGCGGCTTGCCGCATCGACGACAGTACGCGCTCGATTTCGCTCAGCGCATCCAGGCGCCGTTCCGCATAATAAAGATCGATCCAGGCAATTGCGCAAGCCAACCGAACAGCACGCGCCTCGACAAGCTGGTCGGCTTGCGCTGCGCCGATGTCGGCGGCAGCGCGGTCCCGGGCGGCGCGGCGCTTGGCACCGCTGGGAACCTCCTGGATCAGGCTGACGCGCGCATCACTAAAATCGTCGCGGGCGGGGTGGCCAGCAAATGGCCCCGAGACCGGAAATCCCTCAACACCGAAGCCCAGCTTTGGATCAGGAAGGCGCCCGGCGGCGACCGCACCCGACCGAGCGGCTGCGACATCGAACGCTTTCGCGACAAGACTGGGGGCTGACGTTTCGGCGAGCTTCAGAGCCGCTTCATAGGACATCGGTGCGGAATGGCCGACACAGCCGAGCATTACGAAAAGGGCAGCACTGGCCGCCGGCAACTTGGGGATGGTCATTGGGAAGGTTCCGTAAAAACGATAGCAAGTCAGCCTGTCGCTCAGCGACAGGTGGCACAGACCTCAGTCGATCAGGTTCGTCATCTGATCACAGCGAGAGGTCAGCAACTGCGTCCGGAACAAGCCGATCGCAGTGACTAGATGATCGATCTGGGAGGTCGTTTGAGCGGTGGTGGATCGTATGGCTGCCCGGCAAGTGGTGAAAAACTCACCTCATCGAGAGGACGTGACAGCAACTGTATGCGTCCGGCACAATCCTCGAGGATCAGCGCGGCAATGCAACAAGCACAAGTCAGGGTACAGGGTTTGTGGTGTGTTTTCTGTTGATGAATCGGATCACAGCACGGCTGGCCGGCGGGCTGAGGTGCCCCCGTGTGATCCATGCCAGCCATGGCGGACATGTCCATTGTAGCGGTTACCGGCGCGTCCGCGACAAGGTCGCAACCGCCTGAACCGGCGCTCGCCGCTACCGGCCCAGCGAGCAGGCCGAAGATGGCCAAGAGAGTCACGATGCATCTCATCACGCCCTTTTATACATCAATTAGACTGTTTGACGAGGCTAGGTGATCGATCTCTCAGCGCGACTAAAGCGCCTGAGGGCTATAGAGGCTGGCGAAGGAGCCAGGAGATTTCGGCCTCGCCGGCTAACCGGTTCTTATATTTCAAGTAGCAATCGCCTCGGATCTTCGATGTGTTCCTTAACCTTGACTAGGAAGGTCACCGCCCCCTGGCCGTCGACGACGCGGTGGTCGTATGACAACGCGAGGTACATCATCGGCCGAATGACGATCTGGCCATCGAAGACCACGGGGCGATCCTGTATCTTGTGCATACCCAGAATACCGGACTGCGGGGCGTTGAGGATCGGGGTCGACATCAGCGAGCCGTAGACCCCGCCGTTGGAGATGGTGAAGGTGCCCCCCTGCAGGTCGTCCAGAGCCAGGGTACCCTCGCGCGCTTTTTTGCCTAGGGCGGCGATGGCAGACTCGACGCCAGCGAGGCTGAGCGCATCGGCGTCGCGCACGACCGGCACGACAAGGCCGCGATCCGAGCCAACGGCCACGCCGATATCATAGTGGTTCTTGAAGATCAGGTCCTGGCCATCGATCTCGGCATTTACCGCCGGCACGTCCTTGAGCGCCGCAATGCAGGCTTTGACGAAAAGACCCATGAACCCCAGCTTGATACCATGCCGCTTTTCGAAAACGTCCTTGTACTGACTACGTAGTCCCATCACTGCGCTCATATCCACCTCGTTAAAGGTGGTGAGCATGGCTGCGGTGTGTTGAGCCTCTTTCAGGCGCCGGGCGATGGTCTGGCGCAGGCGGGTCATGCGCACGCGATCCTCGCGGGGATGAATCTCGCGCGCCGGTGCTACAGCCGGCGTGGGGGCCGGTCGCGCGACCAGGGTCTCCAGAGCTGCAAGTGCATCGCCTTTGGTCAAACGCCCCGCCTTGCCGCTGCCGGAAACCGTCGCTGGGTCCAGACCGCTCTCTTCGACAATCCGGCGCACGGATGGGGCCAGGGGCATGGCCTGCGGCACTGGTTTGGCCGGGGCAACGGGGGCTGGCACGGGTTTCACGGCAACGACCGCGCCCTCGCCAATGCTACCAAGTTTCTGCCCTGGCAAGACCGTTTCACCCTCTACCGCTGAAATTTCGCTCAATATCCCATCGGCTTGTGCCACGACCTCAAGGCTGACTTTATCGGTCTCAAGCTCCACGAGCACGTCATCGCGCTTGACCAGGTCGCCAGCCTGTTTTGCCCAGCGCGCGACTGTGGCTTCGGTAACGGATTCACCCAGAGTGGGGGTAAGAATATCGGTCATGATTGTATCTTAGACTTCATTTTGTCTTGAACTTTTTTAAGATCAGGCAAAAGCGGCCGCGAGGAAAGTCTGAAGTTCCTTTTGGTGGCGACTCATCTGGCCCGCAGCCGTGGAAGCCGTGGCGGGACGACCGACATAGCGCGCCCGTTTAGCGGCAGTCTTCAGTTTGGCCAAGGTAAGCTCCAACCAGGGGTCAACAAAAGTCCAGCCGCCCATGTTTTTGGGTTCTTCCTGGCACCAGACAAGCTCGGCGCCGTTAAACCGCGAAAGCTCAGTGGTCAGAGATTTCATCGGCCAGGGATAGAACTGTTCAAGACGCATCAGATAGACATCATCAATGCCGCGCTTCTCGCGCTCTTCCAGCAGGTCATAGTAGACCTTGCCCGAACACAGAACGATGCGGCGGATTTCGGAGTCGGGCTTCAACTGCACCGTGGTGTGGCGACCGTATTGCGCATCATCTTGCAGAACGCGGTGAAAGGATTCGCCGGTAGCCATGTCCGCGAGGGTCGAGACCGCCTTTTTGTGTCGCAGCAAAGACTTGGGTGTCATCACCACCAGGGGCTTGCGAAATGCCCGCATCATCTGGCGGCGCAGCACGTGGAAATAGTTGGCCGGCGTCGTACAGTTGACCACCTGCAGGTTGTCTTCGGCGCAAAGCTGCAGGAAGCGTTCCAGACGGGCGGAGGAGTGTTCTGGCCCCTGCCCCTCATAGCCGTGAGGCAGCAATAGGGTCAGGCCCGACATGCGCAACCACTTGCGCTCGCCCGAAGAAATGAACTGGTCGATAACGACCTGAGCGCCATTGGCAAAATCGCCGAACTGCGCCTCCCACAGGGTCAGGCAGTTGGGATCGGCGAGGGAAAATCCATACTCAAAACCCAGGACCGCCTCTTCTGACAGGGCGGAATCCAGCACCTCGAAATGCGCCTGCCCAGGGCGTAGGTTAGCCAGAGGCTGGTAGTGGACCTCGGTCGTTTGATCGATCAGGTCGCAGTGCCGTTGGACAAACGTGCCGCGCACACTGTCCTGGCCGGAAAGCCGCACAGGGATTCCCTGATCAAGCAGACCGGCGATAGCTAGGTGCTCGGCGGTGGACCAATCAATGCCCTCGCCCGCCTCAATCGCAGCGCGTCTGGCCTCAACAACGCGTTTCACAGTCTTGTGGACGTCGAAACCCTCAGGCGCAGTGGTAAAACTGCTGCCAAGCTGGCGCAGTTTCTGCAACGACAGTGCGGTGTTGCCACGATGCTCTTCGCCTTCAGGCAAGGCGAAGCCGGACCATTTTCCGTCCAGCCAATCGGCCTTGTCCGGCTGGTAGGTCTTACCCGCCTCAAATTCCGCATCTAGGAAAGCATTAAAATCGCCGATCATCGCCGCCACCTCTTCGGCGGTAAGCACGCCCTCGTCCACCAGTCGCTTCGAATAGAGGTCGCGCGTCGAGGGATGGCCCTTGATCTTACGGTACATCAGTGGCTGGGTCATCGTCGGGTCGTCGCCCTCGTTGTGGCCAAAGCGGCGATAGCAGAACATGTCGATGACCACGTCCTTGCCGAATTGCTGACGGTATTCGGTAGCGAGCTTAGCGGCGAAAGTCACCGCTTCGGGATCATCGCCGTTAGCGTGAAAGATCGGGGCCTCGACCATCAGGGCGCTGTCGGAGGGATAGGGACTGGTGCGGCTGTAACTGGGGCTCGTGGTAAAGCCGATTTGGTTGTTGACGATGAAGTGGATCGCCCCGCCAGTCCGATAGCCCTTGATCCCTGACAGGTTGAAACACTCAGCCACCACACCCTGGCCGGCAAAGGCCGCATCACCGTGCATCAGCAGGGGCAAGACATGGCCGCGACCGACCGTAGGGTCTTCGCGAAGGGTAAAGGCTTGTTTGGCCCGCGCCTTGCCCAGGACCACCGGATTGACGATTTCCAGGTGGCTGGGGTTTGCGGTCAGCGACAGGTGCACGCTATTGCCATCAAACTCGCGGTCCGACGATGCGCCCAGGTGATATTTCACATCGCCTGAGCCTTCGATATCCGATGGCAGAGACGATCCGCCCTGAAATTCATGAAAAATGACGCGGTAGGGTTTAGCCATCACCGCGGCCAGAACGTTCAGGCGCCCGCGGTGTGGCATGCCGACGATGATGTCACGCACCCCCAGTGCCCCGCCCCGCTTGATGATCTGTTCCATCGCCGGGACACAGGCTTCGCCTCCATCGAGGCCAAACCGCTTTGCCCCTGGCCAGCGCTTGGCCAGGTGACGCTCAAACCCTTCGGCCTCGATCAGCTTTTTCAGGATCGCTATCTTGCCTTCGCGGGTGAAAGCGATTTCCTTGTCCCGCCCCTCGATTCGTTCCTGCATCCAGGCCCGTTCGGTCAGGTTGGTGATGTGCATGTATTGCACGCCGACATTGCCGCAATAGGTGCGCCTTAGCAGCTCCAGAATCTCGCGCACTGTCGCAGTTTCCAGGCCGAGCACATAGTTGAGGAAGATCGGCCGGTCGAAATCGGCCTCTTCAAAACCATAGGTCGCCGGGTCAAGTTCGCTGGCATCCCCGGCTGGAGCCGTCAGGCCCAGGGGGTCGAGATTGGCTTTCAGGTGCCCACGCATGCGGTAGGCGCGGATCATCATGATCGCCCGCAGGGAATCCAGAGTGCGCGCACGAATTTCGTCCGGGCTCGCTGCGGGCGCCACCTCCGCCAGTTTGGTTTTCAGCTTGGCTTCGACTTTTGGCCAGTTGCCGTCGATGGCACTGAGCCAGTCGGGCCGGACCAGCGGGCTCGGCTCAGGAGCCCAGGATGGAGGAGAATTGGCCCCACGAATCGCCGCCGGGTCATCAGCCAAAGAGCCGAAAAATGCCCGCCACGAAGGCTCAACGCTCGTCGGATCCTCTGACCAGCGTGCGTGTAGGTCTTCGACAAACTCGGCATTGGCACCGAACAAAAAAGAAGTCTCGGCCAAAACCTCGTTCAGCCGACCGGAATCATCCGCCATTATTATTTCTCATCGGTCGCCCGCATCAGGTTCGACGACGACTGTTAGATAGTTACATTTGGCTCAATTTACGAGCCGCAAAGCGCCACAACCTGTCGGCAACACCTTAAAAACCATCCCCTGCCCAAGAAACAGGCGGGAAAGTGCGGACGGGGGCCGGATGTAGCCGGCGGACTTCGGAGCGACCGCCTGACCCGCTGGCCACGATCAGTTTCGGGCGTGGTGGGTTGTCAAGCGGCGGCGGTCTCGCCAGAAGTGGCGTAACAACCCAGGGGATAAGCTTTTGACCACTCCCGACAGCCGCCACCTTGTGGACCCTCAGCTTTTGCCTCTGCTGGAAAGCTTCCCGCCGCTTCGCCTATCGGACGGATTTTTGCCGGTTTTGCGCGCAGCGCCGTCGCAGTTCACGGTAAATCCGGCCGATGTGGCGCGGACCGATCAGGCCCTGCGCCAGGTTCCCGGTCCCACCGGTGCACCGGAGGTGGGCGTGGTGATCTATCGGCCCAGAGGCGCGGTTGGTGCGCTGCCTTGCATCTTTCACATCCACGGCGGCGGCTATGTCATCGGAGCGGCCACGGGGAATGAGGCCATGCACCGGCCAATGGCCGTTAACTTAGGCTGCATGATCGTTTCGGTGGCCTATCGGCTGGCGCCCGAGACGCGTTTTCCAGGTGCCGTAGAAGACTGTTATGCGGCCTTGCGCTGGCTCGTCGCCAATGCCGCTGAACTGGGTGTTGATCCGGAGCGCATTGGGGTGATGGGGGAAAGTGCGGGCGGCGGGCTGGCGGCGGCGTTCGCGCTCTTGGTCCGGGACCGAAGCGAATATTCCCTGGCCTTTCAGCACCTGATCTATCCGATGATTGATGACCGGACCTGTATCGCCGAAAACCCGCACCCCTACACGGGGGAATTCATCTGGTCGGCGCAGTCCAATCGGTTCGGATGGGAGAGCCTGCTGGGTCATCCGCCCGGGGGAGACGGAGTTTCACCCTATGCCGCCGCCGCCCGCGCCGCCGAACTGACCGGTCTGCCGCCGACCTATATCGCCACCGGAGCGCTGGATCACTTTCTGGATGAGAACCTCGCCTATGCCCTGCGGCTGACCCGCGCCGGGGTGCCGGTGGAACTGCACGTCTATCCCGGCGTTTATCACGGCTTTCAGTGGGCGACCGAGGCGGAAGTGACCAAACTGGCGGCGCGAGATAGCCATGCGGCCCTGGCCAAGGGATTAGCGCGATCCCAAGCGCAGACGTGAACCCCCTGGATAAAGGCTTGGCCCTGCCCCTGCTGGCGGTTGTGGGGGCCATGCTCGGCTTTCAGATCGGTGCCGCCCTGGCCAAGGGCCTCTTCAGTGCGGTCGGGCCGGGGGGCGCGGCGGCGCTGCGCATTGTGGTGGCGGCGGCTCTGCTGATGATCATCCTGCAGCCCTGGCGGACGTGGCCGGTAGTGCCAGACTGGCGGGCCCTGATTGGTCTTGGGGTTTGCAGCGCCCTGGCGATCCTGATGTTCTATCTGGCGATTTCCCGCCTGCCGCAGGGTCTGGCCATAGCCTTGCAGTTTTTCGGACCCCTGGGCGTGGCGATAGCCACCTC
>JAYTXQ010000256.1:0-4969 GCA_043742825.1 Caulobacteraceae bacterium | reverse complement strand
GTCCCGGCCAAGGGGGCTGAATTTGGTCTGATGATCGAAACCCGAGATGCTCAGCATACTGAAGAAATTATCCAGGCGCTGCGCGAACGCGGCTATCCTCCGAGAGTTGTTTGATGTCGCTAGACCGTCGATTTCTTTTGCTCGCCGGGCTTGCGCTTAGCTTGAGCGCCTGCGGCAGCAAAGCTGCATCGGATGCAAAAGCGTTCTTGCTCAGGAATGCCACGGCGCCCGGCATCCGCGTCACGCCGTCCGGTTTGCAATATCGGATTCTGCGCTCCGGCCCGGCGGGCGGCAAGCCGCCAAAAGGCACCGACACGGTCACGGTCAATTATGAGGGCAAGCTTGTCGATGGCACAGTTTTTGACTCCTCATATGAACGGGGCGAGCCGGCGAGCTTTGCTTTGGACCAGGTCATTGCCGGCTGGACCGAGGTCATGCAGCTGATGCGTCCAGGCGACGAGTGGCTGGTTTTTGTGCCTCCCGCCCTTGGCTACGGCGGTCAGGGCTCCGGCGCGATACCGGCCGACAGCCTGCTGGTATTCAAAATCGAGTTGATTTCAGTCAAAGGGGACTCGGCCCTGGGGTGAAGTGAGCCCGGCGTCTGCCTCGAGAACCAGGTCAACTCCGCAAGTGCCCAAGCGGCCGCATCACGCACCACCTCGGAACGATCACCGATGCGAGATTTTGCCACCTCGACCAGGCTCGCGTCAGCCGAGTTGCCGATAGCGTAAAGCACGTTGCGCACGAAGCGGTCGCGACCGATGCGTTTTATCGGGCTGGCGGTAAACATCTGGCGAAAGGCAGCGTCGCCCAGCCCCGCCAGGTCCGCAAGGGCTGGGGATTGAAGTGCCTGCCTGGCATGCAGGCCGGCCTCGTGGGCGGTGCTGGCGAACTTGTTCCAAGGGCACACGGCCAGACAGTCATCACAACCATAGATGCGATTACCCATGGCGCGGCGGTATTTCACCTCCACCGGTCCGGCATGTTCGATCGTCAGATACGAGATGCAGGCGCGGGCATCGAGTTTATAGGGGGCGGGAAAGGCACCGGTCGGGCAGATATCCAGGCAGGCGCGGCAGGAACCGCAATGATCCACCTCTGGCGTGTCGGGCACAAGCTCCAGACTGGTCAGGATCGAGCCAAGAAACAACCATGAGCCGAAATCCTTCGACACCAGATTGGTATGTTTACCCTGCCAGCCCAGGCCCGCGCGCTGGGCCAGAGGCTTTTCCATCAAAGGCGCGGTATCGACAAAGACCTTGACCTCGCCACCCATTCGACGCGCGACCTTGCCGGCAAGGGTTTTCAACCGCCCCTTGATCAGGCCGTGATAGTCGCGCCCCTGGGCATAGACTGAGATTGTTCCGCGATCACGCTGGGATAGAGAACCCAGAGGATCGGTCGTGGGGCCATAGTTCATGCCCACCACAATCGCCCCGCGCGCCTGCGCCCACATCGCGGTTGGATGCGCGCGCCGGGTCTGAGTCGTGGCAATCCAGTCCATGCTGCCGTGACGGCCTAAGTCGATGAATTCAGCCAGATGCGCGGAGGCTGACCAAGGCTCTTCCAGGGCGGCGAAACGACAGACGTCAAACCCCAATATCAAGGCTTGAGCACGGATTTCCGACCGTGCATCCTCAGAAATCGAGGTCGTCATAATAGCTCGAAGGGGCAAGCCCTGGCCACCTGTCGGTCAGGATGGAGCGAAACGCCGGCCGTGATTTCAGCTTCATGTACCATGTCTTTACCGCCGGAAAATCGCGCCAGGGGATGTCACCGAAATAGTCGAGCACGGAAATATGTGATGCCGCCGAAAAGTCAGCCAGACTGAGGCGCCGACCGGCCAGCCAGTCACGCGCTTGCAACAGCTTTTCCAGATAAATCAGATGCAGGCGCAGCGAATCGCGCCCCTGACGCATGTTGTAAAGGTCTGGCGCACCCAGTTTCAGCAGGCGCTTTTCCAGTTTTTCATGCAGCAGATAGGCATTGACCTCATTGTCGAACTTGCGGTCAAACCACTGCATCAACCGCCTTGCCTCGGCCCGGTCGGCGGCCTCGGATCCCAGCAGGTCCAGTCCCGGATACTGTTCTTCCAGATGTTCGAGGATGGCCCGAACCTCGCAGACGACCAGACGCCCCTCGCCGCTTTCCTCGACCAGAACTGGTGTCAGGCCCGTGGGATTGAGTGCAAGGAAGGCCTTGGTTTCCTCCCAGTAGCGTTCGATCTGCTCATCGAAAGGCAGGCGCTTTTCCGCCAGGGCCAGACGCACCTGCCGCGACGCCGGATCGAGGGGAAAATGATGAAGGGTACGAACTATAGACATGGACGCGCGCAGCTATAGACAATTTGCGCCGGCGAACAACGCCATGACCGGGGCGATCGGGGGTTTTTACTTTGCGCGGATGCCCGGCTCGGGCATCTCATCGTGCTCTTCGGCCAGCCCGCGCGGGTCAGCATGGATCATGATGTCGGCACTGGGAAAGACAGTGCGCACGCGCTCTTCGGCGGCATCAAGGATATCGTGCGCCGCCTCCAGCGTCATATGCGGGTCAATATCGGCATGGGCCTGGATATGGATCACTGAGCCGGCGGTGCGGGTGCGCAGCTGATGCACATTGGTCACCTGAGGGTCCTGAAGGATCATCCGAGAGATGCGTGCGCGGGCCTCTGGCGGCAGTTCGTGGTCGAGAAGCTGATCCGCCGCCTGGCGAAAGACCGCGACTGCGCCCCAGAGCAACAGGGCCGCAAGAACCAGGCCAGCGAGCGCATCCAGCCGGTTCCATCCCAGAAAGGCCGCTGCCCCGATGCCTACCAGGGCAATGACGTTCGATATCAGATCGGCGGCATAGTGCGTGCGGTCCGCCGCCACAGCCACGGACTGCACGCCGCGCAACAGACGCGTCTGGGCGGCAATCAAAAGCGCGGTCAGCACGATGGAGACGACCATCACCGCCATCGCCCAGCCTTGCGCCAGGATCGCGTGCGGGCGCAAAAGGTGGGTGATGGCCTCCTGGGCGATCAGAGCCGACGAGGCAAAGACCAGACCCGCCTGCACCAGCCCGGCAAACGCCTCTGCCTTGCCATGACCAAAGCGATGTTCCGCATCCGGCGGCGCGGCGGCATAGCGCACGGCATAAAAGGTGGTCAGGGCGGCAACCAGGTCCAGCCCCGAATCTGCCGCCGAAGCGAGCAGGGCCACTGAGCCACTGAACACCCACACCCAAACCTTCAGACCCACCAGCGTCGTCGCCACGGCCACCGACAGCGCTGTCACTCCACGCGTGCCCGCCGCCGCATTGGCCAGATGTTCATCTCGTGTTGTCATAGGTGCTAGTCTAAGGCCTGGCGAGTGATTCAACCAGGGAAAAGGCGGCTGGCTGTATGCGAAACGGCTCGCCGGCCTAGCGATAATCGATGCCGGGGCAAGGGGACGACGAACGCCGCGAGTTGTTCGGTTTAGGCCATCATGTTCACGTCGACGAACCCCGGATTCCGTGCTATTTCCTACACTATGATGATCGATCGGAAAACGTAAGGCGATGGCCCACACTGCAACCCTGTCGGCGAAATTCCAGATATCCATTCCAAAGGCGGTACGCGCTCTGCACCAATGGAAGGCGGGCCAAGCCTTCGCCTTCATTCCCAAGGCAAGCGGGGTACTGCTGGTTCCAGTCCCAGATGCCAAGGACCTGATGGGGATCGTGCCCGGTGCCGATCCGACCGGCTATCGTGATCGGTCAGAGCGTTTTTGATGCGGGTAGTCGACACCTCGGCGTGGGTTGAGTGGCTGATCGGCTCGCCGACCGGACAGGCAGTTGCGTCGATGTTGCCGGAACGTGACAACTGGCTGGCACCCACGATAATCCAGCTTGAGCTCGCAAAGTGGCTGACGCGCGAAGCCAGTGAGGACAAGGCTGATCAGGTGATCGCCTTCAGCCAACTCTGTGTCATCGCGCCACTAGATACCGAAATCGCCCTGTCGGCGGCGGAGATCTGCGCGCGCCTGAAGCTGGCGACCGCCGATGCGATCATCTACGCCACGACAATCAAGTACGGTGCAGATCTGATCACCTGCGACGCGCACTTCGACGGGCTGCCTAGCGTGCTCTACCTGGCCAAGACGGGCGGCGCGCCTTCCACGCAAGCGCCCCTGGTCTGACCGACATCGCTAACTCCTGCGCCCGCTCTACCAAGGCTGAGGAGTTATGCCGCCTTCGCCGGCACAGGGCCTACATAGCGCGATTGCGGGCGGATCAGGCGGCCTTCTGCGACCTGTTCGCGGGCGTGGGCGATCCAGCCGGCGACGCGGCCCATGGCGAAGACGCAGGTGAAGGCCGACGGCGGGAAGGCCAGGGCTTCGAGCAACAGGGCGGTATAAAGTTCGACATTGGTTTGCAGCGACCGCCCGGGCTTGCGCTCGCGCAACACCTGCAAAGCTGCGGCTTCCACTGCTTCGGCAAAAGCCAGTCGGCCGCGTGACGCCAGAGCGCCGGTATCTTCCGACAGGGCCTTGACCGCGCGCTTCAAAGCATCGGCCCTGGGGTCGCGGACGCGGTAGATGCGATGACCAAAACCCATCAGGCGGTCGCCTCGATCCAGCGCCGCTTCCAGCCAGGCCCGGGCGTTCGCCGGTTTGCCGATTTCATCCAGCATATCGATTACCGGGCCGGGCGCGCCGCCGTGCAACGGGCCCTTCAAGGCGCTGATGCCACTGAGCACCGCCGAGGTCAGGCCCGCAAGCGTCGAAGCGGTGACACGTGCGGCAAAGGTCGACGCGTTAAAGCCGTGATCACTGACCGTCACCAGATAGGTATCCAACGCCGCCGCCTCGGCCACAGAGGCTCGATGGCCGCGTAGCATTTGCAGGATATCGGCGGCATGACCAAGACTGGGATCAGGGGCCAGCAGAGGTAAACCGGCCTTGGCCCGGACAATGGCGGCGGTAAATACCGCAGGCGCGGCGGTCAG
>JAYTXQ010000255.1:0-3648 GCA_043742825.1 Caulobacteraceae bacterium | reverse complement strand
GGGTCTGGCCAAGGATCGAAACTTCGTCGTCACCACCATATTCAACTTTTTTGTTGGCATGACGATGTTTTCCACCTCTGCCATGCTGCCGTCGATGATGCAGGGTTTGTTGGGGTATTCGGTTCTTCAGAGCGGCTATGCGAGTATGCCCAGAGGCATTGGCTCGCTCATCGCTTTTATCTTTGTGCCATTCCTGCTCAGGCGCCTTGGTGCACGAACGACCTTGCTGAGCGGCATCATCGTTCTTTGTGTGTCTTTGTGGAAGATGCGGGGTTTTGATCTGTCGATGGACTCCGGCCCAATCATCCTTACCGGCTTTCTGCAGGGGATCGGAACGGGTCTGCTGTTTGGGCCCATGACCTTTCTGGCCTACGCGACACTCGATCCGAACCTGCGCGCAGAAGGGACCACCGTCAGCAACATGGGTCGCAGCCTGGGGGCCAGTGTCGGCATTTCCGTCATGCAGGCCACACTGGTGCGCCAGAGTGCCGCAGCCCACGAGGCCCTCGTCCGCCACCTCCAGTTCACCGATCCCGTTGTGCGGGGCGGGTTCGCCAAGAGTCCAGGCCAGGGGGATGGGATGAACCTGCCGGCGATCAACGCCGAAATCACCCGACAGGCCACGATGATGGGCTATGATCGGGTCTTCGAGATCCTCTTGGTTTCATCTCTGGTGCTGCTCCCACTTTTGCTTATCATCCGTTCACCCAAGACCGGTATGCCAGTGAAGATGGACCTGACGGCTGATTGAGTTCACCACTAGGTTAGCCTTGGAGGCCCTATAGCCAGGCTCCAAACGGGTCTGGCTCAGGTCGAGGGAGAGAGTGTGATGAGAACGCCCAAGAGCGGCGCGGTCAGATGATGGGAGCCAGGTCGCGGGTGACCTCGCGGCTGTTTGCGGTGCTGATCATCGTGGGTATCGTCACCACTGTGCTGTGGCTGGCATGGCAGCCCCGCGCCGAAGACCGCGATGTGCTGACCGGCTATATCCAGGCTGACACCCTCTATCTGGCTGCACCGACAAGTGGTCCAGTTGCTCGGGTTCTTGTGGCCAGGGGGCAGAGGGTCGATGCTGGCACCCCGCTATTTGTTATGGATATCAGAGTCTTGAGCGCTGGCAAGGCTCAGGGTCAGGCGCGGCTGGCCGAGGCCAAGGCGCAATTTGACCAACAGGTGATGGCTCTGGCGCGAGCGCGGGCGCTTGGTGTCTCAGCTTCGGGGCAGGCGCGAAATGCGCTGGACGATTTAGCCCGCGACGAGGCGGCCGCAACGCAGAGTCCGGGCTCGGTGTCTGGCCGTCAGATCGATGCTGCCCGCGCAGCGGCCACCACGGCGGTAGCCCAACGTGAGGCTGCTGATCTTGATGCAAAGAGCGTAGCCTCCCAGATCGAGGCGTCAAAAGCCCTTCAGCGCCAGCAAGCTGCCGCCTTGGCGCAAACCCAGGTGCAGTTGGACCAACTCTCGGTCACTGCTCCCGCAGCGGGTCGTATTGAGGCGGTGTTGTTTCAAAGTGGCGAGTGGGCGCCGGCTAACCAGCCAATCGTGGCGCTGATTGCCGATGCAAAGGTCAAAGTGCGCTTCTATGTCTCCCAGACTGATCTGGGCCGCTACAGCATCGGGCAACGCGTCAACTTTCGTTGTGATGGCTGTGCACCGGACCTGAGCGCTCAAATCGACTATGTGAGTTCGAGGCCCGAATTTACGCCCCCTGTCATCTATAGTCTGAAGATGCGGGCCAAACTGGTGTTCATGGTCGAGGCCAGGCCCGACAGACCAGAAACACTGTCGCCAGGCCAACCGGTGGATGTCACGCCACTACGCGGGTCGCTGGCAAAGCGGCCCTGATGACCCTGGCCATAAATGTCACGGGCCTGAACAAATGGTACGGGGCCAAGCATGTTGTCGATGACGTGGCGATTCAGGTGCAGGCCGGGCGGATCACCGGCTTTCTGGGTCCCAATGGCTCAGGCAAGACAACGACGCTGCGGATGCTGTGCGGACTGCTCACACCTAATTCCGGCCAGGGTGAGGTTCTGGGCCTGGATTTCCGCCGCCATGGCAAGGTCATCAAACGCCAGACCGGCTACATGACGCAGCGGTTTTCCCTCTATGAGGACATGACGATCAGTGAAAATCTGTTGTTCATGGCCAGGGTCTATGGACTTAGCGGGCGACGCGGTGTCGTCGATGCAGCTCTGGCCCGTCTGGGACTGGGTCCCCGGCGCGACCAGTTGGCGGGGGCTCTGTCGGGAGGGTGGAAGCAACGTCTGGCGCTCGCCGCAGCGATCCTGCATGGGCCTAAGCTGTTGTTACTGGATGAGCCAACGGCCGGCGTCGATCCAAAGGCGCGGCGCGAGTTCTGGGACGAAATCCACGCTCTGGCCGCTGAGGGTGTCACGGTTCTGGTGTCGACCCACTATATGGACGAGGCGGAACGCTGCCACGATATTGGCTATATGCTTGGGGGTCGCCTGATCGCCCGGGGCACCGCCGCTGAGCTCATTGAACGGTCCGGTCTCGTCACTTTCGAGGGCGAAGGCACAGGGGCCTTGTCCGAGCGCGCCCTTGAAGAATTGGCCAGGGCACCTGGTATTCTCAGCGCCTCTGCCTTTGGCAAAACGATCCATGTCAGCGGCATTGATCGACCAGCGATCCTGGCTGCCTTGGCACCCTGGCGCGATGCAACCCTTTCGTGGCGCGAGGTTTCGTCAACAATGGAGGATGTTTTCATCCAGCTTATGGGTACCCAGCCAGGGCCAGACCGATGATCGGTCAGGTTCTGCTGCGCATCTTTGCCGTCCTGGCCAAGGAGTTTACCCAGCTGTCCCGGGACCGGATTACCTATGCAATGATCCTCAGTCTGCCGATCATGCAGGTGCTTTTGTTTGGCTATGCCATCAACAATGATCCCCACCACCTGCCCGCCGCGATCATGGTTCAGGATCAGGGCAACCTCGCGCGGTCGGTCGTCTCGGCCCTTGAGCGCACCGGTTATGTGAACATCGCGGCCAACCCCCGCTCAGCCGCAGCGATGGATGACCTGGTCCGTCAGGGCCGCGTCGTCGTCGCGGTGACGATCCCGCCTGATTTTACCCAAAGGGTTTTGCGGCGCGATCACGCTCAGGTGCTGGCCGAAATCGATGCCTCTGATCCGACCGCTGCGTCAGGGGTCGTCGCCGCGCTCGCAGCCCTGCCCTCTCAGGCGCTACAAAGCGATCTGCGCGGTGCAGCAACTCAGCTTTCAGCCCAGCCCCCGTTCGAAATCGTTACCCACCGGCTGTATAACCCCGAAAACCTGACCTCACTGAACATCGTTCCGGGTCTCCTGGGAGTGATCCTGTCCATGACCCTTGTGATGATGACTGCCATGGCCGTCGTGCGCGAGTATGAGCGCGGCACCATGGAAAGCCTGCTGTCGACGCCGGCCACACCTGCGGAAGTGATGATTGGCAAACTGAGTCCCTATGTCCTGGTTGGCCTGATCCAGACCTTAGTGGTTTTGACTCTGGCCCACGGACTTTTCGGCGTACCGATGCCGGAAACGGCGACCGGTTGGAGTGGGCTGATCGTCGGAATTTCCATCTTCATCATCGGCAATCTGGCTTTGGGCTATTTGCTCTCGACCCTAGCCCGCAGCCAGCTGCAGGC
>JAYTXQ010000254.1:0-4054 GCA_043742825.1 Caulobacteraceae bacterium | reverse complement strand
GTCGAGAGCCGATTCATATAGCTGGCGCTCGGAATAGGATTGTTCAGGCTGGCTGTCAGAGCGGTGCAGGTCGCGGACGACCTCGGCGATGGAAATCAGGTCGCCGGAATTGATCTTGGCCTCATATTCCTGGGCCCGTCGGCTCCACATCGTGCGCTTGACCCGGGCGCGTCCTTTCAGGGTGCCTAGAGCCTTGGAGACGATATTGCCTTCCGCCAAGCCGCGCAGGCCGGCGGTCTTGGCCTTTTTCGTTGGCACCCGCAGGGTCATTTTCTCATGATCAAAGGTGATGACATAGACCTCTAGAGGCGTACCGACGACGACCTGGGTCTCGACGCCGATAACGATGCCGACGCCGTGGGCCGGGTAGACGACATGATCGCCGACGGTGAATTCATATTCTGTGCTGGTGGTCATCTGATCAATTTTTCCTTCTCAAAATTCATCGGCGGCCTTTGACAATCGCCGGCACCGGCCATCTTCGAGTGGGCCGCCAAGGTCGTCCCGATCACCGCAGGGTGGACGAGCCGTTTTGACGACGTGGAATTGCCTCAAGAATTGCTTTCGGCTAGCCTGCTGACACGTGGCAACGCGACGCGCTAAGTGTCCGTCAGGCAAGCACCCCCGGTCCGACTGCGACCCACATTCAAGAATATATCACAAATCAGCGGGTTTTCAAAATCCGCCAGCGTTTTCGCCCCGGCGGCGGATATCAGGAGCCAGAACCTGGCTTTTCGCTGAAATATTTCTCGAATTTCCCGGTCTCGCGCTCGAAGGCCTCAGCATCGGCCGGCGGCGTGCCCTTGACCGTGATGTTGGGCCAGATGGCGGCGAAGTCGGTGTTGACCTTGAGCCATTTGCCGTCAGGGTCATCCTCGGTGTCGGGTTTGATCGCGTCCACCGGGCACTCAGGCTCACACACGCCGCAGTCGATACATTCATCGGGGCTGATGGCGAGGAAATTCTCTCCTTCATAGAAGCAGTCCACAGGACACACCTCGACGCAATCCATAAACTTGCACTTAACGCAGGCGTCAGTGACGATATAGGTCATCCAAAACTCGTGAAAACGGGGAAAGGGCTTTAGTCGCGGGCGGAGGGTCTTTCAGATCAGGAGGCCTGTTGTCAATGGCGCACGTCCAATAACTAGCAAATCATGTGATTTCTTCGTACAGTGATCGCGCTTCGGCCGGGGGGCCGCGGCGGTGCCCAGGGTTTATCACCCGCACGGCCGTAACCTGGCCATTGAAGGCGAAGATGACCTCATCACCTGGTCGCACGAGCCGCGCCGGTTTTTCTACGCGTGTGGAGATGCCTTCATGGGTGACGCGAATTCGCCCCGCCTCGATCACGCTTGCCGCCAGGCTGCGCGTCTTAAAGAACCGGGCGCGCCACAGCCATACATCGAGTCGGGCATCGAGTCGGGCATCGACCCGGGCGTCCAGGCGGGCGGCTGCCTCATCCATGGGCGGTTCGGCGACGGCGGGGACGATGGGGCCGGGGCTTGGCTATCACAGCGGTCAGGCTTGCAAGCGCGGCGAAAGGCGAACCTGCCGAGACGCTGGCGGGTGCTGGTACGTCGGGCCGGGAGCGGCGACGGCGCCAAGCAAGGTCATGTCCCGGTCGTTTCCGCTCGACGGGGACAAAGTCCAGCGCGCGCAGGATGTCTGATGCCTCCGTCGCGCTCCACCCCAGATCTGTAGCCATCTCACGGGTGAACACCGCCCCGCCGCTACGTTGCGGTGCCGTGCGCATCAGGTCCGCGAATCGCTCGAGCGTTTCAATGCCCAGTTCAAACGTGCCAGCGGCAAAGCGGCCGCGAAACCCAAGGCTCCGCATGGCCGTGGCAGCGCCTGCAAAGGCTTGAGAGAACGCCTGCGCGTCCGGGGTGATCTGGCTGGGCAGGTAAAGACAGAACGTGCCGATACTGACCCCTAGCTGGCGCAGACCCCGTCGCTCTACCTTACTAAGGCTTGAGACCTCGCGTTCAGCCTCGCGTCGATCCAGAACTCCGCCGGCTTCAAGCAGACGCCAGACTAGACCGCGGGCCAGGCCCTTGATCTGGCCATTTGCGATGACCTCTTCCAAGCGCCGCAGGGTTCCCAGGCGACGGCCCGCTTCGGCGGCAACGAACGCCTCAATGCGCCGTGTGGCCCGCTCTCGCAGAGCCACGGCCCCCAAGTCCGCATTCAGTCTCACCGACGGGCGAAAGGGCTGATCGTTGGTCAGGGTGCCCGCAGCGTCGCCCCGCCATAGGATTACACCGTCGGGGTTCAGGGCAAAGGCCTCGTCCGGCTCACTCGCCAGGAGTCCTAAGCGGCGCGAGACCTCCGGGGCGACAGCGCGCTGGGCTGCAGCCCGCAGAGCCCGTTCTTCCAGAACCCCGCTACTCCTGGCCTGTTCAAAGCCCAGGCCGCGCAGGCGACCGACGAAATGGCCCTCCACGGTGACCTCGCCGTTTTCAGATACCCCAGCCAGAAGTTCCTCCCGGCTGCCCAGTCCCCGGACAAGGGCGCTGGTGCGGCGGTCGATGAACCGGGCCATCAGCTTTTCATGCAGCGTGTCTGACAGACGCTCCTCGAGGATGCGGGTGGTGCCCCGCCAATGCTCGGCATCGTTCAGCCAATCTGGGCGGTTGGCCACATAGGCCAGGGTCCGTACGCCTGCCAGACGGCCCGAAAGCGCCTCGATCTCGCCGTCGGTACGATCCAGCTGGCCAAAAAGACTGGCCATCCAGTCATCGCCCACTCTCCCCCGAGGCGAAGCGAGCTGGTCAAACAGGTCGCCGACCAGACGTACGTGGTCCTCAAGGGTTGTCTTACGAAAATCCGGCGTCTGACAGACCTCCCACAGCCGCAGCAGGGCTGATCGATCCCGGCAGCGGGCGATCAGCGCATCGTCCTTGGCCATGATGCGCAAGGTGCGCTCGTCCAGAGCATCTTCAGTGGCCCGCAGACCGACGCGTGTCGGTGCTGCATTCAGCGAGGCCATCAGGCCGGCCAGAGATCGCATATCCAGATCGCCATTGCGCCATTGCGCCGCCGTTACTGCCTCAAACCGGTGCTGCTCCACCGCGTCGATCAGCTCTTCGTCGAGGCTGTCGCAACTTGCGGTCAGGCCAAAGGTGCCGTCCCGGCGATAGCGTCCGGCCCGCCCGGCGATCTGGGCGATCTCGGCCCCGAACAGGGGGCGGGTACGGCGACCATCAAACTTAGTCAGGCCGGCGAAGGCCACATGGTCCAGGTCCATGTTCAGGCCCATGCCGATGGCGTCGGTGGCGACGAGAAAATCCACCTCACCTGATTGATATAAGGCCACCTGGGCATTGCGGGTGCGCGGGCTGAGCGAGCCCATGACAACCGCGGCCCCGCCCCGCTGGCGGCGGATCAGCTCGGCGATCGCATAAACCTCGTCGGCGGAGAAGGCGACGACGGCACTTCGGCGGGGCAGGCGAGACAGCTTGCGCGCGCCGGCAAAGCTCAGGTTGGAAAAGCGCTCGCGGGTGATCATTTCAACGCCTGGCAAGAGGCGGCGGATAAGCGGGGCCATGGTCGCCGCGCCAAGGAACATCGTCTCAGACCTCCCCCTGGCGTGCAGCAGGCGCTGGGTAAAAATGTGGCCACGCTCGGGGTCTGCGGCCAGCTGAATCTCATCGACGGCCAGGAACTCAACGTCTCGCCCCACCGGCATGGCCTCGACGGTACACACAAAATAATGTGCCCGTGGCGGGACGATTTTTTCCTCCCCGGTGATCAGGGCTACGGATCTGGGCCCCCGAACTGCGACAATGCGATCATAGATTTCACGTGCCAGTAGCCGCAGCGGCAGGCCGATCATACCAGAGGCATGGCCCAGCATCCGCTCAACGGCCAGGTGGGTCTTCCCGGTATTGGTCGGGCCCAGAACCGCCACCAACCGCGACGGTGCCTGCCCAGAGGGGCGGTGATTCATGATCTACAGATTTGGGCGAGCCAGGGGCGAACCGCAAGTCGCTTTTGAGGTTAACGAGACTCGACCCCGACTGCGAACAAGGGCGCAACGAATCATGACCGAA
>JAYTXQ010000253.1:0-14280 GCA_043742825.1 Caulobacteraceae bacterium | reverse complement strand
GGGTCCAGGCAAAAAAGGTTGCGACAAGAGTCGCGAAAATGAAATTCAGGCGCATCGGGGCCTTCTCCAATCAAGCAGGGTGCCAGTCAAGCCAGGGTGTAAATCCAGGGACCTCAGTCTATAAGCCGTCGTCTTATGAACCGTCCATTTGTCAAGATGAACGGGGCGGGCAACGATTTTGTCGTGGTTGATACTGCGGTGATGCCGTTTCGCCCCAGCCCGCAAGAGGTGCGCGCGATCGCTGATCGCGTCGCCGGCATCGGCTGCGACCAACTGATCGCGGTTGAACGCTCGGACCGCGCGGATGTGTTCATGCGCATCTGGAACTCAGACGGGGGTGAGGTGGAAGCCTGTGGTAATGCCGCGCGTTGCGTCGCGTGGCTGACGATGCAGGCCTGTGGACGCGGCAAGGTTTGGATTGATAGCGTCGGCGGGCTATTGGAGGCCCGTGTCGCTGGCGAGTTCCTTGTGGCCATTGACATGGGTGTGCCGCGTCTGGACTGGGACGAGATTCCTTTACGGCGAAAAATGGATACCCGAGAGCTGGATTTGACGGTGAATTCGATTTTGCGCGGGCCGGGCGCGGTCTCTATGGGTAATCCTCATGTCGTGTTTTTCGTACCCGGTGCCAATGCGGCCGCGATCTATGAGATCGGCCCCCGGATCGAACACGACCCGATGTTTCCCAAAGGCGTGAACGTTGGATTTGCTCAGATCAAGGCGCGCGATCACATTCGCCTGATGGTCTGGGAACGTGGTGCGGGCCTGACGCACGCGTGCGGAACGGGTGCTTGCGCGGCTCTGGTCGCCGCAAACCGGCGGGGCCTGACAGATCGCGCCGCCACCTTGGAAATGGATGGCGGCGAGCTTTACATTAACTGGCGTGAGAGTGACGACCACGTGATCATGACCGGACCGGTGGAGGTGGAGTTTACTGGCTGGCTGGAGCCGCACATGAGTGCTGTCGGGGCCCAGGTCTGAGGTGATGACCGTGCCGATTACTTCGCTTGAGGTCGTAAGCTTCGGTTGCCGTCTTAACAGGGTGGAATCCGATGCTATCGCGGCCCAGGCCCGCGCCGATGGCATCGACGACGCGGTCGTGTTCAACACCTGTGCGGTCACCGCTGAGGCGGTGCGTCAGGCCCGCCAGGCGATCCGTAAAGCGCGCCGCGAGCGGCCAGGGTCGCGCCTGATTGTCACTGGCTGCGCCGCCCAGATTGACCCAGCCAGCTTCGCGGCAATGGACGAAGTGGATCTGATCGTCGGCAATGCCGAAAAGGCCGCGCGGGGCGGGCTGTTGGATGACGGACAGCGGTTGCGCGTAAGCGACATCATGACCGCCTCGGGGGCGGGCGCCCATCTTCACGGCGGGACCCAGGAGCGCGCCCGCGCCTATGTCGAAGTGCAAAATGGTTGCGACCATCGCTGCACCTTCTGCATCATCCCCTTTGGACGCGGGAATTCACGCTCAACACCTACGGATCTGGTGGTCTCCAGAGTCCGCGACCTAGCGCTGAGCGGCTATGCTGAGGTGGTACTTACGGGTGTAGACATGACCAGCTGGGGGTCCGATCTGCCGGGCTCACCGATGCTGGGCCAGCTCGTGCGTCAAATTCTGGCCCAGGTTCCGCAACTGGCCCGTCTGCGGCTATCATCCATCGATACCGCCGAGATCGATGCGGACCTGATAGAGGCCATGGCCCATGAGCCGCGATTGATGCCGCATCTGCATCTGTCGCTACAGTCGGGTGACGCGGTGATCCTGAAGCGGATGAAACGCCGCCATTCCCCTGATGATGCCCTGGCTCTGATCGCCAAAGTTCGCACCGTTCGCCCGGACTTGGCGGTCGGGGCCGACTTCATCGCCGGCTTCCCGACCGAGACGCAAGCGGCCTTTGAAAATAGCTGCGGCCTCGCAGTGGCCGCCGGGCTATCGTATCTGCACGTGTTTCCCTTTAGCCCCCGGCCCGGAACACCCGCCGCCCGGATGCCACAGGTCCCCCGAGGGGTGGTCAAGGCCAGAGCAGCCCGGCTGCGCGCTTTGGCTGACGACTTGCTTTGCCGTCATCTGACCGAACGGGTTGGTCATCGCGTCAAGGCCCTGGTCGAACGTCCGGGCCTGGCCCGGGCTGAGGATTTCACCGCCGTCCGCTTTGATGGCGAGGCTCAGCCTGGGAGTCTTATCAGCGGCATCATCACCGGCCATGATCGGGGCCAGGCACGTGTGGAAACCTGGGAGATGGTCGGTTGAGTAAAACCCTAAGCGGAGGTTGCCAATGTGGTGCCGTGCGCTTTGCCATCAGGGGCGCGCTGGGCCGCGCCTCAATCTGTCATTGTCGCATGTGTCAGAAAGCATTTGGCGGCTTCTTCGGCCCTCTGGTATCCGCTCCGGTACTGGTCTGGACCCGAGGTGTCCCTGCCTATTTTCAGAGTTCCAACCGTGTACGGCGCGGCTTTTGCCAAGCCTGCGGAACGCCACTGACGTTTGAGCCCGATCAGGGTCCGGCAGAGGTGGCGATCGGTGCGTTCGATCACCCCGAGGCGATCCAGCCGGTAATCCAACACGATCTTGCCGCCGCCATGCCCTGGCTCGCCGCCCTGGAAAGCCTGCCGGTTCGCACACCGGAGGAAGTGGCTGAGGCTGCCAGCTTTTATGCATCGATCCAATCGCGCCAGCATCCCGACCACGACACCCAGACCTGGCCGGATGGCACGCACCAATGAGTGAACAAAAGAGTGGTTGGCTAAGACGGCTGACCCAGGGGCTGTCGCGGTCGTCGAAGCAGGTCACAGATCAGGTTGCCCGTGTCCTCATTGCCCGGCCGCTGGACCAGGCGCGCCTGGACGAATTAGAGGAAATGTTGATTGAGGCCGACCTGGGCCCTCAAGCCGCCGCGCGGATCACCGCCGCATTCTCAGCCCAGCGGTTTGGCAAAAGCAGCACCGAAGAGGAAATTAAGGAAGCCCTGGCCGAAGCGGTTGCCGCCGAGCTGGTGCCCAGAGAGGGGCTCTTTGATCCGCTCGCGGGGCCTAAGCCCTTTGTTGTCCTGTTCATTGGCGTAAATGGCTCAGGCAAGACCACGACTCTTGGCAAGATCGCCGCCGACCTGACCTCACGCGGGGCCAGGGTCCTGATCGCGGCAGGCGACACTTTCCGCGCCGCGGCGGTGGAACAGTTGGCCGTGTGGGCCACTCGGGCCAACGCGGATTTTTTGTCAGCCCCCAGCGGTGCCGATGCCGCCGGTCTGGCATTTGACGCAGTGCGCAAGGGCCAGGACGAGGGCTATGACGTCGTCCTGATTGACACTGCAGGACGCCTACAAAACAAACAGGGCCTGATGGACGAGCTGACCAAGATGATCCGCGTGATGCATAAACTCGATCCGGACGCCCCGCATGAGGTCCTCCTGGTTCTGGACGCCACGGTTGGTCGCAACGCTCTGGCGCAGGAGAACATCTTTGGCAACGCCATCGGGGTCACGGGGATTGTCATGACCAAACTCGACGGCACGGCTAGAGGCGGGGTGCTGGTGCCCGTGGCTCAGGCGTCGGATTCGCCGATAAAGCTCATCGGCGTCGGCGAGGATATTGCCGATCTGCTCCCGTTCGACGCGCGGGCGTTTTCACGTTCCTTAGTGGGTCTGGAGGCCCCTGTTCATGGCTAAACCCAAGATCCCGGCGACAGTGGCCATGGCCCTGGATAGTTTGCCAGCCCTGGCGTTTCTGGGCGTCCTGTTGGTCACCCGTGACTTTCAGCTGGCGGCCATTTTTGTTGTCGGCGGTGCGGCGCTGTCTTTGGCGGTGGCCTTGGTCTGGGAAAGGCGCATCCGCACCTTGCCCGCTGTGACCGGTGGCCTGGCCCTGGTCTTTGGCGGGGCCAGCCTGATCTTTCACCGCGCTGATATCCTGCAGATGAAAATGACCATTGTCGATACGCTGTTGGGCGGAGCGCTGATCCTTGGTGTGGTGATGAAAAAAAACCCATTGAAGGCGATGTTGGGCCAGGCGTTTGATCTGGATGAGCCGCATTGGAACACCCTGGCCATCCGCTACGGCCTGTTCTTTTGGGCCTGCGCCCTGGCCAATGAGGTCGTCCGCCGCACGCAGACGACGCATGTCTGGGGCGAATTTCGCCTCCTGGTTTTTGTCGGGACTGGCCTGTTTGCGCTAAGCCAGATTCCGTTCCTGATGAAACACGCACGTGAACCGTCTACGGATGGTCTGTCGTGAAACTGACGCGAATGGGCTATAGACAATAGACAGAGTTTTTATGCCGATGCTGACGTCGGCAGCCGGGGGTGATCCGTGGCCAAAGCCAAGACAAAGGTTTCCCGTGAGGGCCTGAGCGCCTCACCAACCCATCTGCTGCATCGCGCCCTGCAATTGGCACTGGATTTCCATAGTGAGGCCGCCGGCCCCAGCGCCCCGACTCAAAGGCAGTTTACAGTTCTGGCCGCAGCCAGTGCTGCCGAAGGCCTGACCCAGAATGACTTGGTACGGGCGACCGGTATTGATCGCTCAACGTTAGCCGATCTGGTGGCGCGGATGTTGACCAAGGGGCTGCTTGAGCGTGAGCGATCAGTGGCGGATGCGCGGGCCAATCTGGTTCGCCTTTCAGAGGTCGGGCGCAATGCCCTTAACGAGGCGGCGGTAAGCGCCGCAGAGGCCGATGCGCGTCTGCTAGCCTTGGTCGGGGCCAAAAAACGGGATGGTTTTTTGAAAGCCCTCGCGTCGCTGGCTAGTTTCGCCGATGGTCCCCCGCCGACCAAGATGAAGAAACCTGCGTCCGATAAGCCGCCAAAAAAGAAAAAGAAGGCCAAGAAAGCTAAGGCCGTCGTTTCTGGGATCGAGTGACGGAGGTCGTCGTTTTTGGCCCAATAAGCGAAAGCGTTTTTGCCACCTTGGCCCCGGCGGTTTGAAATTCCAGGTTGTGGCGCTCAACGATCTGGGCTGCGGTCTCGCCGTTCCAATCCCAGGTGGCGTGAGCATCGGCGGCGACGGTCGCGGCAAACCCTGCGGCTAAGGCCCCGCCAAGTGTGTCGCGCACGCATTGATCCGTCTGTGCCCCAGCGAGCACGACCTCCCTCACATCCAACGCGCGAAGCCGGGCCTCAAGATCGCTCCTGGCGAAGGCATCACCGACGCTCTTGGATATGATGGGTTCATTATCACGCCGGCCCAGGCGTGGGTCGAGCGGCCATCCGGGGCTGCCCGGTGCCAGGGCCTCCTGCGGGCGGCCATCATGACGGACGAAAATGACCGGCTCATCGCGTTCGCGGGCCTTGCTGATCAAGGCCAGCACATTAGCCATCACCACATCGTGTCCGACCAGGGGAGAAAACGCGACCCCATCCATCATGCCCACCTGCAGGTCGATGACGAGCAGCGCCCTGCGGTGGGCCAGGTCAGTCATCAAAGCCCCGCATCTCTGCCCATACGTCAAATGGATCGCGGCGCGTGCGCCAGCCGTTGATCGGATGGCTATCGTCCCGATAGCCAAGTGCCATGCCGGAAAACACCATGTGATCGTCCGGCAATTGCAGAAAATGGGCCACCGTGTCGGCAAAGCGGGCCCAAAACTCCTGCGCGCAGGTGTCTAGGCCACGCTCCACGGCCAGCAACATCACCGTCTGCATGAACATGCCCAGGTCCGCCCATTGTGGCAGTCCCAACTTTCGATCCAGGCAAAAGAACAGGCCGACCGGCGCGCCAAAAAAGTCCAGGTTTTCCGCCAGTTGGGCAAACCGTCCCGGGCGATCGTCGCGACCGATGCCGATGGACGCATAAAGATCTTCGCCACACTGATAGCGCCGGGTACGGAACGGGTCCCACAGGTTTTCCGGATAGACCGGGTACTCGGTCTGCCGCATCGGCCCAGCACCCGCCGCAGCCGCTTTCAACCCTGCCAGGGGCTCACCGGTAAGGGCATAGACCCGCCAAGGCTGCAGATTGCCCCCGGACGGGGCCGACTTCGCCGCTTCGAGGATCTCGCGCACCACCGAGGCGGGAACCCCGTCGGGCAAAAAGGCTCTCACCGACATCCGCCGGGCGGCGGCTTCACTCACATTCATCGCATCCAGGCTCCATGCGCGGCTTGACGCCGGTGCGGCAACCCTAAAGATCGGTTCGGCCATGACAAGCTGTCATGATCCAAACAATTGCAGAAGGCACCCACATGGTGAGTGGCAAACATAAGGCAGGCGGATGGGCGAGATTGCGCAGTTTGCTGCTCGCTGCCGCCCTGTTGATCCTATTGGGGCCGCCGATCCTGGCCTTGATCTATGTCTTTGCGCCACCGCCGATCACCGTTCTGATGGTCGAAAGGCTCATTCAGGGCCGGGGGCTGGATCACCGCTGGATACCGATTTCACGCATGCCACCATCGATTGTGCGCGCCGTTATTGCCTCTGAGGATTCAGGCTTCTGCCGTCACCACGGTTTTGACTTTCACGCCATCGACAAGGCCCTGGCACACAATCAGCGGCGGCCTGGCAAAATCAGGGGTGGTTCTACTATTAGCCAGCAGACGGCCAAGAACGTCTTTCTATGGCCGGAAAGATCGTGGGTGCGCAAAGGTCTGGAGGCCTATGACACGGTGCTGATCGAAGCGATCTGGGGTAAACGGCGGATCATGGAAGTCTATCTGAATACCGTAGAAATGGGTCCTGGCACCTATGGGGTCGAAGCTGCGGCACAGCGTGATTTTCACGTCAGCGCACAGCGTCTCACCCCGCCTCAGGCCGATCGTCTGGCCGCCATCCTGCCCAGCCCGTTGAAATGGAGCGCTGACCAGCCTGGGCCCTATGTTCAGCGACGCAGCGGCCGCATCGGCGCACGCTCGGGCACCATCGCCAGAGACGGCCTGGCAGATTGTGTTCTGGACTGATTACCCCCGCCTGTGAGATCAGGCCCCATGACCTCGATCATTCCCGCCGAATGGGCACCGCACACAGCCATGTGGCTAGGCTTTCCCAGCCACGCAGAGCTTTGGGAAGATAATCTGTTCGCAGCTCAAAGCGAAGTCGCCGATCTGGCACGCGCACTTGCCGGGCCGGGCCGCGAACAGGTGAAACTGATGGTTCGCGGGACCGAAGCTATGTCGACGGCCAGGGCCATGCTGGGCACCGTACCGGGGATCGAGATCGTCGCCGGCGACTTTGGTGATATCTGGCTGCGGGATACCGGGCCGATATTTATCGACAGTGAAAGGTGTGTTGGCTTCAATTTCAACGGTTGGGGCGGCAAATACGACCTGCCAGGAGACAAAATAGTCGCCGATCAAATCGCCGCCCTCGTCGGGGCAAAGCTGACCCGTCACGAGGTTGTTCTCGAAGGCGGGTCCCTGGACCATGACGGGGCCGGGACGGTGCTGACTACGCGCCAGTGTCTGCTCAACCCCAACCGTAATCGGTCCTGGGGTGTGCCGCAGGCTGAGGCTGCCCTGGCCGAAGCCCTTGGCGCGAGGCACGTTATCTGGCTGGGCGAAGGGTTGAAAAACGACCATACCGACGGTCACGTGGACAATCTGGCGCGGTTTGTCGGCCCTGGGCTGGTCGCCTGCCCGATGGTTTACGGATTGGATGACCCCAACATCGCCGCTTATGACGGTGCGGTCGAAATTCTCGCCGCTGCAATCGATGCCGATGGGCGGCGTTTGCAGGTGTGCCGAATTCCGTCGCCCGGCCTGATCCGCGACGACAAGGGCAACCTCGTTCCCGCCTCGCACATGAATTTTCTGATCGCTAATGGTGCGGTTATCGTGCCGCAATATGACGATTTCGCCGGACGTTTCGCCCTTGAGGCTCTGGGAGAGCTGTTCCCGGACCGGCAGGTGATCGGCCTGGCTTCCCGGGCTCTTCTGACCGGCGGCGGATCGTTCCACTGCATCAGCCAGCAGGTGCCGGTATGACCCGCACCCTGACCGTCGGTGCCGTGCAAGCGGGGTTCGGCACCAACATGGCCGCAAATATCCACGCCATGGCGATGCAAATCCGTCAGGCAGCGGCGCAGGGGGCCCAGGTGATCCTGCTGCCGGAACTCTTCCAGGGGCCCTATTTCTGCGTCACTCAAGACGAGCGCTGGTTCGCCGAGGCTCATCCCTGGCGCGAGCACCCCTGTGTTACCAGCCTGGCCCCAATAGCTGCAGAATTGGGCGTCGTCTTGCCGATCTCGATCTTTGAGCGCGAAGGGCCGCACTATTTCAACTCTCTGGTGATGATCGACGCTGACGGGACGGCTCTGGGCGTCTATCGCAAGAGCCACATCCCTGACGGCCCCGGCTATCAGGAGAAATACTATTTCCGCCCAGGCGACACCGGTTTTCGCGTCTGGAACACGAAATTCGGCCGATTAGGCGTCGGTATCTGCTGGGACCAGTGGTTCCCTGAGGCCGCCAGAGCCATGACCCTGATGGGAGCAGAAATCCTGCTCTATCCCACCGCCATAGGCAGCGAGCCGCACGACCCGACCCTGGATACAGCCCTGCCCTGGCGACGGGCCATGCAGGGTCACGCGGTCAGCAATGTCATCCCGGTAGTCGGTACCAATCGCACCGGCTTTGAGCCGTGGCCCAACTATCCCGGCGGTGGCCAGAGTTTCTACGGTTCCAGCTTCATCAGCGACCATCGCGGCGATCTGGTCGCCGAATTCGGCCTCACGGACGAAGGGGTTTTGACCGCCGGCTTCGACCTGGATTTCCTCAGCCGCCACCGCGCCGCCTGGGGCTTCTTCCGTGATCGCCGGCCGGACCTCTACGGGGATCTGACGGCCCCCCGGCCGACATGATCGAAACAGCGCGCCTGATCCTGAGGCCCTGGCGCGACACAGATCGCGAGCCCTATGCCGCCATGAGCGGCGACCGGCGGGTCATGGACTGGCTTGGCAGCGAGCCACTGAGCCGCCGGCAGAGCGACGCAGCGATCGACCGCTTGCGGGCGGAGTTTGACCGACTGGGCCATGGCGTTCTGGTCATCGAGCGTAAAGCGGATGGGCTTTTCCTGGGCTGTGTCGCCCTGGCCGCGGTCCCGCACAGCCCGCCTGTGCCTCAGGGCCTGGAGATCGGCTGGCGACTGGCCCACCACGCCTGGGGCGAAGGTTATGCCAGCGAAGCAGCGGCCGCCGTGCTCGACGATGCTTTCGCCCGATTGCGCGTGCCGGAAGTCTTCGCATTCACCGCTGCGACCAACCTGCGCTCGCAAGCCGTCATGCGCCGCATCGGCCTGACCCGCCGCCCGGACCTCGATTTCGACCATCCAGCTTTAGCATCGGACCATCCGTTACGGCGGCATGTTGTCTATGTGGCTACTTCCCCGGCGAAATCCGCCACCGTCTGAATGAGCCCCGCCGCCGCCAGCTTGACCAGTTCGCCGCCTTTTTCCGGCGTGGCGAGGCCTGGGTCAGAGCCCATACGGCCGTCGGCATAGCGGGCGCGAAAGTCGGCGGCTTCGCGGATCGGGCCGGTGGGGGCGATCTGGGGGGCGTAGTTCGCCGCCTTGATGTGGTCGGGATAGGCCCATTGGGTGATGGCGATCTCTGACGGTGTGGCGTGACTGCCGTGGCCGACAGGGAACTGTTGCTGGACCAGACGCATGACGCCGGGCAGATCCCACCAATTTTTCAGTTTGCAGGCAAAGCCGGCGCGGCGACCGGCGAAACTCGCATCGGCATAGAGCTCGGAAAAGGCCGCCTCGATGGTCGCGACATTGCCGCCGTGACCGTTGAGATAGAAGATTTTCGTAAACCCGTGATGGGCCAAAGACCTTGTCCAGTCGCCGATGGCGGCCATGAAGGTCGAGGGTCGATAGGCAATAGTGCCAGGAAAATCCAGATGGTGCTGGGCCATGCCGACATTGAATGTAGGCCCGACCAGAATGTCGCCGGTTTTCTGCGCTTCGTGGGCGATGATCTCTGGACAGAGCCAGTCGGTGCCCAGCAGGCCGGTGGGTCCGTGCTGCTCGTTGGAGCCAATGGGAATGACCACGGCGGTCGATCGTTTGAGGAAGGCCTCGATTTCCGGCCAGGTGGAAAGGTGCAACAGCATGATCAGTCCTTTGCGTTCGCGCCAATATGCGCCAAATTGGCAACCTGAACACGTGGCACAACATCAGGAGGGATAAATGCGCACCAAAGGGATCAATCACCTGGCCCTGGTTTGCCGGGATATGGCCGAGACAGTGCGGTTCTATACCGAAACGCTCGCTATGCCCCTGGTCAAGACGGTGGAACTGCCCAGCGGCGGCCAGCATTTCTTTTTTGACTGTGGCGGCGACACGCTGCTGGCCTTTTTCTGGTGGCCCGATGCGCCCCCTGCCGCGCCAGGCGTCGCCTCCGTGGCACACTTCCCGTCCAAGCCGATGACGGCGATAGGGTCGATGAACCATGTCGCTTTTGATGTTGACGAAGACCAGTTGGAAGCCTGTCTGGCGCGCCTGCAAGCCGCAGGGGTGCCGGCGACGCCAGTAGTGGTCAATCACGACGACAGTCCCATGGGGATCAGCCCTGAGATCAACGACGGGGTCTGGGTTCGCTCCGTCTATTTCACCGATCCCAATGGCATCATGCTGGAGTTCGCTGCCATCCGGCGCGCGCTCAATCCCGCCGTCGATGTGGTTCACACGCCTGCCCAAGCCCTGCAGGAGGCTTAAGGTCCATGCCACGCCTTCGCCAGGTCTCCCGCGCCGAGGCCACCGATAAAACCATCCTGCGCACCTATGAACTATTGTTCGGTGATCGCGACCCTGTGGCTCAGCCGGGCACGGCGACGGGCACGACCGGCGACTGGTGGACTGTTTTCGCTCTGGTTCCCGATGTCTTCGACCATGCGGTGCGCGGCTTTGCCCTCTATCGCAATCCGGCGCGGACAATTGATCCAGTTCTGCGTGAGTTGGGCCAGACCCGCGTTGGTTGGGTCAAATCCAGCCAGTTCGTCTTTTCCCAGCATTGCAAATCATTACGCGGGCTGGGCGTTTCGGAAGAGAGAATCGCGGCAGTGCCCAGCTGGGCGGTCGCAGACTGCTTCTCCAAAGAGGAGCGCGCGGTTCTGGCCTATGCCGACTGCCTGGCTGGTGCCGGGGGGCGCACACCACAGCCGGTGATGGACGCTCTGAAAGGCTTTCTCACCGACGAGGCGATCCTGGAGTTCACCTACATCGTTGCGCTATATGACATGCACGCGGTGATGAGCCGGGCCTTGCGGGTGGAATTCGATGACCGCGACGATCCGATCGTCGAGGTTCCGGCTCCGGCAGATTTTTCAGCACGGGACTTTCTCGATACCGGCCGGCGGTAGATGTGGAGAAGGCCCGAAACCTGCCTCCCTCCCCTTTATGGGGAGGGTGGATCGGAGTGAAACGACGAGACGGGTGGGGAACGGTTCAGCCGCCGAGGCGCGGGTGATAATCCAAGCCCCACCCTGATCGCTTCGCGATCTGTCCCTCCCCATAAAGGGGAGGGAGGTCGTCGGTTGCCGCTGCGAGACAGAAACAAGCTATTTTGATGAGGTCTAAGACGTGACTGATAATCTGCTGTTTCCGGTACCCCAGGCTTGGGCCGACCGTGCCCACATGAACGCTGCCGGCTATGACGCCGCATGCCTGCGGGTTGCGGAGGATCCCGACGGGTTCTGGCGCGATGTCGCCGGGCGTCTGGATTGGAGCCGACCGTTCACGCAGGTCAAGGATGTGTCTTATGCGCGGGATGATTTCCATATTCGTTGGTATGCCGACGGTGAGCTGAACGTATCGGTGAATTGCCTGGACAGGCATCTGGCGACGCGGGGCGATGAGGTTGCGATCATCTGGGAGGGGGATGATCCCTCGCAATCGCGCAAGATCACCTACCGCGAGGCCCATGCCGAGGTCTGCCGCATGGCCAATGTGCTGAAAGCCCACGGTGTAGCCAAGGGTGACAGGGTGACCATCTATATGCCGATGATCCCGCAAACGGCCTTTGCCATGCTAGCCTGCAGCCGCATCGGGGCTGTGCACTCGGTGATTTTTGGCGGTTTTTCGCCGGACTCCATCGCCGGACGCATTCAGGATTGTCAGTCCACGGTGGTGATCACCGCCGACGAGGGCCTGCGCGGCGGCAAAATTGTGCCGCTGAAACAGAACGTCGATCTGGCCCTGCTGCAATGCCCGGATGTCTCCGCTGTTCTGGTCGTCACCCGCACCGGCGGCCCCGTGCAGATGCGCGAGGGTCGGGATTTCACCTATGAGACCGAGGCGGCCAAGGTCTCCGCCGACTGCCCACCGGTGGCCATGAATGCCGAAGACCCACTGTTCATTCTCTACACCTCAGGCTCGACCGGCAAACCCAAGGGGGTATTACACACCACAGGCGGCTATCTGACCTGGGCCGCCTGGACGCACGAGATCGTCTTTGATTACCGCCCTGGCGAAATCTATTGGTGTACGGCGGATGTCGGCTGGGTCACCGGCCATAGCTATATCGTCTATGGACCACTGGCCAACGGCGCGACGACAGTCATCTTTGAGGGCGTCCCCAACTATCCCACCAACAGCCGCTTCTGGGAGGTGATCGATAAGCACAAGGTGGAAATCTTCTACACAGCGCCCACCGCCCTGCGCGCCCTGATGCGCGACGGTGATGCGCCGGTAAAGGCCACGTCGCGGGCCTCGCTGCGCCTGTTGGGCTCGGTGGGCGAGCCGATCAATCCAGAGGCCTGGCTGTGGTATCACCGGGTTGTCGGTGACGGGCGCTGCCCGATTGTCGATACCTGGTGGCAGACGGAGACCGGCGGCTGTATGGTTTCGCCTCTGCCTGGTGCGACACCCCTGAAGCCCGGATCGGCCAGCAAGCCCTTGCCAGGGATAAAACTGCAACTGGTGGATGCCGAGGGCCTTGTGCTGGAAGGCGCGGTCAGCGGCAATCTGTGTATCACCGACAGTTGGCCGGGCCAGATGCGCAGCGTCTATGGCGACCACGACCGCTTCATCACCACCTATTTCACTACCTATCCGGGCAGGTATTTTACCGGCGACGGCTGTCGCCGGGACGAGGACGGTTATTACTGGATCACTGGCCGCGTGGATGATGTGATCAACGTCTCCGGCCACCGCCTGGGCACCGCCGAGATCGAAAACGCTCTGGTCGGACACCACAGCGTCGCCGAGGCCGCCGTTGTCGGCTTTCCTCACGACATCAAGGGTCAGGGCATCTATGCCTACGTCACGCTGACCGCTGAACATGCCCCGAGCGAGCCCTTGCGCAAGGACCTTATCGCCTGGGTGCGCCGGGAAATCGGCCCCTTCGCCGCCCCTGACGTCATCCAGTGGGCTCCCGGCCTGCCGAAAACCCGCTCGGGCAAGATCATGCGCCGCATCCTGCGCAAGGTAGCTGAGGGGGATGTGACCAACCTGGGCGATATCACCACCCTTGCCGATCCCTCAGTCGTGGAAGATTTGGTGGCTAACCGACCGGGATGAGATCGAGACCGCGCAGGACGTGTGGCGCTCGTTTTAGTGATGTTTTGACGCCAGCATCGCCTCACGCAATCTTGGCACCGAAGCAACGTGGATCCCGGTCGGCGAGATGACCACAATGGCCGCGACCGCCCATTTGCTCAGTTCCCGATTGACCTGTTCGCGTGACACCGCCAGCCGGCGGGCGATTTCGGTCTGGGTCAGGGCGACAAGTCCATTATGGTTCGCAGATTCCAGCAGCAGACGTGCTAGGCGGCCTGCGAGACCCAGTCTCATTGTCGCCTCGAGCGTGGCGTTGGTGGCGCGCAACCGGCGGCTCAGCTCAATGATCATCTCGAGGGCGGCGTCAGGATCAGACCGCAACACCTCGATCAGCGCCCGGCGCGGAATCCGGTATAGACTACACTGGCGCACTGCGACCACATCGGTTGATCTGACGCCGCCCTCCAAAACCGACATTTCACCGACGATGGCACCTCGGCCCAGGGCGGCGATCCGGACATCGACCCCCTCTGGGTTGCGCGCCAGGATTTCCACCTCGCCCTCGAGAACCACATAGACCGCGTCTCCGGTGTCGCCCGCCTGGTAGAGGTTACGGCCCGGATCCAGGCGCAGCGCGTGGCCGGCGCGAACCAGCCGCTCGCGGGCCTCAGCGGAGAGCCGGTGCAAAACCTGGGCTTCGGCCAGGCTTGTCGTGGCAGGTCGATGATGCCGGGTGTCGAAGTCCATGGCCGTTATCCCTCTAGGCTCAGGACTCATTAATCAGAGCCAGAAGATGACGGTTGCGGCGATGGCGATGGCGGACATGAAGGTGTGAGCGCAGCGGTCGTAACGGGTG
>JAYTXQ010000252.1:0-4925 GCA_043742825.1 Caulobacteraceae bacterium | reverse complement strand
GGGCCCGGACAGTCGACACCAGCGCCGTGGATCAATGTCATCGCCAACGCTAATTTCGGTTTTCAGGTCTCAGCCGAGGGTGGGGGCTATGCTTGGTCGGTGAACAGTCGCGAGCACCAGCTGACACCTTGGTCCAATGACCCGGTCACCGACAACCCTGGCCAAGCGGTATATATTCGCGACGAAGAGACCGGGCAGGTCTGGAGTCCGACGGCTTTGCCGATCCGCGACGAGACAGCCATTTACACTGCCCGGCATGGCTGGGGTTACAGCCGCTTTGAGCATGCAGCCTACGGTGTCGCGGCGCAGCTTTTGGAATTTGTGCCCCTGCAAGACCCAGTAAAGATCACACGGCTGACGCTGCGCAATACTGGCACGACCGTTCGCCGGTTGTCGGTGACCGCCTATGCGGAATGGGTTTTGGGTGCGGCGCGCGGTGCGACCGCCCCCTTTGTCGTCACACGTCTAGACCCGGGTAGTGGTGCGGTCCTTGCCAGTAATGCCTGGAATCCTGCCTTCGCCGAACGAGTCGCCTTTGTCGCGATGGTCGGGCGCACTACCACGTGTACCGGAGACCGGCGGGAGTTCATTGGCCGTAATGGCACCTTAAGCGCGCCGGCGGGCCTGGTTGCGGGCGCGCGCCTGTCTGGTCGCGTCGGTGCAGGGCTCGACCCCTGTGCTGCGGTGCAGACCCTGGTGCATATTCCCCCAGGCGGCAGTGTCGAGGTTGTCATACTGTTGGGTGATGGTGCCGACGAAGCGGCGGCGCTGGAGCTGATCGGCAGATATCAAAGCGCTGATCTCGACCAGGTGTTGGCCGGGGTGACGGCGTTCTGGGACCGTACCGTCGGAACGGTCCAGGTGAAGACGCCTGACCGGTCGATGGACATCATGCTGAACGGCTGGCTGACTTACCAAACGCTTGCCTGCCGCATCTGGGCGCGGTGTGGCTTTTACCAAGCCAGCGGTGCTTACGGTTTCCGCGACCAACTGCAGGACTTCATGGCGCTGGCGCAGATCCATCCCCAACTGACGCGCGAGCATCTGATTCGGGCGGCCGGCCGCCAGTTTCCTGAGGGCGATGTTCAGCATTGGTGGCTGCCGCACTCCGGCCAGGGTGTGCGCACGCGCATTTCCGACGACAGGGTTTGGCTGGCTTATGCGACGGCGCACTATATCAGAGTGACCGGCGATGCAGCGTTGCTTGAGGCGGTGACTCCATTTCTGGCCGGCGAGATACTGGCCGATGGCGAACACGAACGTTTCTTTGCTCCAACAGCGGCGACGGATCACGGCGACATCTATGATCATTGTGCCCGCGCGCTGGACGCCAGTCTGGCCTTTGGTGAGCACGGGTTGCCGTTGATCGGAGCAGGCGACTGGAACGATGGCATGAACCGCGTCGGCGAAAACGGTCGTGGCGAGAGCGTTTGGCTGGCATGGCTGTTGCGTGCCACACTGACGGCATTCGTGCCTTTTGCCGATGCGCGGGGGGATCTGGCTAGGGCGGCCCATTGGCGGGCGCAGGTTTTGAAACTTGATGAAGCCTTAGGAAAAGACGCCTGGGACGGCGGCTGGTTTCGCCGAGGATGGTTTGACGACGGCACACCGTTAGGGTCGGCGGTGAACGCAGAATGCCGTATCGATCAAATCGCCCAGTCCTGGGCGGTGCTCTCCGGGGCCACCCTCTCCGATGACGAGACACGGGCCCGCGCGATCATGGCGATGGCAGCGGTAGAGCGGGAGCTGATCCGCACTGAGGATGGCCTGGCGCTGTTGTTTACTCCACCTTTTGACAACGCCTTGCCTGATCCTGGATATATTAAGGGTTATCCGCCGGGGCTGCGTGAAAACGGCGGCCAATACACTCATGCGGCACTCTGGTCGGTGATGGCTCTGGCGGGCCTCGGACAGGGCGATAAGGCGGCTGCTCTGTTTTGGCTGCTCAATCCCATCAACCACGCCCGCAGTCGCGCCGACATTCATCGCTATAAGGTTGAACCCTATGTTGTCGCCGCAGATGTCTATGCCGCGCCAGGGCATATTGGTCGGGGCGGCTGGACCTGGTACACCGGCTCGGCCGGCTGGATGCAGCGCGCGGGCCTGGAAAGCATCCTGGGCCTGCAGGTTGAGGACGGGAGGCTGCGACTCGACCCCTGCATTCCAGCGTCGTGGCCGGGCTTTGAGATGACGTTGCGGTTGGGCGCGTCGCGGTATGAAATCTCAGTCCGCAATCCAGCGTCGGTGCAGCGCGGTGTTGTCTCCGCGACTTTGGACGGCGTACAGGTCTCTTGGGTGCCATTGGGATTGAAGCTCATCGACGACGGTGACGTCCACCTCTTGCAGGTTGATCTGGGCCCGAGGGCAGACAGTTGATGTCGCCTGGCTGAAGCGGTGATGCCGGAGCGCCGACGCCTTCACCCATCGTTTTGACTATGCGAGCTGCGGCATCACCCGATTGCACGCTCCGCCTAAAATCATCCCGCACTAGTGATCCTGGCCAGCCTGATATAGAAGCCTGGTTTAATTGGCGCGGGGCGCGCGATCTTCGCTTGAGGTGTTTGTCCGTGCTACCTAAACCGCTGAGGAGACCGATGGGACGACCTGTGGTCATTTTGGCCCTCTTAGTTGCCGTCAGCCTGGGCGGTTGTTCCGTCCTGAAGAAAAAAGCCCCGGTCCTGGCTTATGAGGAGCGACCGGTGGAGCTGTTGTTCGATACCGGGGCCAATTACCTGGACCGACACCAGTGGGGTGAGGCGGTCAATTACTTCCGCGAGGTGGAACGCCAGCACCCCTACTCGGAATGGTCCAGGCGCTCGATCCTGATGACCGCCTATGCGCATTATGAGGCCAACAGCTATAGCGAGGCCATTTCCGACGCGGACCGGTTCATCTCACTGTATCCGGGCAATGCCGCGACGCCCTATGCCTTTTATCTGAAAGCCATCTGCTATTTCGAACAGATCGTCGATGTCGGGCGCGACCAGGCTTCGACCGAAAACGCACAGGCCGGACTGCGCGATGTGATCAAGCGTTTCCCCAACGGTCAATATGCCGTGGACGCGCGGGTAAAACTGGACATGGTCCAGGACCAGCTTGCGGGTAAGGAAATGACGATCGGCCGGTTCTACCTGCGGGCCGGTAACCCGATCGCCGCGATGGGGCGATTTCGCAATGTGATTGACCGGTATCAGACCACATCACATACACCGGAAGCGCTCTATCGACTGGTCGAGATTTATCTGACGATCGGTCTGCCCGGCGAAGCGGCTAAGAACGGCGCGGTTTTGGGCTATAATTATCCCGGTGAACCCTGGTACCGCGACGCCTATCGTCTGCTGACGTCGAAGAATTTGCGTCCCGCGGTGTTGCCGGTGGAAGGTGAAACGCGCCTGCCCCGGCTGTTGTCATTTGGCAAGCATAAGGAAACCACCTCTGCCCCGCCGGCCGCTGATGCGCCTGCCGGGTTGCCCGCGCCCGATGCCGCAGGTGCCAAGCCTGCAGATAAGGCGAAAACGCCGGTAAAACAGCCTGGATTTCTGCACGGTTTTCTAGGGCTTTGAACTTCGGAGATTCTAGGTCATCTTCGGCCCCATGCTGATTGGCCTTGGCATTCGCGATATTGTCCTGATCGAAAGCCTCGACTTGGCGTTTGGTCCGGGCCTCACCGCCCTGACCGGAGAAACCGGTGCGGGAAAGTCGATTATTCTTGACGCTCTGGGCCTGGCGACAGGCGCTCGCGGCGAAGCCGCCTTGGTGCGGCGAGGAGCAAATCAGGCGGTTGCCACCGCAAGCTTTGGCCTCAGTCCCGACCACGCTGCATGGGCGGTGCTTGACGAGAAGGCACTGGACTTTGATCGCGGCGAGGATTTGGTTCTGCGCCGGGTTCTGGGCAGCGATGGCCGCTCTCGAGCTTTCGTCAATGACCAAGCTACCAGCATCGGGGTCTTGCGCGAGCTGGGTGCCCTGTTGGTTGAGGTCCATGGGCAGCACGAGACTGTAGGCTTATTGGATGCGCGAACGCACAGGGCCCTGCTTGATGGTTTCGGTGACTGTGCGCAATCTTTGGCGACCTGCCGTGAGACCTGGAGCGCCTGGCGCGCTGCGCGAGATAATCTGGCCGCTCTGACCGCTGACCAGGCACGATCAGCGGCTGAGACTGAAGAGCTCAGCTTGCGTCTCTCAGAACTTGATCGATTGGCACCCCAAGAGGGCGAAGAGACTCGCCTGGCCCAAGAGCGCGCAGTGTTGGGCGCCGCTGAAAAGACTCTGGCTGACATTGCCAGCGCCCGCGAACATCTGGGCGGTGATGTGGTCACCCACCGCCTCGCGCAGGCCTATCGAGCCTTGGACCGCGCGCGCGAGCGGCTGGTGCAGGCGGCAGCAGGTGGTGAAAGCCTGATCATCAAACACCTTGAGCAGGCGGCGGGTGGGGCGGATCGGGCCCTGATCGAGGCCAATGAAACCCTGGCGGCAATCGATGCGGCCGCCAGCGCGTTTGCCTTTGACCCGGACCATTTGGAACAGTCTGAGGCGCGACTTTTTGCTCTTCGTGCCATGGCCCGTAAGCTGGATTTACCGGTGGAAAGCCTGCCAGGCACCCGATCTGACATGGCCAGGCGCTTATTGGCGATTGAGACGGCGGATGTAGCCCTTGCCGAAGCGGCAGCTATTGCCGCCGCTACCCAGCAGGCCTTCATACTTGCGGCAGGGACGCTAACGACGACCCGCCGCGCGGCCGCCGACCGCCTGACGGATGCAGTCCAGGGCGAACTGATGCCGTTGAAACTGGACCGGGCTCGCTTTCAAGTCGCGCTCGAACCTCTGCCGGCAGATCGCCAGGGGCCGCAGGGGGCTGATAGGGTGGAATTCCAGATCTCGACCTTGCCCGGGGCTTCGTTTGGCGGTCTGGGCGCTATAGCTTC
>JAYTXQ010000251.1:0-6114 GCA_043742825.1 Caulobacteraceae bacterium | reverse complement strand
GCGCCGAACAGGCATGAAAAAGGGGGTCTGAAAAAGGGGTCAGAGACATTTATTTGTCGATCTACGGCAGGTTCTGCTGCCGGCCATCGCCGTCATTCTGGCCGACCTTGGCCGGTCGACCCCGAACCGGGGCGGCAGCTTTGCGGCCCAGGGCTGCTTCGATCTGATGGCGAAAGGATTCGCGACCAGGAACCCAACCGCGCTGAGTGGCATCGCGCAAGGCTTCGATCAGCGGCCCGGCCAGGATCCTAGCCGAAAGGTCCATATAGGCAGTGCGCCGCGCCGCCTTTGTTCTGCCAAGGGTCGTATAGACTTCGTGCTCGGTGATCATCGGGTCCCTGCGGCCCAGCGCGTTGTGCAGATAGCTGCTCCACAAATAGTCCCCCGCGCGCTCCACCATTGCGGCACGCACCGGATCAGCCTCGATATAGCGATAACAGGCCATGACGTAGTCTTCGCTATCAACAATGGTCGATTTGACCCGACCCTCCCAAAGCGTTCCCGTCCGACTGTAGGTGCGGTTGATATGACCCACATAGCGGCGGCCGCGAATTAATGGTGCCTGATTCTAGTTAGCGTTGACACTTCATGCGAAACCGACTCGGGCGTATACATTGTTATATTGGTCGTAGTACGCGGAGAGGCGATCGCGTATCTGTGCGCGGGGCTTGTGATGGTTGATGAAACAAACGACCTGCTCAGAGAGCTCATTGACGAAATACGCGACTTGCGATCTGACCTCGTTGATGGTCTTTCCGACTTGAAGGCTGCGACCAGACGCATTGGTCAACCGCCGGTCACCTGCGAACTGAAATCGGCACAGTTCGGCCTCGTCAAATGGTATATGACTGAAAAGGGCTATGGCTTCATCGTTCCCCAAAGCGGTGGCCGCGACCTTTTTTTCCGGCATGCCAGAGCGACCTTAGTTGCAGCTGGGTCCTGCAAACAGACAACCGCGTCTGCAACGATCTCTGGTTGAACGAAGACCAACCCGAGGCGCAGAATCTGAGGAAAGCCTAGGTCCTGCAAAACGGCAGAGAGAAGGAAGAGATCAGATGACAGAAGCAATATAGCCCAAACCCACGATATCTCGTCAGATTGAAAACGGGCAAAGTGACCTCTATTTTCTAATCTCTAACGCCCTGAGCGCCGCCTCCAAACGAAAAACGGCCCCGGATCGCTCCGGGGCCGTTGATCACTTACGCTGCCGAGAGCCTCAGGCCTCGACCTTTTCCGCTTCAACTTCGGCGGCGATGATCGCCGGCAGGGGTTCCATCGGGACGATGACGGCGCGGGTGGCGGCGAGTTGTTCGTCGCGTTTGGCGGCGATACGTTGCAGGCCGCGCAGGTAGGATCCCGTGCCCGCCGGGATCAGGCGCCCGACGATGACGTTTTCCTTCAGGCCTTCGAGCGTATCGCGTTTGCCATTGACCGCCGCGTCGGTGAGGACGCGGGTGGTTTCCTGGAACGAGGCCGCCGAGATGAAGCTGCGGGTCTGCAAAGATGCCTTGGTGATGCCCAGCAGAACCGGCTGGGTGATAGCCTCCCTGCCCCCGCGGGCCAGCGCCTTGGCGTTTTCCTCATTAACTTCCGTCTTATCCAGGTGGTCCCCGCGCAGCAGGCCGGTATCGCCGGTCTCCAGGATCTCAACTTTCTGCAACATCTGACGGACGATAGTTTCGATGTGCTTGTCGTTGATCGGCACGCCTTGCAGACGATAGACCTCCTGAATCTCGTCAACCAGGAACTCCGCCAGAGCCTCGACGCCCAGGATACGCAGGATATCGTGCGGATCTGGGTTGCCGTCGATGATGTATTCGCCCTTCCGGATCGTATCGCCGTCGTGGACGGCAATGTGCTTGGCCTTGGGAATCAGGAACTCAACCGCATCGCCCGCGTCGGGGGTGATCTTGATCCGACGCTTGTTCTTGTAGTCGCGGCCAAATTCCACCCGGCCATCCATCTCGGCGATGACGGCGCAATCCTTGGGCCGACGGGCTTCGAAAAGCTCGGCCACACGCGGCAGACCGCCGGTGATATCCCGCGACTTGGCGCTATCGGTGGGCAAACGGGCCAGAACTTCACCCGGTTTGGCGGTATCGCCATCCCCGGCCGAAAGCACCGCACCGACGGGGAGGAGGTACCTTGCCTCACCGCCATTGGCTAGGCGCATATACGCACCATCGGCATCCAGCACCGCAACGCTGGGGCGTAGATCGGCACCCCGGTTCGAGGCGCGCCAGTCGATGATCACGCGGTTAGAAATACCGGTGGCTTCGTCGGCTTCCTCGCGAACGGAAATCCCTTCCACCAGATCTTCGAAGCGCACCTTGCCGTGAACTTCGGTTATGATCGGGCTGGTATAGGGGTCCCATTCGGCGAAACGCTGACCGCGTTTGACCGCGACGTTGTCCTTGACCTTCAGACGCGCGCCATAGGGAGGACGATAGGTTTCGCGCTCAACACCCTCAACCTGGATGCTGACCTGGAGGTTGCGGCTCATGACCACGATATCGCCGTCGGCGGCGATAACCGTATTACCCGGCGAGATCTTCAACACGCCGTCGTTGCTGGCTTCGAAGAACGACTGTTCCGCTACCTGCACCGCACCGCCGATGTGGAAGGTGCGCATGGTCAGCTGAGTGCCCGGCTCGCCGATGGACTGAGCGGCGATAACGCCGACTGCCTCACCGATATTCACCGAGGTGCCCCGGGCCAGATCGCGACCATAACAGGCAGCGCAGACCCCAACCGTACTTTCGCAGGTCAGGATCGAGCGCACCTTGGCCGACTGAACCCCGGCGGCTTCCACCGCATCGATCATATCCTCGTCCATATAGGTATCGGGCGGAGCGACGACGTCTTCGCTGCCTGGAACCTTAATGGCTTCGGCGGTGAAGCGGCCGAGGATGCGCTGGCCAAGAGAGACCTGGACCTCGCCGCCTTCGGCCACCGCCTTGAGCGTAATGCCCCGAGTGGTGCCGCAGTCTTCTTCGGTGATGATGCAGTCCTGAGCCACGTCAACCAGACGCCGCGTCAGATAGCCGGAGTTGGCGGTCTTCAGGGCAGTGTCGGCCAAGCCCTTGCGGGCACCGTGGGTAGAGTTGAAATACTCCTGAACCGTCAGGCCTTCTTTGAAGTTGGAGATGATCGGAGTTTCGATGATCTCGCCGGAAGGCTTGGCCATCAGGCCGCGCATCCCACCAAGCTGTTTCATCTGCGCTTGAGAACCACGCGCGCCAGAGTTGGCCATCATCCAGACTGAGTTGATCTCTTTTTCACGGCCGTTAGCGTCGAGTTTGACGGTGGAAATCTCGGCCATCATCTCGTCGGAAACGCGGTCAGTGGCCTGTGACCAGGCGTCGACCACCTTGTTGTATTTTTCGCCCTTGGTGATCAGACCGTCGGCATATTGCTGTTCGTATTCCTCGGCCAGCTTGCGGGTGGCTTCGACAATGCCCTTTTTCTTTTCAGGGATGATGATGTCATCCTTGCCAAAGGAGATGCCGGCCTTGGCCGCTTCACGGAAGCCCAGGCCCATGATCTGGTCGGCGAAAATGACCGTCGCCTTCTGACCGCAGTGGCGATAGACCGCGTCGATCAGGTTGGCGATTTCCTTTTTCGTCAGGCTGCGCGCCACCAGGCGGTGACCGATCTGGGGGTGTTGCGGCAACAGAGCGGCGATCTTCGTCCGCCCAGGTGTGGTTTCGATGACCTGACGGACCATGGATCCGGCGGTATCCATCTCGGTGAAGCGCGCGCGGATCTTGCTGTGCAGGGTGACCACACCGGCATCCAGAGCCGCCTCGATCTCGCCAACGTCGGCAAAAACCTTGCCTTCACCGGGCTCTCCGTCCTTGGCCTGGGAGATGTAATAGAGACCCAGAACAATATCCTGTGACGGCACGATGATCGGCCGGCCATTGGCCGGGGAGAGGATATTGTTGGTGCTCATCATCAACACCCGCGCCTCAAGCTGGGCTTCCAGCGACAGGGGCACGTGTACAGCCATCTGGTCGCCGTCGAAGTCGGCATTGAAGGCCGTGCAGACCAGGGGGTGCAGCTGGATCGCTTTGCCCTCGATCAATTTAGGTTCAAACGCCTGAATCCCCAACCGGTGCAAGGTCGGGGCGCGGTTGAGCATGACCGGGTGCTCGCGGATGACCTCCTCGAGGATATCCCACACCTGGGGTTGTTCGCGCTCAACCATGCGCTTGGATTGCTTGACGGTGCCGGAAAGACCCTTGGCGTCAAGACGCGCGTAGATGAAGGGCTTGAACAGCTCCAAGGCCATTTTCTTTGGCAGGCCGCACTCGTGCAGTTTGAGTTCCGGGCCGACTACGATGACCGAACGACCAGAATAATCGACGCGCTTTCCCAGCAGGTTCTGACGGAAACGACCCTGTTTGCCTTTTAGCATATCGGCAAGGGATTTCAGCGGGCGCTTATTCGCCCCGGTGATCACCCGGCCGCGACGACCGTTGTCGAACAGAGCATCGACCGATTCCTGCAGCATCCGCTTTTCGTTGCGGATGATGATGTCGGGTGCGCGCAACTCAATCAGGCGCTTGAGGCGGTTGTTGCGGTTGATCACCCGGCGATAGAGATCGTTGAGGTCGGAAGTGGCGAAACGGCCGCCATCCAATGGCACCAGGGGGCGCAGCTCCGGCGGAATTACCGGGATCACGGTCAGGACCATCCATTCGGGACGGTTGCCGCTTTCCATGAAGGCTTCCATGATCTTCAGGCGCTTGGAGGTCTTCTTCAGCTTGATCTCTGAGGTCATGGTCAGCAGATCTTCGCGCAGACGCTCAGATTCGACGGGCAGGTCTATGCCTTTGAGCAGGCCTTGAATCGCCTCGGCACCGATTTCAGCGGTGAAGCTGTCATCACCAAACTCATCCTGCAGGCGCATGTGCTCGTCTTCGCTGAGCAATTGGTGCTGCTTCAGCGGCGTCAGGCCAGGCTCTGTGACGATGTAGTATTCGAAATAAAGGACCCGCTCGATGTCTTTAAGCGGCATGTCCAGCATCATGGCGATGCGGCTGGGCAGGGATTTCAAAAACCAGATGTGGGCAACCGGCGAGGCCAGCTCGATGTGGCCCATGCGCTCACGCCGCACACGGGCGAGGGTTACCTCAACACCGCATTTTTCGCAGATAATACCCTTGTATTTCATGCGCTTGTACTTACCGCACAGGCATTCGTAATCCTTGGTCGGGCCAAAGATGCGAGCGCAGAACAAGCCATCACGCTCCGGCTTGAAGGTCCGGTAGTTTATGGTTTCGGGTTTTTTGATCTCGCCGAACGACCATGAGCGGATCTTTTCCGGGCTCGCCAGGGCGATACGGATCTGATCGAAGGTCGGGGCTGCGACCACGGGATTGAAGATATTCAGAACTTCCTGGTTCATTTGGATTTCCAGTTCGCCAGAGACTTAAAAGGGGCAAGTTGGGAGGGAGCGAAATTCGCCCCCTCCCCGCTTTTTCGAGAGTGTCGTATTTTCGAGCGCGATCAGCTGTTCTCAAGCTCGACGTTCAGACCCAAGGACCGCATTTCCTTGACCAGAACGTTAAAGCTCTCAGGGATGCCTGCATCGAAGGTATCATCGCCCCGAACAATGGACTCATACACCTTCGTGCGTCCGGCCACGTCGTCGGACTTCACCGTCAGCATTTCCTGCAGGGTATAGGCGGCACCATAGGCTTCCAGGGCCCAGACCTCCATTTCCCCAAACCGCTGACCGCCAAACTGGGCCTTGCCGCCCAGCGGTTGCTGAGTGACCAGGCTGTAGGGACCGATGGAGCGGGCGTGGATTTTATCATCCACCAAGTGATGCAGCTTGAGCATGTAGATATAGCCGACAGTGACGGGCCGCTTAAACTGATCCCCGGTCTGGCCGTCGTGTAGGGTGACCTGGCCGGAACGATCGAGGCCGGCCTTTTCAAGCATGTTCTCGATATCGTTGATGTGCGCCCCGTCGAAGACCGGCGTGGCGATCGGAACCCCTTTGGAGAGGTTGCGAGCCAGCTCGACCAATTCGGCATCATCGTCGGGCAGGACCTGATCGGGTCCGTAGATGCTGCGCAAATGGTCACTGAGGGCTGCTTTTTG
>JAYTXQ010000250.1:0-6089 GCA_043742825.1 Caulobacteraceae bacterium | reverse complement strand
TGCTGGCGGCGCTGCAGGGCCAGGCCGATCTCGTCGGGGACCGATAGGGCGGCGAACAGGCGGATCATCCCCGATAACTAGCCCCGCCGGAGCGGGGTGACAAAACCCTCATCAACAAGGTCTTGCTTCCGCCTCGCGGCGACCCGATATTTGGGCGGCGTCCGATCCGGACGTTGGAATCAAGGACTTGCTCACATGAGCGACTTCAACCGCGGCTATTCGAGTACGGTATCCACGGGCCGCGCCGACATGTCGGTTGACGTGGGCCTCCGCAGTTTCATGCTCGGAGTCTACAACAAGGTGGCGCTGGGCCTCGTGCTCTCAGCGGCACTTGCCTATATCACGGGTAACTATCCGCCGGCCCGGGCCCTCCTTTTTCAAATCGATGGTGCAGGTCGCATCGGCTATACTGTGCTCGGGATGGTGATAGCTTTTGCGCCCCTGGGCATTCTGCTGTTTCAGGGCTTTACCCGGCGCCAGTCACCGCAAACGGCCAACATTACCTATTGGGCGATTGTCGCGCTGATCGGGGCCTCGTTGGGGATGATCTTTTTTCGCTATAGTGACGTTGGCATTTTCCAGACCTTTCTGGTCACTGCTGTAGCTTTCGGCGGTCTTTCCCTGGTGGGTTACACCACCAAGCGTGACCTCACAGCCATGGGTAGTTTCATGATCATGGGCCTGATCGGCCTGATCGTGGCCTCCATCGCCACGATGTTTTTCCATTCGGCGATGCTGATTTTCATCATCAATGTCGCGGGTGTCGGCATCTTTGCCGGCCTGATTGCCTGGGACACGCAGCGCCTGAAGATGACCTATTACCAATTGGGTGGAGATCAAGCGGCCCTGGGCGTGGCCACCAGCTATGGTGCCCTCAGCTTGTATCTGGATTTCATCAACCTCTTCCGCTTCCTGCTCTATTTCATGGGCGGTTCGCGGCGTTAATTAACTGGGCATAAGCCCGGCCAAGAAGGAGCCCCGGTCGTGCGCCGGGGCTCTTTTCTTGCCCGCTATTTCACTACGGCGAATCGCCCGCGATCAAACAGCCGCAGGACCTGGGCCAGGTCGTGGCCGCGCCGCATGATTAACCCGCCTTGCGAGACCACGGCCCACGCGCCCTGCCGCTGTGCCAAAGCCGGGTGCTTTTCGATGCAATAGATCGGTGTCTCGGCGGTATGTCGAAAAACGGAAAAAACCGCATAGTCCTTTAACCCGTCGATGGCATAGTCGCGCCAATGGCCGGCTGCCACCATTCGCCCATAGACTCCCAGCAGCAATCCCAATTCACCACGATTAAAAAACACCACCCCGGTCGGCGGCGACTGTTGCGAGGCGCGGGAAGCGGAATCAAAAGCCATTGCAGAAATGATTAGCGTGATTTCCGCCAATGGAAAAATCGATTCTGCACAATCATTACGAAAAAGTCATCAAATCCCTGCCTTGGTAGGCATAAACAGCGTCGTGAAATGACCTCTATTCCGTCCACACGAGGCCCGCTTGCCCTGCCAAAAGACCGTCGTCGGTGGGTCAAACCCCAGGATTTGGATCCTGAACAGCCCCCCCAGTGCTTCGGATTTTGGGGTCCTGATCAACCGGCAATGCCCCAAAAGGCTCCCACGGCCACCCCCTCAGATCGTGGGAGTTTTTTTGTGCCTCAGCATCACCCTAATTAACGGCCCACCGCGATCACTCGCCCGCCACGTGGGCCTTGAAGCACGATGAGGGTATAGAGCCCCTGCTCAGTGGCACCGGGAAGTTTGAAAACTTTCGGATGCCGCGTCCAGCTTCCCAGGCGAACGTATTGGTGCACCACGTTGCGATAGGTCACTCTGGCCCCGCGATTGTCGCCCTCTTTCACCAACACGGTGACAGGTTTGGGATCATAGCGAATCAGCCACAGATCGGCACCACTAAGCGGGGGGCGCGCGCCGTGAATACTAACGCGACTGCCATGCAACAAGGTCACGCGCGGTATCGATCCATGTGTGGGCTTAACTTGACTAATCAGGGTGTCGATTGCCCCAGCTTTGTCCCCGAGAGCCTGAACCTGCGCATCGACAAACACCTGCGGTGTCGAAACGTCGCTCAAGCCGAACCGTCGCTCATAGGCGCGCTGGCGATCAGTGAACCCAGGCTGGGCCAAGGTATCTTCCCAGCCCAGATAATCCCAATAATCTACTGGCCAGGTCAGGGCGATAATGCCGGGGTGATCGGCAAGTTTCCCGATCATGGCATTGGCTTTTGCGCATGATGGGCACCCTTGGGCCGTGAACAGTTCCACGAGCACTGGGCGACGGGCGTCGGCTGTGGACGCCGCCGCCAAAGCGACGAGCGACATCCACAACAAGATCACGACGCGTCTCATCCCACCGCCATTAGTCGCAACCGCCCAGATCCGCGCTTCACGAAATTGTGATTACGCCGGTTCAGGTGTCTTCCCTGGCAAGATTCCTCAACACAAAGTTGAGAACGCCGCCATGCTTGAAGTATTCCAGCTCCGTTGGCGTATCGATCCGGCAACGCACAGGAAAGCGGGCGATCTTGCCGTCGCTGGGGCGATAAAGCTCAACCATCAATTGCCGGCGGGGGTGGATATCTTTCAGATCGCGCAAGGTGACGATCTCCTCGCCAGTCAGGCCCAGACGTTGCCAGCCTTCGTTGATAAACTGCAGCGGCAGAACGCCCATCCCCACAAGGTTAGAGCGGTGGATACGCTCAAAGCTTTCGGCAATTACCGCACGCACACCCAAAAGCTTGGTGCCCTTGGCCGCCCAGTCGCGTGAAGATCCAGTACCATATTCCTTGCCGGCAAAGATTACCGACGGCCGGCCCTCTGCCTTATAACGCATCGCCGCATCATAGATCGCCATGCTGTCGCCAGATGGGAAGTGGCGGGTAATTCCGCCTTCGATCTCGGGGTTGATCTTGTTGCGGATGCGGATGTTAGCAAAGGTTCCGCGCATCATCACATCGTGGTTGCCACGCCTGGCCCCATAGGAGTTGAAATCCGATTGGCTGACCTGATGCTGCGACAGATATTCGCCGGCAGGAGAGGCTTTGCGGATATTGCCCGCCGGGCTGATGTGGTCGGTGGTGATGGAATCGCCGAAAATGCCCAGAATACGCGCCTCGACAATATCGCCGATGGGCTCAGGGGTCATGGTGAGACCCTCGAAATAGGGCGGGTTCTGCACATAGGTTGAGCCGATATCCCAACCATAGGTCTGGCCCCCGGCAACGTCGATCGCCTGCCAATTGGCATCGCCCTTGAACACATCCTTGTAGCGATCAGCAAACATGGCCCGGCCGACGACTTTACGCTGAATGGCAGCGATATCCTTGTTCGAGGGCCAGATATCTTTGAGGAAGATATCCTTGCCCGCCTTGCCCTTACCCAGGGGGTCATTCACCAGATCAATCGACATCGAACCTGCCAGGGCATAGGCCACCACCAGGGGCGGCGAGGCCAGATAATTGGCCCGCGTGTCAGGATTGACCCGGCCTTCAAAGTTGCGATTGCCTGACAGTACCGAAACGGCCACCAGATCGCCGTCCTGAATCGCTTGCGTCACCGTCTCGGCCAGGGGGCCGGAATTGCCGATACAGGTGGTGCAGCCATAACCCACCAGATTGAATCCTAGGGCATCAAGCGACTTAGTCAAACCGGCCTTGGTGAGATAGTCAGTGACCACTTGCGAACCAGGGGCAAGCGATGTCTTTACCCACGGCTTGACCTTCAGACCCTTGGCGATGGCGTTCTTGGCCAACAGGCCCGCAGCGATCAGCACGCTGGGGTTGGAGGTGTTGGTGCATGAGGTAATCGCCGCGATCACCACATCGCCGTTGCCCAGGTCGTGCGACTCGCCGGTCACCGGGGTGCGCAAGACGGCGCTCGCGGCATCCTTGCCAAATTCACCGGTAAGGGCCTCGCTGAAGCGCGCCGCGGCCTCGGCCAATAACACCCGGTCCTGTGGCCGTTTGGGTCCGGCCAGTGAGGGTGCGATCTCGCCCAGGTCCAGTTCCAGGGTGTCGGAAAAGATCGGATCTTCCATGCCAGGCTCGAACCACAGACCCTGAGCCTTGGCATAGGCCTCCACCAGAGCCACGCGATCGGGATCGCGGGCTGTGGCCGTCAGATAGTCCAGGCTGGCCCGAGTGATCGGGAAGAACCCACAGGTCGCGCCGTATTCGGGGGCCATATTCGCCAGGGTCGCCTGATCTTCCACCGTCAGATTGGCCAGGCCCGGACCGAAATATTCAACGAACTTGCCGACCACACCCTTTTTACGCAGCATCTGGGTCACGGTCAGCACCAGATCGGTTGCTGTTGCCCCTTCGGGCAGAGCGCCACTGAGCTTGAAACCAATGACTTCAGGGATCAGCATCGGGATCGGCTGGCCCAGCATCGCCGCTTCGGCTTCGATGCCGCCAACGCCCCAGCCCAGAACAGAAAGGCCATTGACCATGGTGGTGTGGCTGTCTGTGCCAACCACGGTATCGGGATAGGCCAGGGTCGTGTCGCCGTCCTCGCCGGTCCACACAGTCTGGGCCAGATGCTCGAGATTCACCTGATGGCAGATGCCTGTACCCGGGGGCACGACGCGGAAATTATTGAATGCGCCAGAACCCCAGCGCAAAAAGCGATAGCGCTCGATGTTGCGCTCATATTCCTTGGCCACATTGTTGGCAAAGCTCTCGGCAGTGCCGGAAAAATCCACCATCACCGAATGATCGATGACCAGATCCACCGGAGTCAGCGGATTGATCTTCTCAGGGTTACCCCCCAGCGCTTTGAGCGCATCACGCATGGCCGCCAGATCTACCACGGCCGGCACGCCGGTAAAGTCCTGCATCAGCACCCGGGCCGGGCGAAAGCTGATCTCGTGCTGGGCCTGGCCGCGATTGGTCAGCCAGGCCGCGATGGCGGTAAGGTCAGCGCCATTAACCGAATCGCCGTCTTCGTTGCGCAGCAGATTTTCCAACAGCACCTTCATTGAGGCGGGAAGACGCGAAATTCCGACAAGACCGGCCTCTTCCGCCGCGGGCAAGCTGTAGTAGTGGTAAGTTTTATCGCCGACGGTCAGGTCGCGTCGGGTGTTCAGGCTGTCGATTGACGACATTTTGGGGAGTCCTCTTCTTGCTTCAGGCCGTCCGAAAATCGGTTCGGAGGATCGTGCGCGGATCGGAACGGACACACAGCGTCCGTCCCGCGCGGCGACGTCCCCGTGCGGCGGCGCAACTCATAGCCCCCATAGGCTCGCGCGTCCATGTTGAGGGGTGGCGCAGTCGATGATCACAGACCTGAACATCAGCGAGTTATCTCTGCAACGGGGTGATCGGGTGCTGTTTTCCGGACTGTCTCTGCACCTGAGGGCCGGCCAGGTTGTGGCGCTGACGGGAGCGAATGGATCGGGCAAGACCAGCCTGCTGCGGGCGGTCGCCGGGTTTATCCACCCACTGGCCGGGCGAATCACCTTTGGGGGACAGGCCGGGGCCCTCGACGCGGACGACGCGCGCCGTCGGCAAATTCATCTGGTCGGCCACCAGGACGGCCTTAAGAGCCACCGCACCGCCCGCGAAGAGCTGATTTTCCAGGTTTGCTGGACCGGGGGAACTCAAGTCGATGCCTTAGTTGCCGCTGAGCATTTGGGACTGACGCGGCTTTTAGACCTGGAAGTGCGAAAGCTTTCGGCCGGGCAAAAGCGCCGACTGGCTCTGGCCCGGCTGGTCGCTGCACCAAGGGATATATGGTTGTTGGATGAGCCGCTCTCGCCGCTGGACCAGTGCGGAAGGGTTCTCTTCGGCGCCCTGATGACACAACACCTGCAAAGCGGCGGCCTGATCCTGGCGGCAGTGCACGACCCGCTGCCAATTGCCGCGCGCGCAGTGGAGATAGGCGCGTGAAGTTTATCTGGATCCTGCTCCGGCGTGAACTTACGTTGGCCTGGGGTGCCGGCGGGGGCCCTGCCCTTGCCTTGGCATTCTACGCTGCAGTGACCACACTAATCCCACTGGCTCTGGGACCCGGCACCAGCGGCCTCACGGTCATCGGCAGTGCGGTAAGCTGGGTGGCTCTGGCTTTGGCAAGT
>JAYTXQ010000249.1:0-7502 GCA_043742825.1 Caulobacteraceae bacterium | reverse complement strand
ACAACCAGAACAAATCACTCATGGCGGTGTCCTCCTGACGCCGCCAGTGAATCAGATCATCTTCCCCTTGGGAACCCCTTTAATGGGTCCTGAGCCTAGGTCACACGTCTGACGTCAGTTTGGGCCTATTCATCACCCAATTGCCCACTCAGCTCGGCAACGCGCAATTCGCCCTCGCGGGTCTGGCCGCCGATTTCCAGAAACCGCTTCATATTTCTCTGACCGCTGTCTGTACGCAGCAGGGTTTGGAACAGATAGCTCTCATCTTGCAGGCCTTCGGCCAGAGGTTTGCCGGCGCTGTTCACGGCCTGCTTGGCGGCGCGCACCGCCTCAATCGGGAACGACGCGATCCGCCGGGCCAGGCCATCGACATAGGGACCAATTTCGTCCGCCCCCAGAGCGCGGTTCAGATATCCCCAATTCTCGGCGGTGCGCGCATCCAGATCAATTGCCCCCAGGATCACTTCCAGCGCCCGGTGCCGTCCGATCAGCCGCGGCATGCGCTGAGTACCGGTTCCCCCCGGCAGGATGCCTAAGGGGACTTCCATCTGGTTGATGATGGTTTTGTCCACCACGCCAAAGCGCATGTCGAACGACATCACAAGTTCGCTGCCGCCGCCACCGACACGCCCTTCGATCTGGGCGATGGTCACCTTGTCCATGGTGCGAAAGCTCTCGCACATAGCGTGATAGGCATTGGCCGCGGACGCCGCACGCGAGGCCGGCGTATGGATCGGAAACTGCAGGATCAGGCCGACGTCGAAGTGGGCCAGGAAGAAATCAGGATTGGCGCTTTTGAGCACAAAAACCAGGGCCTCCGGATCGGTCTCCAGGTCTTCGGCCAGGCGTGCCAGCTCAGCATAGAGTTCGCCGGTAATGATATTGATCGGCGGATTGTCTACCGTCGCTGTGACGATCCGCCCCTCACGGGCGATCTTGATCAGGGAATAGTTTTCATAGGCCATGTCGTTTCCTCTTCGCGGTAGCGCTTTTGGTGACGCGCACTCTATCCTCAACTGAGCCGTGACGTCGACAATTCACCTACAGGGGCAGTAATGTGAACCTACGACGTAAACTAACCGGGAAAGATGCATGGACTTCATTCAAGCCTAAATCGCGTTCGAGAGCCGCTCCACACCGCCCCTGACCCTGGCCGATCCGCTGAGCGTGCCCGCCTTTGTCAGCGCGTTTCTTGAGCGCCTGCCGTAGCACGTGCCTGCCATGGTCGAGCTGGTTGTCCACAAGAGTGCCACACACGCCTTTGACCGTACGGGCTCGGCGAAGAGCATTCACGATCTCTTTGCCCACAATGGCGCGGGCTGACAGGTACGCTTCGAGAACCACCCCGCCGCAGCCCTGGCGGCGCGCGAGGCCCTCGTCAACTTCTTCACCGGGGTGTTCTCAGGTATCACTACAGGCGGCTGGGATTAGAGCGACCTAGGAGACCTATGGCGCAATCAGCTGGATTGCCTCAGGCTCCGCGCCACAAACGGTGCTAGTCGGGTGGCAATGACGGCAGCACCGGCGGCGTTGGGATGGATGCCGTCACGCTGGTTGAGGGCCGCGTTGCGGGCGACGCCGGCAAGCAGATCGGGATAAAGGACCACACCAGCCGCGTGTGCTGCGGCGGGAAAAATTGCGTCATAGTCGCGTGCATAGGCACCGCCGATGGCCTTGGGGGCGGTCATGCCGACCAGGATCACGCCGATATGGCGCGCCTTCAGCCGGCCGATCAGGCGCACCAGGTTGGCCTTGGTGACCTTCGGGTCTAGCCCCTGCAATAGGTCGTTGCCGCCAAGGGCGACGATGCACAGGCGCGTATCGCTGCGCACCGAAAAATCGACCCGGGCCAGCCCATCGGCAGTGGTGTCGCCTGAAACCCCAGCGGCGCGGACCTGAGCCCGCACCCCGCTGCGCGCAAGATCGACCGCCAACTGCGCGGGAAAAGCGACCGTGGCGGGCAAGCCGTAACCGGCGGTGATCGAGTCGCCAAGAATGGTGACGACAGGAGCAGGGGCGGCGGTGACAGGTGGTGCGAGGATCAGAACCCCGAAGCCAGCGAGGGTAACGGCGAGTTTGTAGTAACCAAATCGGGGAGTTGTGCGCATCATTCTCGTTCTTATGTAGGAAGCGCTCGTTTTGCTCAACAGACTGGTCTTTTATGTCCGACACCGGCTCACACCTGACTCTTCACGATATCGGCTTGACCTTGCCTTCAGCGGCGGGGCCGGTGGAGATTCTACGGGGCGTGAACTTCACGCTGAACGCTGGCGAACGCGTGGCCATTGTCGGGCCGTCAGGCTGCGGCAAATCATCGTTGATCGCCGTAGCGGCGGGTCTGGAGCGACCGACGCGCGGCATCGCATGCTTGTTGGGTGAAGATCTAGCGCGCCTGAACGAAGACGCCCGCGCCCGTTTACGCAGGGGACGGGTTTCACTGGTGTTTCAGTCCTTTCACCTCTTACCCAACATGACCGCCGAGGAAAACGTTTCAACGCCGCTGGAGATTGCGGGTTTAGCCCAGGCGACCCGGACGGCGAGGGACTGGCTGGGACGCGTCGGGCTGGGCGGCCGATTAACGCACTATCCACATCAGCTTTCGGGCGGAGAGCAGCAACGCGTCGCGCTGGCCAGAGCCTTGGCCGCCAGGCCGGTCCTGCTTTTCGCCGATGAGCCTACGGGCAATCTTGATGCCGCCAACGCTGACGCTGTAGCCGATCTGATGTTCGCCCTGGTAGCGGAGGCGGGCGCAGCCATGGTCCTGGTCACGCATGACAAGGCACTGGCGGATCGCGCCGACCGCACCGTTCGCATGGTGGATGGTGCCATCTCGGTTGAAGTATGATGCGACCGCCATTGGCCTGGCGTTTCGCGGCGCGTGAACTGCGCGCCGGCGTTCGTGGATTTCGGGTTTTTCTGGCCTGTCTGGCTCTGGGCGTGGCCGCGATCGCCGCCTCAGGATCAGTAGCCCAGGCTTTTCGCCAGGGGCTGGCGGCCCAGGCCGGTGAAATTCTCGGCGGCGATCTCGCCGTCACTGTGCGACCGCGGCTGTTCACTGCGGCAGAACAGGGGATATTTGCCCGCATTGGCCGCGTCGCCTTTGCCGCCTCAGCCGAGGCTATGGCCCAGGCGCCCTCCGGAGCCCGGCGGCTGGTGGAAATTCGTGGCGTCAGCGACGCCTATCCCCTGTCCGGGCGGGTCGAGCTGGCCGGGGGCGGCGATCTGGCTCACGCCCTCGCCCCATCGGGCGATACCGCAGGCGCGGCGGTCGAAAAGAGCCTGTTGGACCGTCTGGGGCTTAAACTTGGCGACCGCTTTCTGGTTGGCAATACCCCGGTCATCGCCCGCGCCGTGCTTATCTCCGAACCGGATCGGCTGGGGCGGGGGTTCGCTCTGGGGCCGCGCGTTCTGACTCGTCTGGGCGTCGTTCAAGCGGGCGGGTTTCTTGATCCCGGCCTGCCCTTTGCCGAGACCGCGCGTATCGCCCTGCCCAGGGGCGCAGCGCTGGGGCAGGCCAAGGCGGGCTTGCTGGCAGACCTGAAGCGCCTGAACTCTGACGGCGGCTACCGGGTTTCCGACCGCACCGATGCCTCGCCGGAACTCAAGCGACTGATTGACGAGCTTGAATATTTCCTTGGCTTTATTGGCCTCGCGTCCCTGGTCGCCGGCGGCCTTGGTGTGCAGAGCGCGGTTTCGGCGCACCTCGAAGCCAAGACGGAAGCGATAGCCGTGCTCAAGACCCTGGGTGCCAGCGGGGCTCTGGCGCGGAATATCTACCTGATCCAGATCGCGGTCCTCGGCATTTTGGGGGTGGTGATCGGGTTGTTTATAGGCGGGATCGCGCCGTTGATCCTGGGTGCATTGGTAAAGCGAAGCCTGCCGGTGCCGGCCCTTTTCGCGCTCTATCCTTTGCCCCTGGCCCGAGCCGGCGCGTTTGGCCTGCTCGCAGCCGCCGCTTTTGCCTTAGGGCCCCTGGCGCGGGCCCGCGCGACCTCTCCGGCGGCGCTGTTTCGTCGCGATGTCGCCCTGCGGCCGGTGTGGGGTTGGGAAGTCGCCGGGGCCGCAGTGGCAGCCGCAGCCTTGGCCGCCCTGGCCGTTGCGACGGCACCGACACCCTTGGCCGCCGCCAGCATGATCGGCGGGGTCGCCGTCGCCTTTGGTTTACTGTGGGCCTTAGGGCTGGGCAGTGCCCGTCTTGCCGGTCACCTGCGCGGCCGAGTGCGCGGTGCGTGGCGCATCGGCCTGGCCAATCTCGCCGGACCCGGATCGGCAGCACGCACGGCCGCGCCGGCGATCGGGCTTGGCGTCGCCTTGCTCTCGGCGGTGGTGCTGATCCAATCGAGCCTGCTGGCACAGGTCACCAACATCGCCCCGCGCACAGCCCCGTCGCTGGTGTTTTCCGGCATTCCTGCGGACCGCGCCGCCGCCTTTGATGCGGCCGTCAGCAGTGCATTTGGCCGACCTCTGACCCGAGCAACCTATCTGCGTGCGCCCTATGCCAGCGGCCGCATCGTTGCGGTGCGCGGTGTTCCGGTCGAACGTCTGTTCATGGATGCTTCGGATCGCTGGGCCTATGACAACGATATCGCCATTTCCGCCATTGGACCGGAACCGCTGAAAGCCGACATTGTCTCTGGCCGCTGGTGGCCGGTCGCCTATGCCGGACCGCCGGTGCTGGCCATGGCCGAGGACGCGGCCAAGGGCGGGAAGCTGAAAGTCGGCGACGCTGTCACCCTGGAAGTGCTTGGCCGGCGTGTCGATGCCCGCGTCGCAGTTTTGCGTAAGATTGACCTTGCCGGTTTCGGGGCTAATTTCCCCCTGATCCTGAATCCATCGGCGCTGGAAGGTGCTGCCCTGCGCAACGTCGCCATTGCCCGAGCCACGCCGGCTGAAGAAGCCCGCGCTCTACACGATCTCGGTGCGGTTTTTCCGCAAGTCAACGTGATCAGTGTCCGGGAGGCTTTAAGTGCCGCAGCCGACCTGTTTGACCGCATAGCCCTGGCCATTCGCGGCGCTGCTGCCGTGGCGGGCCTGGCCGGTCTGTTGGTGTTGGTGGGGGCCATCGCCGCGCGCGCCGGGACGCGGGCCAGGGAAGCGGCCATTCTGAAAGTGCTGGGCGCGCCGTCCGGACAAATCCTGACCGCCTATGGCGTCGAATACGGGGCTGTGGGCGTCATCGCAGGCCTCGCCGGCGTCGCGCTGGGCTACGCTGCCGCCTGGCCGATTGTGGTGCTGGTGTTCCACGCCGCCTGGAGCGTGGATTGGGCCGGCGTCGCAGCCCTGATCCTTGGGGCCACAGCTCTCGCCACCCTGGGAGGCCTGATTGCCGCGCTCCAGGCCCTGGCCAAACGCCCGGCCCCGGTATTGCGAACGCCCTGATCGCCCCTCGAATTTGCTTGCGCCGCAGCAGGTATAGTCGATAGCCTCGCTATCAAATCAGGAGGAAGCCATGTCTGACCTAAAGGGGCGCGTTGCCCTTGTTACTGGAGCGTCGCGCGGTATCGGGGCGGCGACGGCGCGCGCTCTGGCGGCAGCGGGGGCGCAGGTGATTGTGACTGATGTTGCCGATACGGGGACTTTGGCCGCTGAGATCGGCGGCCTGGCGCGGCGTCAGGATGTGAGCAGCGAGGCGGATTGGGTCGAGACTATCGCCTTTGCCAAGGCGCAGGCCGGGGGGCTGGATATCCTGGTCAATAATGCCGGGCTGTTTCTGATGAAGCCTCTGGGCGAGACCACGCTGGAAGACTGGCGTCGGCTGCATTCAGTCAATGTAGAAGGGGTTTTCCTGGGTTGTAAACATGCCGCACCGGCCCTGGCGGAGCGGTCGGCGAAATGGGCAGGCGGCACCTCGATCATCAATCTGTCGTCCGTGGCCGGGTTGGTCGGGTTCGCCAATTCGGTTTGCTACGGGGCATCCAAAGGCGCGGTGCGGTTAATGACCAAGGATCTGGCTATGGAGCTCGCGCCGTTGAATATCCGCGTTAACTCGGTCCATCCCGGTGTCATCCAGACGGCCATGGGCCAGGAAGTGGCCAGTGCGCTTGGGGCCTCGACCGGCATGGGCGACAATGAAGCGCAAACCGCCGTCGCCAATATGCACCCCCTGCACCGCTGGGGTCAGGACACCAATATTGCCGACGCCATCGTGTTTCTGGCCTCAGATAAGTCCGGCTTCATGACTGGATCGGAACTGGTTGTCGACGGTGGAATGACAGCGGGATAGGCCCACTTTTGTCCCTTCTCCCGCAAGGGGAGAAGGGAGCATTGCGTTATGATATCAATGAATTGACGCGCTACAAAGCGACGTTGATGATCCTCGCCTGGGTGTATTCTTCTAGGCCTTCCTGGCCATTTTCCGCGCCGATGCCGGAGTTTTTGGCTCCGCGGAAGGGGACATCGAAGGGCAGGTCAAGGAACTTGTTCACCCAGACGGTTCCCGACTGAATCTGCGAGGCCACGGCAAAGCCGCGTTCCGGGTTAGAGGTCCAGACTGAGCCGCCCAGGCCATATTCGGTGTCGTTGGTACGGGCGATGGCGTCGGCTTCGGTGTCGAAACTCATCACCGGCAGCACCGGGCCGAACTGTTCTTCACGCACCAGACGGGCACTATCTGGGATATCGCGCACGATGGTGGGGGAGATGAAATAGCCATCCCGTTCGACCGCATGGCCCCCGGCGATGACATTGCCGCTGGCGTGCGCGTCTTCCAGGAAGCCCTTGACCTTCTCGTACTGCATCTTGTTCTGGATCGGACCGATGGTGGTGCCTTGCTCCAGGCCGTCACCGACCACCGCTGCATTAGCCAGTTTGGCCAGTTCAGCGCAGAGTTCCTCGTAGATGCTGGCGTGGGCATAGACGCGCTTGGTGGCCAAGCAGATCTGGCCGGCATTGGACATGGCGGCCCCGAAGATCTGCGGCGCGACGGCCTTTACATCGACGTCGTCCAGAACGATGGCCGCGTCATTGCCGCCCAGTTCCAGAGTCAGCCGCTTCAGCGTGCTGGAAACGCTCTCCATAACCTTTTTGCCGGTCGCGGTTGAGCCAGTGAACGAGACTTTGGCCACGTCCGGGTGCTTGGTCAGAACGCCGCCTAGGTCGTTGGCGTCGGTGATGACGTTGAGTACCCCAGCCGGCAGCAGCGGAGCGGCGACTTCGGCAAACAGCAGGGTGGTCAGGGGCGTTGTCGGGGCGGGCTTTACGACGATGGTATTGCCGGTAATCAGAGCTGGGCCGACCTTCATCACCATCAACAGGACGGGGAAATTCCACGGCACGATGGCCCCGACGACCCCCAGAGGACCGCGAAGCTGGACGATGCGCTCGACGTCATTTTCGCGCAAGACCGACGACTCGGTCTTCATGGCGGCAAAGCTGCGCAGGCCAAATATGGCCCCGCCAACTTCCTGTTGTGCCTGCTCCAGCGGCTTGCCCTGTTCCTGGGTCAACAGCCGGGCGAAATCGGCGAAGCGCGCTTCCATCGCATCGGCGACGGCTTCGAGCTT
>JAYTXQ010000248.1:0-6357 GCA_043742825.1 Caulobacteraceae bacterium | reverse complement strand
GAAGGGGCAGATGACTTTGCCTAAACGCGTCCGTGATGCCACCAAACTGTCGTGTGGCGACGTGGTGGTTTTCGTGGCTGAGAATGACAGGTTGACTATGCGGAAGCTTCACACCGAGCCTGACGCCTATCTTCGGGGCGCTCAGGAAACCATGACCGAATAGAATAGTGCCGAAGATGAAGATGCCTGGAAGGGCCTATGATCCGTTCGATGTCGTCGGCGTCCAGTTTCCGGTTACAGAAGCTTTCAGCCATGCGGACGGCCAGCTATTTTGCCGAACGTCGCGAACGCGACGATTTCGCCGCTTTTGATCTATTGATGGATCGAAGGGGCGGGGGGGCACCACACACTGAGGATCAGATCGATTGAGCCTGCAAGCCCGGACCCGCAAGCCTGACGGCGTGACCTTTCGACATCACAGGCAGACAAATCGCTTCGCCGGTGCAGGGTAGTGGAAGAGTCCGTCGGGGCGGGGATAGATGACGCTCTCGGTTGACCCGCAGAAGCCACCCCACCAGGAAAATGAGCTGTTGGTCAGGATCAGGTGGCGGGCGGCAAGGATGAGGGACATATCGGCGTATGGATCGGCGTCGTTGATGAAGCGCAGCGGCAGGCCCAGATCGCCGATCCGGTCGCGTGCGAGTTCGGGTCGGTCTGAGACGACCAGGATATCCCCGACCTCGCCACCCCCCGCCCGGATATGCGCCAGAGCCCGCTGAAAATAGGCCGCCGGCGGCGTGCCTCGCCGTTCGAGGCGGGTTTCGTCGGCGTAGCTGCGATAGTGGATGACCAGATCGTGAGCCTCGCCGGGTCCGGCGCGCGCGGCGATGAAATCTGCCGCCCGCCGAGCGATAAGGTCCGGCGCAGCCATGTAGATTTCGTTCTGCCAGTAGCCGTCGAAGTAAGCGTGTCGGTGAACCAACTCGTACAGCGCGGCGTGGCCAGACGGGGCGATGCGATCAGATCCGTAAGCCATCAAAGGCACGCGGCGCATGACCGCCCCGGTTAGACGATGGCCCAGAACCGGCCGCGAGGTGACAGCCAATCCCAGGTGCTGTGCCAAATCTGCTAGAGCAAAGCTGTGACCATAGCGATAGTTAGCGAACGACGAGACATCCAGACTCACCGGCGACCCTGTCACTACAAAGACGGAGTGGGCAAAAGCGATGCCGAACAGTTGGTTGCCAAGCCCACCCTGGATTTTCACCGTCTTCATCGGCGCAATAGGACCTCATAGATCAGATGCGCCGGCCACCGGACCGACAAGGCCAGGGAACGCGCAATCCAGGTGGCGGCCGCCCACCCCACGAGTTGCGGCGTGCGGCGTTTCAATTGAAAAATCGCCCACTCCGAGGCCAGATTGCGAAATCCGGCGCGCCGCCTGTAGAAGTCGCTGCCTAGTCGAGCGCGGGCCAGACTCTGTGGCAAATTGGCGAACCTCGCTCCGCGCGCGATCATCTTGATCCAGAGTGCGTAATCCTCTTTCTGCGGAACATCCGGATAGCCGCCGCAGGCCCGGAACAGGTCAGTTCGGAACAGTGCGGTCATGTGATTGATCGGTGAACGGAACCTGGCCCATCTGATGATCGCATCGTGGTCGGTCGGCAGGGTGCGCAGCCGGGTACGACCATCAGGCCAAAACTCTTCAATCGCGCCGGAAATGATCGAGACATCCGGGTGGGCCTTAAGATAGCTGAACTGAGCGGCGAAGCGCTCGGGCTGATTGACATCGTCGGCATCAGCCCGGGCAATCCACGGAGTGTCCACCTGGCCGGCGGCGTGATTGAGGTTGTGGTGCAGGCCCGTTGGCCCCGGATTACGGCAGATCTCTGCGGCAAATTGGTCCACGCCCTCGGCAACAGCTGCTGCCAGGGCCGGTGGCAGATCTCCGTCCTGGCAGATCAGGATCCGCGCCGGCGTCAGCGGACCGGTGGCTACACTGGCCAGAGCGTCGCGGAAATGGGCTGCGTCATCGCCTGCCCAGACCGGCAGCAGACAGGTAAAGGCCCAGGGGTCGCTCACACTTGGTGCCTCGGTTCCCGATGGGCCAGGATCCCGCAGGCGAATGCAAAGACCACCGTGAGACTTTCTGTGCGCAACGGATAGTCGCCAGTCGAAAATGCCAAAAGAACCATCACGCAGAGGCTCGCCGCCTGGGCCAGGCTGGAACCGGGCTGGCGGGGCATGCGCCAGGCACGGAGGGCAGAGCCGGCAAACCACACCGCAAAAAAGACCATGGCGATTGCGGCCAGGCCCCCAGCCTCCAGTCCCAGCTCAAGATAATCATTGTGGGCATGGTTGAAATAGATCGGACCCACCAGGGTCAGGGGCTCGGCGGCACGAAACACGCGGTCAAACGAACCCAAACCTGACCCGAACGGCAGGTGGGCAATCGCCTCATGCAGAGCAATCGGCCAGGCGAAAAACCGGCCCTCCGACGCGGCAGGCTGGACGAATCTAGCTACGATCGGAGCCAGCCCGAACAGGAAAATGACACCAACGCCGGCGACCACGGCAAGGCCGGCCCCGGTCAGAATTCGCCACCGCGCCTGCGCCCCCAGCCGTCGCCAGAGCAGGATCAACGATGCAATCAGTGTGGGGACCGCGAGAAAAATCCCCGTCCGCGACTTGACCGCGCCCAGTCCCACCACAGCCAGAAACATAAAAAGGATGGCCGCAATATTCACGCCCACCTGACGGTTGCCATCGCTTGGGCCGATCAGCGCGGCCGCCAGTGGCAAGACCGCCAAAAGCGACGCCGCCTCATGGTTTCGGTTGGCAAACCAGCCGACAAGGGTATCGTAATTTGTGTAGGCATAGGGGTAAAATGCGCTCCCCGCGCCGCCGGCAAGTTGCCCTGCCCCGAGGACCAAACCCGTGAACCCAAGGGCCAGATACAGGCCTGCGACAGCCCGGACCTGTCGGTGCCGCAGTTGTATCGCGCCCAGCACCATGGCCGCCGGTGGGATCAGGGCGAGAAAGGCGCGCCAGGTCTCGATAGGTGCCAGGCTGATCGGTCGCCAGCCCAAGGCAACCCCGCTCAGTGTCAGGGCTTCGATGCGCGGTCCGGCACCCGGCAAACGGGTCCACAGTTGTGGCGGCAAAGGGATGAGCTGGGTCAGCGGCACCATCAGTACAGCCCCAAGAACCAGAAGCGGCAAGCTGTAGTCGCGCCACACCAGATTTTGCACGGCGACAAACGCCAGAGGCAGAGCCGCAAGTTCGACCGAGGTCAATCGCCAGTGGTTGTCGCGGCTGGCCCCACCAAAAACGACCGACACCCCAGCCAACAGCATGGCACAGATCAGCACATCGTGCCCACCACGCCCGCGCCCGGCCTTATGCTCGTCCGGTGTCGTCACACGGTTGCCCTTCCGCCGCTCCGGTCCGCTAGTCTGATCGCGCTTAACAGGCTCGCGAAACCGCAGCAAACTGACTATGGTCCGGGGGTTTTGAAAGGTGGGCGATGGAACTGTTTCCAATCATCCTCTGCGGCGGCGCTGGGACACGGCTTTGGCCGGCTTCGACACGCCGGAATCCCAAGCCCTTTCTCGCTTTGAGCGGCAAGCGGTCGTTGTTACAGCTGACGGTGGCCCGCTTTGTTGGGCTGCCTACGGCTGCGGCCCCCTTGTTGGTGATCGGAGCGGATCTGGCCCTTCGAGCGAAAACCCATCTGGCAGAAACGAGCATCACCGGGCATTTGCTGGCGGAGCCTGTGGGGCGCAATTCCGGCCCAGCTCTGATTGCGGCGGCTCTGCACATCGTCCAGACCCATCCCGACGCAATCCTGGTCGCGGTCGCCTCCGACCACTTCATCCCGGACTCTGCTGCATTCTGTAACGGGGTCGTGGCGGCGGCAGCGGGCGCAGAGGCGGGCCGGATTGTGACCTTCGGTGTGCGCCCGACCAGCCCCGCCACCGGCTATGGGTATATCCGACCGGCTGAGATACTGGATGCGAAAACCGGTCTTTGTGGCGTCGGTGCCTTTGTCGAGAAGCCTGATCTGGCGCGCGCCGAGCAGTTCGTGGCCGATGGCTATTTGTGGAACAGCGGCAATTTCGTCGTCCGCGCCGACGTTCTGCTGCGCGAAGCCGCGCACCACACCCCCGGCATGCTCGCCACCGTAACCGCAGCCGTCGCGAGCGGGCGGGCGGACGGCGGTATTTTCACCCTGGGGTCCGAATTCGCAGAAGCACCCAACCAGCCCATCGACACAGCAATCATGGAAAGAACCAACCTCGCGGCTGTGTTGCCCATCGACTACGCCTGGAGCGACCTGGGCTCTTGGAATGCCGTTAAAGCCATGGGTACCCCAGATCCGCAGGGAAATGTCACCCTGGGCGACGTGACAATGACCGACACCGAAGACTGCCTAGTTCGTGCCGATCCCGGCCGCCGCGTGATCGCGATCGGCCTGAGGCATCTGGCTATCGTTATTAGCGGCGACGACGTGCTGATCAGCGACCTGGGGGCTAGCGACGCCCTAAAAATGGCAGTCGAGGCTGGAAGATCAGACGGAGGTCGCTTACGATAAGGCTAATCTGTGTGCATTTGCGGATAAATTCTTCCCATCCGATTGGTAAAACGCCGCGCACATTGACACTTGGGGTCGCGCTGCCTAAATCTCGCCCGCGCCGAATGCGCGGGTTTCCGAGCCGGCGAAGGGTCTGTGAAGGGCCAGGCGCGGCTACCGATACCGCCCAGCCTGAAACCGGAATTCCGATCGCCTCATGTTAAGTCTTCGAAAGTTATTCGGCTCCCCCTCTGATCGCAAGGTCAGGGCCTCCAGCGCCCGAGTGGCAAAGATCAATGACCTGGAGCCGCAGATGGCGGCTCTGAGCAACGATGATCTGCGCGCCCAGACCACCGCTTTCAAACAGCGTGTTGCTGCCGGAGAGACCCTGGACGCCCTGATGAACGAAGCCTTTGCCGTGGTCCGAGAGGGCGCGAAACGGTCTTTGGGCCAGAGGCACTATGACGTGCAGATGGTCGGCGGCATGGTCCTGCACAAAGGCGGCATCTCTGAGATGCGCACCGGTGAGGGCAAGACCTTGGTGGCCACACTGCCGGTGTATCTGAACGCTCTGTCGGGCAAGGGCGTGCACCTGATCACGGTGAACGACTATCTGGCCAGTCGCGATGCCGAATGGATGGGCCGGGTGTATCGGTTTTTGGGCCTGACCGTCGGGGTGATCGTCAATGGTCTGTCTCAGGCCGAGCGACAGAAAGCCTATGGCTGCGACATCACCTATGGCACGAACAATGAATTCGGCTTTGATTATCTGCGCGACAACCTGACCTATGACGTCGCCGACATGGTGCAGCGACCGCACCACTTTGCCATCGTCGATGAGGTGGATTCTATCCTGATCGATGAGGCGCGCACGCCTTTGATCATTTCAGGGCCTACCGAGGATCGGTCGGATTTCTATCGGATTATCGACGCCCTGGTGAAGACCATGATCCTGGATCCAGCGACGTTTGAGCACGACGAAAAGCAGAAACAGGCGCTGCTCACGGAATTTGGCTCTGAGACGATCGAGGAGACCCTGGAAAAGGCTGGCCACCTGGCCGATGGATCCGCTGGCCTCTATGACGCCGCCAATATTTCGGTGGTACACCACGTCAACCAGGGCCTGAGGGCCAATGTTCTGTACCAGCGCGACCGCGATTATATTGTCCGCGACGGCGAGGTGATGCTGATCGACGAATTTACCGGCCGGATGATGCACGGACGGCGTCTCTCAGAGGGCCTCCACCAAGCAATCGAAGCTAAGGAAGGGGCGGTAATTCAGCCCGAGAACCAGACCCTGGCCTCGGTGACCATCCAGAACTATTTCCGCCTCTATGAAAAGCTATCGGGCATGACCGGCACGGCCATGACTGAGGCGCAGGAATTTCACGACATCTACAAGATGGAAGTGACCGAAATCCCCACCAACCGGCCGGTGATGCGCCGCGATGACGACGACGAGGTCTATCGCACAGCTGCTGAAAAGAACCACTCGATCATCCTGCAGATCGAAGACTGCCACCGACGCGGTCAGCCGGTTCTGGTGGGCACCGTTTCGATCGAAAAATCCGAACAACTTGCCGAAATGCTGTCCCAGCATAAGTGGGAACTGGACGGCAAGGCCCTGATCGGCATTGCACACAATGTGCTCAATGCCCGCTATCACGAGCAGGAAGCTTTCATTGTCGCCGAGGCCGGAGTGCCCGGCGCCGTGACGATTGCTACCAACATGGCTGGCCGGGGCACCGACATCCAGTTGGGCGGCAATATTGACATGCACCTGGATAAATGGCGCAGCGAACAGGAAGGCCTGGGGATCGAACCCAGCCGCGAGGATGAAACCG
>JAYTXQ010000247.1:0-8354 GCA_043742825.1 Caulobacteraceae bacterium | reverse complement strand
CTGATATCTCGCACCACGCCAATAACCCGGCGCAGCGCTCCTGGTTTGGGCCGCATGACCATAGCGGAACATTCCAGCCAGATCACCGCCCCCGTATCGGGGCGAACCATACGGAACACCTCGACGTAATGACCCGTCGCCCTCAGTCCGCGGACCATCCGTCCGCGCAACGCGTCCCGATCCTCTGGATGAACGAAATCATAGAAGGCTTCGCCACCTCTTGACGGCATGGGGCCGGCCGGCAGACCGGTGATTTTAGCCATTCGGCGGCTGACGTGAAAGATATCGCCAGCCACATCCCACTCGCACTCGCCCAAGGCTGCCGCGCCGAGCGCCAGCGCTGCGCGGCCCCGCTCCATACTGAGGCTAAACTTAGGGTCAGGGTCTATCTCATCCATCCTGCGCGCCATGATACATTAGGATTTCACACATCGACAGATCAAGACAAGTTAAAGATTGCACCGGTTACAAAACAAAGGCGTGATGCTGGTGTTGCGGTGCATAACTTTTTCAATTGTGGCAGTCTTTGCTGAGGTGCTACACTATCAGGGTTTTCATCCTCAAAAACCACGACCAGGAGGCTTGCGTGAGCGCCGATATCCAGACCGAAACTGCAAACGACTCTGCGCCTGTGCAAACGGGCAGCACCGAGGCCGCAGACAGCCAACGCGCCTTCGCCGACGCGATCAGCACAGCGGAGCGCACTTTGACTGACGCCGCGAAAGCTGCCGAGCGGGCCCTGCGCGAGGGGATCGAGCTCCTGCGGGCGCGGAGCAGGACCTACCGGGAAACCGCAGATGTACAGTTCGAAAGTGCGCAGCAGTTTGTCCTCGATAAGGTCAAGGAACGACCGGTCACCGCAGCCCTTTCCGGGTTGGGGATCGGAATTGTCCTGGGACTGTTGCTATCGAATCGCTCAAGATAGTGTTTCGTCGTTTGGCCATGGCGCTTGCCGCAGCGGCGGCTGCGGCTGCCAGCGCCATGGTTTGCGTCGTGGCGTTGGCCTTCGGCCTCTATGCCTTGCTGGTTCCATCATGTGGCCGCCCCGGCGCGGCGGCGATTGTCGCGGCGTCTGCCGCCTTGCTCATAGCCGTGATCGCTATGATCCTGGGTCGTCGACCCCGCCGAAAGCCAGTGAAGTCTGCCACTACCGGCGTTGGCAAAACCCTTGACCGTGCCCTCGACCTCTTAGGCGACAAGCCTCTGGTCGGAGTCGTCGCCGCGCTCGCCGCTGGGTTCATGGCCATTCGTAATCCAGGTTATGTCGGAGCGGCCATCCGCGCCTTTGTCGAAGGGCAGGACAAGACCAAAAACTAACCAGGTCTCTGGTGAGACGGAATTTGCGCCCAAAGGCGCAGGACGCCAGGCGAGACCTCTACCCCCAGCTCACCGCCAACGGCGGTGACAATGGCGTGCAGGAAGCGGGCCTGCACCCAACGTCCCGCCAGGCCGTCGACCAGGCCCTCGCCAGCCAAACCGCGCTTGATCTCAGGGTGCAGGCGGACCCGCTCGTCGGTCGCGGTAACGACGAGCTCCAAGCCAGGCTTTCTTGGTAGTACCTGCACATGGGCTCGGCCGCCCATCGCCAGGGCTCCCAAGGCGATCTGCGCCAGATTCAACAGGGCCCTTGCGGCCGGCCCTGGCAGCTCGGTGTCGGCTGGCGCCCAGTCCAGAGTCGCGCGGTGACCGTCAAAGAGGTCTGTGACCAGGGCGTGAAATTCCGATGTAGCCAGAGCCTGATTACCCGAACCATAGGCGATTCGAGCAAATTTCAGTGTGGCGGCCAGGCTCCGGCCACTGCTGATCACCAGAGCCATAGCGTCGGCGTGCATATCCCGCGCTGAAGTGTCCTCAAGCAGATCCAGACCCGAGACGAGCGCACCGGCCGGCCCTATCAGGTCGTGGCAAAGACGTGCGGCAAGTTTTGCGGCCAGATCGTGGGGGGCAATCGGCGTGGGCTCACTCATGGTCCCAGACTCCCCTGATTTGCTGGTTTGGCAAAGTGCCCACTCACCCCTATGAGGGGGTTATGAATGCAATTGCCGAATATTCCGACGCGGAACTGGGCGAGCGTCTCGCCGCCATCACTGTTGAAGCGGCGCGATTGATCCTGCCGCTTTGGCAATCGGGGTTGACCGTGGACTCCAAGGCCGACAACAGCCCCGTGACCGAGGCGGATCGTCGCGGTGAAACTCTGATCCTGGCGCGGCTGGCTGAGTGCTTCCCGGGCATACCGGTGATTTCCGAGGAAGATGCCAGCGAATCTGGAACGCCAGATGCGATCGGTCCGCAGTTCTTTCTGGTCGATCCCCTGGACGGGACCAAGGCCTTTATCCGCGGTGATCCGAATTTCACCGTCAATATCGGCCTGATCGTCGATGGCCGCGCAGTCGCCGGTGCCGTTGCGGCCCCCCCCAGCGGTGAGGTCTGGTTCACTGACGGTGTCGGGGCCCGCAAACGCCAGTTCTCTGCAACCCATAGTCAACCGGTCCACGCCCGAACCTGGCCCAAAGGTGAGGCCCTGGCTCTGATCAGCCACACTATGAAGCCGGAAGCGCGCGATGACCTGGCGGCGAAATATGGTTTTGACCTGACCCAGGCGATGGATTCGTCGATTAAACTCTGTCGCATCGCCGAAGGCTCCGCCGACATCTACCCCCGCCACGGCCCGACCATGGAATGGGATACCGCAGCGGGCCACGCGGTCCTCACCGCAGCCGGCGGCTACCTGACGACCCCGGAAGGCCAGCCCTTTATCTACGGCAAAGCACACGCAGGGTTTCGCAACGGTTGGTTCGTGGCCAGAGGGGCCTAGGGTCAGGTATTCAGAGGATTTACTCGTACCGTCGGCGTCTCGCCGGCCCGCATCTGCGGCGCGTAAGCGACTGCGTTCGGGGAAAAAATGCCGACGAGAAGCCAGCGATACGAGAGGCGCGCAGTCTAAAAATGGCGATTATGGGCGAGGGTTCCAACGCCTCATCGAAGAGGGTCGGCCTCAACCTTGGCTTGTATAATGCAGCGTTACCAGCTTCGGCGCGCCACTTAACACTTAGCCCGCTATATCCGGTTACGAGCGATCAGTTGCCGGGCGATAATGATCAATTGCATTTCATTCGACCCCTCGCCGATCATCATTAGCGGCGCATCCCGGAATAGTCGCTCGATGGGATAGTCTCTGGAATAGCCATTAGCGCCAAAGATGCGCATCGCTTCGGTGGCACATTCAAACGCGGTTTCAGAGGCAAACCACTTGGCCATGCCCGCTTCCATGTCCACCCGGCCTCCGCCATCATAAGCACGGGCCGCATCGTCAACCAACAGCTCTGCCGCCCGTGTCTTGGCCGCCATGGTGCCCAGCTTGATCTGGATGGCTTGGTGCTCAGCGATGGGCTTACCCATGGTCTTGCGCATCTGGGCGTAGGCGACCGCCTCTTTCAGGGCCCGGCGGGCAACTCCCACCCCGCGCGCGGCCACATTGACCCTGCCGATTTCCAGACCACCGGTGGCCATGAGGAACCCTTTGCCCTCCTCACCGCCGACAAGCGAGAGCGCCGCGTCACAACGGTAGTCGGCGAAATTGATCTCTCCGGTATCAATGCCCTTATAGCCCAGCTTTTGCAGTTTGCGCCCGCGCGTCACCCCCGCAAGGTCGCCGCGTGTCTGCATGTCGCGGGTGGGCACGATCAACATCGTCATCCCCCGATGCCTCGGCTGCGCCTCTGGGTCGGTCTTGACCAGAAGCGCCAGGATGTCGCCCTCGATGACATTGGTGATCCACAGCTTCGAACCATTGACCACGTAGTCATCGCCATCGCGCCTTGCCACGGTATGTATGCCCTGTAAATCGGTGCCGGCTGCCGCTTCGGTCAGGCCCAGCCCACCGCGCAATTCACCCGTTGCGAACTTCGGCAGCCAGTGATCTTTCTGCAGCTGCGTGCCGAATTTTTGCACGACCAGCGCCATCATCAGATGGCTGTTGAAAACGCCCGTCAGACTCATCCACTCTTCGGATATGCGGGCGACGATCCGGCAATAGGTGAGCGCTGAAAGCCCCAGTCCCCCATATTCGGGTTCGATCAGAGCCCCGAACAGACCCATCTCGATCATATCATCGACCAACTCCTGCGGATATTCGTCGGCCTGCTCGAATTTGGCAGCCACCGGGGCCACTTTCTTTTCCAGCCAGCGGTCGATGGAATCCAGCAGGGCGCGTTCGTCATCCTCGCTGATCGTGGTCATCTTACCTGTAGTCCTTCATGCCGGCTGTATATCTAACACCCGACTTCCCTGCCTGGCGTCAAGGCCTTCGAGGTCCAGCCGCAATTATGCTGTCGCTGGATATCCAGCTCTCGCGTTCAGATCGGCGTTCGAGCGAGGGCGAGGATGGACACGAGGGCGACGACAGATCCGAGCAGCCACCCGGCAAGCACGTCAGTGGGCCAGTGAACGCCGAGATAGACACGGCTGACGCCAATGCCGACCACCAGCGTAATCGCGCCGACCTGCCAGGCGATCTTCAGGGCCACACGTGGCTCCCGCGCCGCCAGCATTGAAGCGAGGATAAGATAAACGACCGGGCTCATCATCGCATGCCCGCTGGGAAAACTGCTCGAATAGACCATATCCAAGTGAGGAACGATTGCCGGGCGGGCGCGATCAACGAGATGTTTGATCACCTCGGACCCCGCCTGCGACAGAACGACAGCGCTAAGAAAAACAATCGCCTGTCGATGTTTCGCGTGAACGACCAGCATGAACGTTGTGCAAAGCGAAACCAGCGCCAGGACCGTAAAACCGCCAAGGGCCGTTATATCTCGGACCGATTCCAGCACCCAACGCGGTCCGATGGCCTTGTCCAGGTGACCAGGAACGCGGAAGGCCAGCAGCAACACGCGATCAATCGCGCTAAAATCTCCCTCGCGGACCTCGGCCGTCAAGGCGGCGAACACCGATATGGCGATCACACCGACCACACATCCCAAAAGCATTTTCGCTTCGAACCGCGATGTCTCGGAGGATGGGTTGCTCATGACGCCCTCGCGGCGGGCGCAAGGGCGCGAAAAGCGTCGGCAACGAAGTCGACGCGCACGGTTCGTCCGAGGCGAACCCTTTCACCGTCAAGGATCGCTGGTACCCGCGCCTGACCCAGCACATCGACGCGAGTGACCTTGGCGAGGGACACTGCCGGGTCGAGCCGCCAATCGTCAAAAACTGCGTGAAATGCCAGGCGAAACAGATCAGCCGCGGCGAGTGGCTCGATGGCCGCAGCCTCCAAAGCTGGCTCGTCATCATTCATCCGGCGGGAGATGAGCGGACACAATAGGGCGACCGCCTCGGCCGTCCCCGACACCCCGTCGCCCAATGTATAGGATAGGGGTTCGACGCCACTGCGCCGAATGGCCCGGCCGGCGCGCTTCACCGCTTCGACGATTTCGACCCGGCGGATGGACTCCCTTGCATCAGCCCAAAGCGACGGCGCGCCCAGAATTGCGGCACAGAAAAACAGCCTGTTGCCGACGCGTCCGCCACTGACATCGTGAACCACAGGCGCGGCCAAAGTATCGGTCAGGGCCTCGGCCCACGGTCGCTCGCCATAGAGGGCGCGGGGCAGCATGTTCATGGTGCCGCCCGGAAGTGGGATCAACAGCTTGCGCGCTCGCCCGCAGAGACCAGCTGCTGCGCCGATCGTGCCGTCTCCTCCCAAGACGACGACAACCTCCGCTGATGTCGCCACCTGCTTCAAAGCTGCGGTAATTTGCGACGGCTCAACGCAGACGATCTGCGCATGCGACAAGCCTGCCTGGGAAAAAATTTCTGCCATGTGATCGCCGTCGGCTGGAACGCAACCCCCGCTGCCGGTGTTGAGCACCGCTATCAGGGGTTTTTGCAGAGTGGTTCTGACGTCGAAGGTCATTTTTAGAGTTTCCCTGCGCTCGCTGCCGCGTCTGCTGCGGCTCGCGGTCGAAGGCTGACATTCCAGGATTGATCGATCTCAAGGCGCTGTCCCGTCCAGGCCATGACAGTAATGCTTAGGCGGTCGCCTTCAATCTCGATCACGTTGAAACTGGGTCGCGCGCCACGTTGGCGCAGCGATAACGTGCCGGCACCGACCGCAAAGGTCCGCTCGTCGCCGAACGGAAGCGCTTGCACAAATGGTGCGTGCAGATGCCCGGTCAGCACGACATCCAGCCCTGCAGCGCAGAGCCGTTGGGCGGCCCGACGCCCGCCGCGAACTCGGGACGTCATCGGCTCACCCGGAACTTCCATCAACGGGTGGTGACAGGCCAGCAGACGCACGGCGTCGGGCGAAGCGCCCCGCAAGCTGCGAATTGCCCGCGCGGTCTGGCGTCGGCCCACTTCACCCTTGGACCAGTTCAACCGGATCTGCCATCCACGGGCGCTATTGAGGGTCCGCACCGCGAAACCCGGGCCGGCAAAATCCGCCTCCCGCGACGGCCCTATTGCGCGCTCATAGCGTCGGAAAGGCAAGATGATCCGTTCCAGGAGGCCCATCCAGGGGGTATCGTGGTTGCCAGGCGTGGATATCGTCGGAACGGTCAGCCCTCTTAGCCAGGCCCGGGCGGCGATGAATTCGTCCTGATGTCCCCATTGGGTAATGTCCCCGGTTATCAACACCAGTTCGGGCGTCGTCGTCGCGACATAGGTGGTCGCCGCCGCCAGAGCCGCAACGTCCTGCGCGCCGAAATGGATGTCTGACAGCTGAATGAGCCGAGGCATTGAGAACGATTATCCCATCTGAGCGTCAAGTCGGTGGGGCATAAATGCCCACTCACAACGCCGTGGCGGGCATGGGGTTGCAGACGTTGTTTCAGTCTCCGCTGCGGAACCGTTACGACCGCCCGGCGTTTTTGGTCTCGATCGATATTTCGTCACGCGTTGGGCGTGTGAAAAGCGCAACTGGAAAGGCCTGTATAATGTCAATAATTGGTTGGATCGTCCTCGGCTTGATCGCCGGTTTCATCGCCAGCAAGATTGTCAATAAATCCGGCTCCGGCATCCTGCTGGACATCGTTCTGGGCGTAGTAGGCGCTGTCGTTGGCGGCTTCCTGTTCAACACCTTTGGTGCGGCCGGCGTGACCGGCTTCAATATCTACAGCATGGTCGTCGCTGTTATTGGCGCGGTTGTCGTCCTGTTTGTCTACCACTTGATCTCCGGTCGACGCGCACTCTGATCTGCGACGCCGGGCCCCCTAGAGCTTGATGATGATTCACCGAAACATCTGAATCAAGCTCTACACTTTAGGTCTAGAACAGGATTCAGCTTTTTGATGATTCCATCATAAACTATCCTGCTCTACGTCGACACCGACTTGCGGGTCCAGTTGGCTTCTCTATTGCGCCTGCGCCCGGTCGACACTACCGCAACATCGCCTCGAAAGGACTCGAAACATGAAGCGGTCCGCACGCAATTCCTGGTTTCGCATCTACCAGGACGCTTGGTCTCTGGGATTCGAAGCCTCATCGGTGATCGGCCTTCGCCTGATTAAGCACGCCGCCGGCGGCTCGCCGGCCCGTACCGAAGCGGTGAGAATGGTCACCGAAAAGATCGAAGCGGCGATCACGTTACAGGCGCAAGGTCTCGCGGTTCCAAAGGTATTGTCCGCCGCCTCTGCGACGACCCTCGCCCTCTCCCACTATCGCCGCAAAGTGCGTGCAAATCTCAGGCGTCTGGCCAAAGTCTGAACCGCTATTCACGTCGGGCAAGGGCCGGCAATCACGCGCCGCCCGCCACTCCCCTAAAAAAGTACCCTGGGGTTCATGATCCGGCGTGGGTCCAGGGCGGCTCGGATGGCGCGCAGGGCGGTCAGTTCGGCGGGGCTTTTGTACGCGGCGGCTTCGGCGGTTTTCATTGTGCCAAGTCCGTGTTCGGCGCTGATCGAGCCGCCTAGAGAGATCACCAGGTCGTGAACGATGTGGGCCCCGGCGTCGCGCGCCGCGACGTGCTCTGCCGGGCTGCCCGCGATGGGTGCCAGGACGTCAAAATGGATATTGCCATCGCCGACGTGGCCGAAGGCATCGATGCGCACGCCGGCGAAGCGGGCCGTCAGGGCATCGCTGGCCTGATTTATGAAGTCGGCAATGCGGGAAATAGGCACTGAGACATCGTGCTTCCAGGCCGGGCCCTCCGGCTTCTGGGCCCCTGACTGGTTCTCGCGCAGAGACCAGAACGCCTTGGCCTGGGTCTGGTTCTGAGCGATGGCCGCGTCGGTAATCGCACCGTCTCCGAGGGCTCCCTCCAGAAGAGTTTCCAGAGTGGTTTCGGCAACACCTACCTGCGCGGCAGCGATTTCGATAAGCACATACCAGGGCGGGGTGCCGGTCAGAGGGGGGCG
>JAYTXQ010000246.1:0-21165 GCA_043742825.1 Caulobacteraceae bacterium | reverse complement strand
CATCGCGAACCTGCTCGATGCGCCAACAGGCAACGCCGTCCAGGGCGGGTGCCTGCAGGGCTTCCCCGGTGCGAACGCTGAAGCAGGCGTGGTGCCATGGACAGCGGATAGTTTCCCCGACAAGCAGTCCATCGACCAGCGGTGCGCCGTAATGAGTGCACATTGCCCCGATGGCGAAGGCTTCGTTACCGCGCCGGATGAGTAACACCGGCTCGCCTAGGGCGTGCCCCAGCAGCATACCGCCGTCCGGAATGGACGAAAGTCTGACGCCGGCGGCGAAGTCGGGGCCGCTCAGATCGGTGGTTTCTACTGCCATGAGGACGGCTCTCCAGTATCTTTGATCGTGGCGACGGTCTCAAAATCAATTCGACCGTCATTGGCCTGCGTACGGTGGTGTTTCATTCAGGTTTGAGAAATGCATCGACGTGCATCTCGTCATCCGTTTTGCTACCAACGACTTCGACCACTTTTTGTTCGCGGTGCCAGTCCCAGGCGTGTGACCGAGTCCGCAGTCCCAGGCATTCGAGCGGCCTTACATTCATGAAGCCCAAATCTCCTCGGCGAATACATTCCCGAAACCCATAAACGGTCAGCGGTTAGATTCGTTCCCGCCGAAAAGTGCTGGGGTGCGGGCGGTCTGCTTACCTAAAAAAGGTTTTTGACCGCCCTGGAGCAGGATCATTTTTGATTGGAACAATCAAAAATGATCCTGCTTGTCGCTCTAAATACTGGGAGCGCGATTCACAGCCTCGGTGTTCCAACCAAGACTGATTGCGCTCTAGACCCCGGTGCCGACCATGATGTTTTGGATCGGAGTGGGATTACCAGAACCGGCGGTGGCATCTCCGCCCGACCAAAAGGTGCCGCCACCGCCGCTGCTGCCGGCGACGGCCAACACTCCGCTGCCCCGGACAAAGCTCCCACCGCAGCCTTTGTTCGTAGCGCGAATGGCCGCCGAACCGACCTGAATAGCGAGCACCTCGTGGGCGGTCAGTTTGAAGACGTGTCTGATGCCGACGCCCAAACCTGCGACCTGAGCGTGACGGCCGTAACTTCCCCTCTAGGCTCCGTGGACGTCAATCTGGTAGGTTCCGGCGACCGGGGCTGGTTAAGGTGACAGTTTACTCTTCGAGCAAAGGAAACTGTCACCTTAACTGCTCGCAGGCTAGCACCGCGTCGTGCAGCGTGCCGGCACAAAAATCGATACCGGGCAGTGCCGGGGGCTGATGATCGGATAGGGTGAGATCGTTCGGTTGCCATAGACTGATGAGAATTTTCGCCTGTGGCGCGCGGGCCCGCAAGCGACGGACCAGACTCTGCATCCTTGCCGGTACGCCAACGATATCGAGGTAGCAGACACATATAAGCCGGACTTTGAGCCAGTGGGGATCCTCACCATCGACCTCAGCACCCAAACCGGCCTTGACCAGGAGTTGGGCCAGCATCGCAGCGATTGGCGAGTCCAGGATGCCCCGCCCCGCTACACACAGAATCGCACCGGGTGATGACCAGTCATCCAGGTCGTGACCAGCCCCACGGTCAGTCGGCGTGGCGGAAATGTCCTTCAATTCGCTGATGACCCAAAGCATGTCCGTGACAATCTGTCCGGCCCTTTCACGATCAAGGCTGCCCCGGCGCACGTCGTCCGCGGTGAGCCTCAGGACATTTACCGCCACGCTATCGTAATAAGCGGTCAGGGACAGCTCGCCGAGCAGCGTCCCAGCCTGATCGACCACTTCTTCGGGGCGGTTTGCCAGAAGGCGTTGATAACAACTGTCGACGGGCGACAGCGCCGGCCGATCTCCCAGCAGGATTTCCAGAAATTCCAGTGATTTGACGTATCGGCCGAGCACCACCAGGCACAGGGTCAGCGGAGTCGAGACCAAAAGCCCCACCGGACCCCACATCCAACCCCAGAACACCGCAGCTACCACCACTGACATCGGCGAAAGACCGGTGGAATTGCCATAGAGCTTGGGTTCGATGATCGCGCCAGCCAGCATTTCGATGACGGTGAAAAACGTCGCGACCTCAGCCGCCTTGATCCAACCAGTATCGACGGCCGCAGCCAGGCCGACCGGTAGCACCGCAGCAATCGGTGTGCCGACGTAGGGGATAAATCGCAGCAGGCCGGCGAGTACGCCCCAAAGGCCCGCCGATGGAACACCCAGACCATACAAGCCAAGGCCAATGATGACGCCAAAGGTGGTATTAACAGCAAGCTGGGCGAGGAAATAGCGGCTCATTCGCCGGGCGGCGTCGTCCATCGCCGCTGTGGTTCGATGTAGGTCGGTCGCGCCAAACACCCGGATGAAACGGTCCCGAAGGTCGGCCTGCTGCAAAAGGATAAGCACCGCCATGACGATGACGATAAAGGCCATTGCCAGCGGCGCGACAGTCGGCGTGAGAATGCGTTCTGCTAACGCCAAAGGTGATGGCGCAGGCTGATGAATTTCCACGAGGACCGGGGGCGAAGCTGCGCCGCCCGGTGTGGTGATTGCCCGCAACGATGGCCCGCTTCGCAAACGCGACGTAGCCTTCCGCCCCCGGGATGGCACCATTCTGGCAAAGGGTCTGGCGACAGACGCCGCCTTCTCCGCCGCCAGCTGGCTCAAGCCATCAATTTTGGTTTGGACCGATTGCACATAGTGGGGGGCGTCCTGGGCCAACAATGAGGCCTGGCCCACCATCACTGTGCCGACCAGAATAATCACGCCAATCGCCGCCGCGACGGTGATAAGCACCGAAGGGGCTTTCCAAAGTCCCCGCTTCTGCAGAAAACTCACCACAGGTGAGAGAACAAAACACAGCAACACCGCCAGAGTGATCGGGATCAGGACATCCCTGGCGAAATACAGGGCGGAGACCACGACCACGCCTAGCGCCAGTTGTAGCAATCCCGTCAATTGTCGGTTGGCGAGCGGTGCGGCGGAACCGAACTCTGACGGGGGCAGGGAAGGGGGAGGCGGCGGACGCGGCTCCGGCCCCCTTTGTTGCAAAACGCCGCCAGCCACGGATAAAAAGCTCGCTACAATCAGAGTGCGCGGCGGCCGATAATCATATGGTAGAGCCATAGTACGACGACAGCGCCAACGACCGCCACGATCATGCTGTAGATATTAAACCCGGTGACACCGACGGCACCAAAGGTATTGAACAGAAAGCCGCCGACGACCGCGCCAACCACGCCCAGCACGATGTCGATGACAATGCCCGAGCCGCTCTTGTTGACGATCTTGCTGGCGATGAAGCCAGCGATAAGACCCAGTATGATCCAACCGATAATAGACATAAATCGCTCCTTCCCTGTGGGGCCCTGATGACCCCCTGTGCGCGGCCGATGATCAGCCTCGCCTGCGTCAAGCTCGCGGGACAGCAGAAGGTTCCCTGATCGAGCAAGATTTTGCAGGCGGATTAGACTGTCACTGTAACTCCTCTGTCACCGGTATTGACTCACCGGGTCAGGCTTCGCGAATGTCTAGCCGTCGCTCAATTCGATCCAAACGTTCGTCAAATTTATCGCTCCGCAGGCTCGAATTGGCATAGTGGCTTGCCTCGGTTGCGGCCAGACTCCCGAGCGCGATCTCAACTGCGGTCAGACGGTGTTTCACGTCCGCGACATCGTCGGTCAGACGATCAATCTTAGCGTCGAGCCGGCGCAGGAAGACCAGGACAAGGCCTTCAGGCTCTTCACTCATAATCTGATCTTATTATAATCAGCTGCCGAACTTAAGGCTGATCAGACTGACTCCGGCCTCACCCCGTAATGTACTGTCCGCCGTTGACGCTTAAGGTTGCGCCGGTGATGAAGCCGGCGTCTTCGGCGGCCAAGAACGCCACGCAGCGGGCGATTTCGTCGGCCATCCCTAAACGTCCGACAGGGATGCCAGCGATGATTGAATCGAGGACATTTTTCGGCACGGCCATGACCATTTCGGTATCGATATAGCCCGGCGCGATGGCGTTAACGGTGATGCCTTTTTTGGCATTTTCCTGGGCCAGGGCCTTGGTGAAGCCGATCATCCCGGCCTTGGCGGCGGAATAGTTGGTCTGGCCCATCTGACCCTTTTGCCCGTTGATCGAACTGATATTGACGATGCGGCCATAGTTGCGATCCCGCATACCCTCAATGACATTGCGCGTCATATTAAAGATCGAGGCCAGGTTGACGTGGATGACTTCGGTCCATTGGGCTTCGGTCATTTTGTGCAGGGTCGCGTCGCGGGTGATGCCGGCATTATTGACCAGAACATCGATGGGGCCGTATTCAGCCTCTACGTCCTTAATGGCTCTGGCGCAGTCTTCAAACGAAGACACATTGCCCTTAACCACCAGGACGCCCAGCTCGCTGGCGCAGGCCTGGGCGGCGACCTCATTACCTGCATAGCCGGCGGCGACCTTATATCCGGCCGCTTTCAGACGCGCCGTGATGGCCCGGCCGATCCCGCGGGTTCCTCCGGTGACAAATGCTACCCGGCTCATGGCCATAACTCCCTCGATTTCTATCTAAGTTCAGATGGCTTCGACGCACATCGCCACGCCCATGCCGCCACCGACACACAAGGTCGCCAGACCCTTTTTGCCGCCGGAACGCCTTAGCTCATACAAAAGGGTGGTCAGGATGCGCGCGCCCGAAGCCCCGATCGGGTGGCCGATGGCGATGGCGCCGCCGTTGACGTTGACCTTGGCGCTATCCAGGCCCAGTTCGCGCACCACTGACAGCGATTGCGCGGCAAAGGCTTCATTGGATTCCACCAGATCCAGGTCGGAAACTTTCCAGCCGGCCCGCTCCAGGGCTTTGCGGCTGGCCGGAATGGGGCCTGTACCCATGATCTCAGGATCAACGCCGGCCTGGGCCCACGAGGCGATGCGCGCCATGGGTTTGAGACCGCGACGGGCCGCTTCGTCCGCCGTCATCAGCACCAGAGCTGCGGCCCCGTCATTGATACCCGAGGCATTGGCGGCCGTCACCGATCCGTCTTTCGTAAAGGCCGGGCGCAGGCCGCTGATGGCGTCATAGGTGACCCCGTGGCGAATGAACTCGTCCTGATCGACGATCGTATCGCCCTTGCGGCCTTTGATTGTCACCGGTGCGATCTCATCGGCAAAGCGACCAGACTTTTGCGCTGCTTCTGCCTTGTTCTGCGAAGCGACGGCGAAACGGTCCTGATCTTCACGGGTGATCTGCCAACGGGCGGCGATGTTCTCGGCTGTCTGACCCATGTGATAGCCGTGGAAGGCATCCCAAAGGCCGTCCTTGATCATGATGTCGACAAAGGCCAGATCGCCCATTTTCTGCCCGCCGCGCAGGTTGGCGGCATGAGGGGCCTGGCTCATACTTTCCTGGCCACCGGCCACGACGATAGCCGAACCACCGTCGGTGATCTGTTGTGCGGCCAGAGCGACGGCGCGCAGGCCGGACCCACAGAGCTGATTTAGGCTCCAGGCGGGGCTTTCCACCGGCACACCGGCATTGATCGAGGCTTGACGCGCAGGCCCTTGGCCGGCACCGGCTTGCAGCACCTGGCCCATGATCACTTCGTCGACGTCGGCGGCGGTGATCCCTGCGCGAGCGATCGCCGCAGAAATAGCCACCGTGCCGAGCGTATGGGCGGCAAGGCCGGAGAGGGCTCCGTTGAACGAGCCCACCGGCGTGCGGGCAGCGGAAACGATGACGATATCACTCATGGCGGGCTCCGTAGGGTCAGGACGTGTCTCGTCTAACACACCATACCGCTGCGAAAGTCTACAGTTGCGGTCATGCAAGGCAGGGTAAACGCGTGAATTTAGCGCTCATCAAGATTATCCACAGATGACGCAGATAGACACAGATATCCTTCTGATGAACGACTGCAAAGCGGTTCAAAAACCCGAAGAAATTAAGGAACGGATTACGCCCTTCGGCGGCTTCGGAAAGACGGTCATCTGCGTCCATCTGCGTCATCTGCGGATAAAAAGTCTTGAAGCGTTAACTCGACCGATTACCTCCGCACACATATCACCTGATCTGGCGCGCAGGCCGCGATTGAGCCATAGTGCACTGCGGGATAAATTATCGGAGCTGACATGGCACGTGCGAAAGATGAGGCTTCGGCACCTGAGGCAAATGCCAAGGTGGTGATCCAGAAGTATGCGAACCGGCGTCTCTATAACAAAGCCACGAGCAGCTACATTACCCTTGAGGACCTGTCGCAAATGGTCAAGGACGGCGTTGATTTTGTGGTCAACGATGCCAAGACAGGCGAGGATATCACGCGAAAAGTTCTGACCCAGATCATTTTCGAAGAAGAGAGTCAGGGGCAAAGCCTGCTGCCAATCCAGTTTCTTCGCCAGTTGATCGGGTTTTACGGTGATCGGATGCAGGCCTTCCTGCCCAGCTATCTGGAAATGTCACTCGACAGCTTCATGGCGCAGCAAGACAAAATGCGTGAAACCTTTGGCGTAACGCCGCCCAGTATGGGCGTCTTCGACGATCAGATCCGCCAGAACATGGTGCTTTTTGACCGGGCGATGAAGATGTTTTCTCCCTTTGCCTTCAAGCCCAATGAGTCAGTGTCGGCGACGCCAAAGTCCGCGCCTGCGCCCATCCCGGCAACCAAGGAGGATGATATGTCGGCAATGAAGCGCCAGATGGCGGCGATGCAAGCCCAATTGGCAGCCTTGGCGGGGAAGACTTAAGCGCTCGGGCCGATTTGCTCTGACTAGCCAGCTTTGACCTGAACGCGAGCGCCGCTTAGAATCACGAGCACCATAACGTTTTGATCCTTGGCGATGGGCATGGCTCCCTCACTCTCCGCTGACCACTCTTTGCCATCGACAAAGACGCGGCCCTGGCCGGCGATGAAGTCGCTGACCGCCTTGCCGTGGTGACCGACCAGACGCCCGAGGGAATCGTTGATATCCAGTTCCGAGCCCGGGGGCGGCCGCAGGAACCTTCGTCCCAGGTAGGTACTGATGATGGTCAGAAACGCGAAGAGGGCGATCTGGCTCTGCGGTCCGAAATGGGGGTCGAAAAGCGTGACCATTCCGGTGGCGGCGGCCGAACTTGCGGGCCACAACAGCCAGCCAGAGCCTGTGTGCAACTCCATCGCCAGCAAGACCGCGCCAGCGGCTAGCCAGGGCAGCAAGGGATGGCTCGTGATGAACAGTTCGACCGCGCTCACGCTGCTCATCCCCCAGCGTCTGTCGACGGGGCCGGCACGAAGGGTGTCCGTGTGGGCGAGGGGGTGGCGCGCGGCGCCATTTGACTACGGGCCGCATTGACCAGTTCGGTTATCCCGGCAATGGAGCCGGCGATCCCGGCCATGTCGGTTGGCACGATGACGGTCCGCTGTTGCGGCGAATCCGCCAGTTTGGCGAAGGCTTCGATGTATTTTTGGGCGACGAAATAGTTCAGGGCGTTGACGCTGCCAGACTCAATGGCGTCCGATACGCTCTTGGTCGCCGCCGCTTCTGCCTGGGCAGATCGTTCACGCGCCTCGGCATCGCGAAAGGCAGCCTCTTTGCGTCCCTCGGCCTGCAGAATTGCTGACTGTTTTGCCCCTTCGGCGCGGGTCACTGCGGCTTGGCGCTCACCCTCAGCTTCGGTGATCACCGCACGCTTTTCCCGCTCGGCTTTCATCTGTCTGGCCATGGCATTGGTGATGTCGGGGGGCGGTTGTAAGTCTTTGATTTCGATGCGGGCGACTTTGACGCCCCAGGGTCCAGTGGCTTCATCGATCACGGTCAGCAGGCGGGTATTGATCTGGTCTCGCTGCGAGAGCACCTCGTCCAGCTCCATCGAACCGACCACGGTGCGCAGGTTGGTCATGGTCAGCTGGCCAATAGCAAAGTTGAGATTGGCCACCCTGTAGGCCGCCGCGGCCGGATCCATCACCTGGATAAAGACGATAGCATCCACCTGGACAGTGACATTGTCCTTGGTGATCACTTCCTGGCGCGGGACATCCAGCACCTGTTCCATTACCGAGACTTTGCGGCCAACCGTTTCGGCAAACGGGGTGAGGAAGGTAATTCCGGGTTTCAGCGTGCGGGTGTAGCGGCCAAATCGCTCAACGGTAAATTCGTAGCCCTGGGGTACGATCTTAATCGCTGCAGAGGCTAAAAACAGTGCCAGTACGACGATGATGGCCAAAAAGATGCTCGGTAGCATGGTCTACGCCCTCCCAGGCGTCAGTATGCGTCAAAGGTGAATACGATTTGCACCATGATCAGGCCGCCGTCCAACCGCCATCGAGCGAAAACGATGCGCCATTGGCCGAGGCTCCCAGGTCGCTAACCAGATAGAGCAACAGCCCGGCCAACTCGTCAAAACTCACAAAGCGTTTCGTCGGCTGGGCGGCCAGGATGACATCGCGCATGACTTCATCTTCGCTGATGCCCCGCGTTTTGGCCTGATCGGCGATCTGGCGCTCGACCAGCGGTGTTTTTACGTAACCTGGGCAGATGGCGTTGCAGGTTATCCCCGCCCGCGCGACTTCAAGGGCGACGGTCTTGGTCAGACCCAGAACCCCGTGCTTAGCGGCGACATAGGCGGATTTGAACGGAGAGGCGACAAGGCCATGGGCGGAAGCCAGGTTGATAATCCTGCCCCGCCCTTGTGCCCGCATGATCGGCACAGCTGCGCGGGTGGCCAAAAAGGCCGAGGTCAGATTGATGGCGATGATCCTGTCCCATTGCTCTATCGGAAAATCTTCGACCGGTGAGACATGCTGTACGCCGGCATTATTGATCAGGATATCCAATCTGCCCAACTGGCTGTGGGCGTAGGCAACCATATCGGCGACCTCGTCCGGTTTGCTCATGTCGGCTGGGTGGTAGAGAATGCGGGTGCCGGTTGCGTTTTGCAGGGCGGCGCGATCTGTCTCGATATCGACAGGCTCGCCCAGGCCGTTGAGAACGACATTCACCCCCTCGCCAGCCAGCGCGCGCGCCATAGCCTGGCCGATCCCACTGGTTGAACCGGTGATGATAGCGCTGTGGCCCGCAAGTCCGTGGCCAGAGGTCATGAAAGGTCTCCTGAAGGGTGGGCCAAGGGGTGTGGCCGCGCGAATACCCAATCAAGATCGCTGGATTGATCCGGGCGGAAGCGATAACCGTCACAGGCAAAGGCTTTGAGGTCTTCCGCGGTGGCGATACGGTTATCAATAGCAAAGCGCGCCATGCGCCCGCGCGCCCGTTTGGCGAAAAAGCTCAAAGTCGCCAGAGCGCCACTGCGCTCCTCTTTGAAATGACAGGTGACCAGGGGCAGCCGCAAAGCTGCGCGATCAACGGCGGCGAAATACTCCTGGCTGGCGAGGTTGACCAGGGTCGGGTCGGCGTAGCCCTCTGCGGCCACATTCAAAGCCTGAGAGATCTTATCGCCCCAGAACCGATACAGGTTTGCCCCGCGCTGGGTTTTCAGCCGCGAGCCCATCTCCAGACGATAGGGCTGGATCACATCCAGGGGCCGCAACAGGCCATAGAGGCCCGAGAGGATGCGCAAATGGTCTTGAGCCCAAAGCAAACCCGCCTTGTCCAGCTGGCGCGCGGCCAGGCCAACATAGACATCGCCGTTGAAAGCAAACGCCGCCTGCAATCCATCTTCGCTGGCGGGATCGAAGGCCTGGAACCGCTCACGGTTAAGTTTAGCTAAGGGATCGGACAAGCGCATCAAGCTCTTGATCTGGCGTTGTGTCAGCTTGCGCGTTGTATGGGAAAGCTCTGTGGTGTCCGCCAGAAGCTCTGGCAAGGTCATCGGCGCGCGCACCGGAGCGGCGGCGAAACTCAAGGCCTTGGCAGGCGAAATGACCATCAGCATGGGCGGTGCTTAGGGGTTTCCAGTGTCGGCGGCAAGCCGGACGCTCACCGACTACAAAGGATTATGAGCGCGCGGGCGTTTGACCCTCGAGCCCCTCAACGGGGAGCCTCAGCACAGCAAGAAAAGGGACATCGCATGCACTCGGCAACAGACAATCCCGGCCGTAGCGCTTCTTCGCGCAGAGAGCCAAGGAGCCAGGGGATAACCTGAAGCGTTTCATTGGTAAGCTTAGGAGTCTTCCTGATGAGGCCCTGGGTCCCGGCTCTCCGTTTTGCTCCGTTTCCCTGCGGCTGGGATGACGCAATTTAGGAGGAAGCGAGTCAGGATTTAAGTGCCCTGATATAGGCGGTTATCCTTACGCCGGTTCCAAAAGTGAGACGTCAAACGACTCACCAATCCTTCGACAGTTCCTTAGAGGGGGCCTTGGCTGGTGCGGCGCGTGGGGTGGCGAGGCGGCCGAAGACCGGTACGATCAGGCGTTCGAACCAGTCGACGACCTCATAAACCACGGGAACCAGGACCAGCGAAAGCACGGTCGAGGTGATCAGGCCGCCGATTACCGCGACGGCCATAGGCTGGCGGAACTCTGAGCCCTTGCCCAGGGTGAGGGCGGTGGGCAGCATGCCCGCCATCATTGCCAGCGAGGTCATGACAATGGGCCGGGCCCGCTCACGGCAGGCCTCGAATAGCGCGTTGCGCTGCGACATCCCCTCACGCTCGCGCTCGATGGCATATTCAACCAAGAGGATCGAGTTCTTGGCCGCCAGCCCCATCAACATCAAAAAGCCGATCAGCGACGGGATCGAAAGTGAAAGGTTGGTGATTAACAATGCGGCCACGGCACCTCCGATGGCGGTGGGCAGGGCGGACAGGATGACGAAGGGTTTAAAGAAGCTTCGGAACAACAGCACCATGACGGCATAGACCAGGCCCACGCCTGAGAAAATGGCGGTAATAAACCCACCGAAAAGTTGTTTCGAGGCCTGTTCCTGGCCCTGCGAGGCGATCGCGATCCCAGGCGGCAGGTGATTGATGATGTAGAGGCTGTTCACTTTGGTCTGGGCGTCGCCCGTGCCGATGCCCCCGGTTGTATCGGCAATGGTGGTCAGGTTGCGCTTGCGATCAAATCGGTCGATCTGGGCCGGCCCGGCGCGAAAATAGACGTCGGCCACACTGCCTAGGGTCGTAAAACTCCCACTGGCTGTCGGTACCCGCAGGTTACGGATCACCGAGAGATTGGTCCGGTCTTCTGAGGGTAGTCGAACCCGGATGGGAATGCGGCGCTCTCCCTCGTCCAGCTTTGCCACATTGGCATCGATGTCGCCTGCGGTGGCAATGCGAGCCACGCTGGCAATGGCGAGGGAGGAAACGCCCAGCCGGGCGGCTTCGTCCTGTCTGGGCTGAACCACCAATTCCGCACCGTTAGCGGGCGTCGCCGGTCGCGGATCTGCCAGGCCCGGGACATTACGCATCTCCCGTTGCAGTTCCAGGGCCGTAGCGTCCAGCCCTTTGCCCGTTTCGCTCGTAAGGACGACCGAGACCTGGGCCGCTCCGAACCCGGAAACATCGAAGGATAGTCTAGCGTCCGGGATCTGCCGCAAGAGTGGTCGTAGCCGCTCACGAATCTGCGACACCGTCGTATGGCGATCGGGCTTCAACAAGGCGGCGACCGCGCCCTGGCCGGGACCAGAACTGCTTGTCAGCTGGCCGCCCGGCCCACCGTTGACGTTCGCCAGCCCCACCTGGGCATAGACCGCCTCAGTCTCCGGCTGGCGTCGCAACAACTCTGACAGCTGATCGACCACGCGGCGCGTGTCCTTGAGTGTCGCCCCGGGCGGGCTCTGCACATTGACGTAGAAATGGTTTGGATTGCCTTCCGGCTGCAGATCTTTCTTCAGCGGAATAATCAGACCTATGGACAGCGCAAGGAAGAGAAATCCGATGATCGAGGACAGGACACGGTGGTCAAGCGCCCAGTTCAAGGTGCGGGTGTAGATTGCCGGAAGCGCATGCCGAGGCTTTGGCAGCTTCGGCGTGAGGAAATAGGCGGCCATCAAAGGGGTCAACAGCCGGGCGACGACGAGTGAAAACAGAACCGCGACGGAGACTGTTATGCCGAACTCCCGGAAGAACTGACCCGGAATACCCGGCATTAGAGCGACCGGGAAAAATACCGCGACGATGGCAAAAGTGGTGGCGACCACAGCCAGACCGATCTGGTCGGCACCCTGGATGGCCGCGTCATAGGGCCGTATGCCTCGGTAGACACGCTTTTCAATGTTCTCGATTTCGACAATGGCGTCATCGACCAGAATGCCGATCACCAGGGTCAGGCCCAGCAGGGTGACGAGGTTAAGACTGAAGTCCACCAGGCGCATGAAGGCAAAAGTCGGGATCAGCGATACCGGCATGGCCACGGCCGTGATTGCCGTCGCCCGCCAGTCGCGAAGGAACAGCCAGACGACCAGAGCCGCCAGAAGCATACCTTCGAGCAAGGTGTGCGCGGTGGCGATGTAACTGGCGCGGGTGTTGTCAACGAGGGAGACAATCTTGTGAATCTTCAGCCCAGGATATTGCTTTTCGAGCTTGCCGATCGTGGCATCGACGCCGTCCTCGGTGGAGACCTCACTGGCATCCTTGGCCTTACTGACCTGAAAACCCACCACCGGTTGGCCGTTGAGTAAGGCGAATGTGCGCACTTCGGCCGAACCGTCACCGACGTCGGCAACGTCGGAAAGTCTGACGACCCGGCCGCCACCTGCAGCGATGGTCAGATCGCGGATCGCCTGGACGTTAACTGCCGCGCCCAGGATGCGGAGAGTCTGTTCGCGTCCGCCGATCGCCACACGGCCGCCCGGAGCATCGATGTTCGCGGCGCTGAGCGCCTCATTCACCTGTGCCGCTGTTATGCCGTGCGAGGCTAGTCTCTCTGGATCGACCAGCACGTTGATTTCGCGATCCGCGCCGCCAAGCCGATCAACCCTGGCCACGCCGTCACTGGCCTGCAGGGTACGCGAGATCGAGTCGTCGATGAACCAGGACAGTTCGGTCTCCGACATCCCCGGCGCTGAGACGGCGTAAGTGACAATGGGCTGATTGCTAACGTCCAGCCTCTGAACGTTCGGTGGATCGATGTCGCGCGGTAAATTATTGCGCACGCCGTCCACTCGCGCACGAACATCGTCCGTGGCTTTTTGTAGATCCGACCCAATCTCAAACTGAATGTCGGTGATCGATATCCCTTCGCTTACCGTAGAGGAAATCGATTTAATGTTAGGGATTCCGGTTAGAGCGTTCTCGACCGGTCGGGTGATCTGGCTTTCCATCTCGGTCGGAGCCGCGCCACTGCGGGTGACGCTAATTCCGACCAGCGGAAACTCGATATTAGGGTAATATTTAATTGGCAGGAGGGAATAAGAAATCATCCCCGCCAGCACCAGAACGATGAACAGGAGGACAACGGGTATGGGGTTGCGGATGCCCCACGCGGAAATCTGCAGGCCGCTGGTCGGCCGATAGATCGGCTGATCTTCGCCCGCTGGCGGCTCGGACATCATGGTGCAGGTGCGGCGCGGACGACGTCGCCGGGGACCAGCATTGCGGCAGCCTTGGCGACGACCACGGAGCCCGCCGGCGGTCCGGTCAGCAGTTCTACATAGCCGCCGCCACGCTCTCCAGTGGTTACCGGCGCGCGGCTCAGCTTATTGTCCGGCCCCAGGACCAGGACGGCCGCACCGTCGGCATCATAACGCACGGCAGTTTCAGGTACCGACAAAGCCGATTTGGTCGCTGCCACGAACGTCGCGCGCGCGAAACCTCCGGCGCGAATGTCGGTGCGGACCGGCAGACTGATGCGCACGCGGCTCAGACGTGTGGTTGGATCGATGCCCGGGCTGACAATGCGTACCGTCCCATGCACCTGCGATCCGTTACCCAGAGTGACCAGAACCGTGTCGCCGGTATGAATTTTCCCCAAAGCATCTTCGCTGATGTCCGCGACCAGCTCGATCTGGCCATCCTTGGCTATGCGGTAGAACGGCGTTGTGCCGCCAGCCGCTGCCATGTCGCCCAGGTGCACATTGCGCGCGATTACCAGTCCGGCACTGGGCGCGCGCACCACCATCATGGCGGCACGGGTGCGCACATCCTGAGCGGCGGCTTCCTGGGCCATTGCCTGAGCTCGGGTCGATTCTGCGGCATAGCGACGGGTGTCGAGTTGCTCCTGGCTTAACAGATCAGCGGCCGCAGCGGCCTTGCCGCGTGCCGCCTGCGACTCTGCCTGGCTGGCAAGAGCGCGGGCTTGCGCCGCCAGAGCTGACTGCTGCGCGACCTGCGACCGCAAAAGCGTATCGTCCAGTTGAACCAACGGTTGACCCACTTTTACCCAAGCCCCCTCATCGACCAAAACCTTGGCAACCCGGTAGCCAGAAATCTGCGGGAAGACTGCGGTGTCTTCGCGGGGAAGCAGCGAGCCGGACGCCGTCAGGCCCCCGTTGATATCGCGAGGTTCGACATTGACCATGCTGATCGTGCGCGCCTGCTGTTTGGCCCCGACGTCGGGTTTCTTGCCGCAAGCGCCAAGGCCCAGGACCAGCCCTGCCAAAGTCATAGCAGCCAGAGAGAAGGAAATGTGTCGGCTCATGGGATCGATACTTTTCTCGTGTCGGCACCGGCATAGGCCCAGCCGCCGCCCAACGCCTTGTAGGTCACAACCGCACGTCGGAAGGTTAGAACCTGTTCGGAGGTCAGGGCGGAGCGCGTGGTCCGCCAGGATTGTTCAGCCGATAGGGCCGCTGTCAGATCGTCAATGCCCAGCCGATAGCGCTTCTGCGCTGAATTATAAGCCCGTTGGGCCCGGCCCTCGCCATCGACCAAAAGGGCGGTAGCCTTTTGGCTGGCCTCGAAGCTGACCAGCGCGTTTTCCGCTTCTCCGTATGCGGTTTGTACTGCTTTTTCATAGGCAATTGCCGCCTGCTGAGCCCGCGCATCTTCGGCCCTGGCCTGGTAGAGCAGCTTGGGGATATCCAGGGTTGGGGCACTTACCCCCACCGCCAGCGACCAGAACCCCAGGCTTGTCGTCTGTTGCGCCGGCACCAGGGTGGCCGGCGGGATAAACGAGACGCCCGGAGAGACCGTGCGCGAAAGCCCAAGACCGGGCAACAGGGTGATGGTCGGGAACACCGCCAGATGCCGAAGTCGCGCCGTTCCCAATTCAGATTTCAGGCGAAACTCTGCCTCTCTGACATCCGGGCGACGGGTGAGCAGTTGCGCAGGCATAGTGGTCGGCGCGGCAGGGATTTGCGGTGCTACCCCCTCCAGGAGCAGATTTGTGGTCGGCTCGCTGCCCCGTCCGACCAGTATCAGGAGCTGTCGCCGGATCGCGTGCAACTGGGCCTCAAGGTCTTCGGCCTGTGCCCTGGCCTGAGAGAGCACGCCGGCGACGCGGTCAGCTTCATCCCTGGTGCCCAGACCAAACTCAGCCTTACTCTGCGCAATGTCCTGCAATTGGGTTTGAATGCGCACGCTTTGGCGCGCATCTGCCAGTTGTGTCGTCAGCCCGCGCGCCTGGAAATAGGCATCGGCCACAGCGGCGGCGAGGCTGGCGCGGGTCCCCTCGATATTGAACCTTGCGGTGGCGGCGTCGGCGTTGGCGACCTTGCGGGCCACGGCCAGGCGGCCGAATAGATCCACTTCCCAAGAGACATTGAAGTTGCCGGTCAGGCTGTCGGTTGTCCCGCCCACGGGAATGAGGGATTGCGAAGCTGCACCGATATTCGTCGATGTCTGGCGACTGGCCTTGCCTGAAATTGACCCGCTGGGCAGGGTCGCAGCGGTCTGGCCGTTGCGCGTCGCGCGGGCCTCCAAAACTCTGGCCGCGGCTGTTCGGGCGTCCGGCCCGTTGCGGAAAGCTTCATCTTCAAGGGCATTCAGCGCCGGATCAGAAAACAGAAACCACCATTGATCCAGGTTAGCAGGCGACGTAGCGGCGGCGTTCGACGGGGCCTCGTAGGCGGCGGGAAGGCGGACATCGGGCACCGTCGTCTTGGCCCATGCACTGACGGGCACTGTGAGCGCGATCAAGGCGGCCAGATATCGCATATTCGATCAAAAGCCCCCGACAATTGCCCGATGCGGACAGCCCGTTTGCGGGCTCAAATGCTAGCTTAACACTGCTTACATAGCCTGTGTGTATGGAGATTTCACCTGAAACCGTACAAACCCATATGAATAATACGTAAGCTGCGGCCTTTGGATCACTGTTGCAGTCTCCGCAGCCTTGTGGCGGTGGGATGCATCTGTAAAATAGTGTTTATGTCGGGGACATTCAACACAGGTATCGGCGGCTGGGTTTTTGAGCCCTGGCGAGGGGCTTTTTACCCCAAAGGGCTGCGCCAGGCGGACGAGCTTGCCTATGCGGCTAGACACCTTTGCGCCATTGAGATCAACTCTACCTATTACACCACCCAGAAACCCGAGAGCTTTGCCAAATGGGCGGCGCAGACGCCTGACGGTTTCAAATTCGCGGTGAAAGCTTCGCGATTTTGCACCAATCGCCGGGTTCTGGCTGACGCCGGGCCCGCCATCGACAGGTTCCTCAATCAGGGCTTGGTGGAACTGGGTGACCGGCTGGGGCCGATCCTGTGGCAGTTCATGGCGACGAAGAAATTTGACCCGCTCGACTTTGCCCACTTTCTCGACCATCTGCCGGATCGCCTGGGCAATCAGACTTTGCGCCATTGCCTGGATGTGCGCCACCCAAGCTTTGTCGATCCCACTTTTTATGATCTTTGCCGGCAACGCGGCGTCGCAATCTGTTGCACGGACAGCCCCGACTTTCCTTTGATTGAGGAGGTGTCTGCCGACTTTGTCTATGCCCGGCTGATGGCGGGCGAAGATGATCAACCCACGGGCTATTATACCCCGAACGACCTGGACAGCTGGGCTGTGCGTCTACAGAATATGGCCCACGCTGGCGGGGCTGCCAAAGCACGCGATATCTATTGCTTCTTCATCAAAGGCGGAAAGGTTCGTGCCCCTGCGGCGGCAATGGCCATGCAAGCCCGACTGAACGCTTGACCTCCCTACGGTAAAGCGTTCTGCTTTGAGACAAAGCTACAAAGGAAATGCCATGACCCCCGACGACCTGATGTTCAAACCCGGCCTGATGAAGGGCGAACGCATCCTGATTACCGGCGGCGGAACGGGCCTTGGCAAGGAAATGGCGGAGGCCTGTGCCATATTGGGGGCCGAGGTTTATATCTGTGGGCGTCGGGGCGGCGTCCTGGAAGATACAGCTAAGGCGATCATGGATGCCCACGGCGGCAAGGTGGTCGCTGTGCCCTGCGATATCCGCGTTCCCGAAGCCATCCACGATATGCTCGACACCGTCTGGGCCGATGGTGGGGCCCTGACCGGCCTGGTCAACAATGCGGCAGGCAATTTTATCAGCCGCACCGAGGATCTGAGCCCCAGGGCCTTCGACGCCATTGCCAATATCGTCTTTCGCGGATCGTTCTTTGTCACCCTCGACTGCGGCAAACGCTGGATCGCCGAGGGCAAAAAGGCCTCGGTGATCTCAATCCTGACCACCTGGGTGTGGAACGGCGGTCCCTTCACGGTGCCCTCGGCCATGTCGAAGGCAGGCCTGAACGTGATGGGCCAGTCCCTCGCCGTGGAGTGGGGCCCCAAGGGTATTCGCTTCAATTCCATTGCGCCGGGGCCCTTCCCAACCGAGGGCGCCTGGGCCCGCCTCAGCCCTGGCCAAAGCACTGAGTCCAGCCGCAGCATGAGCAGCAACCCCATGGGCCGCGTCGGCGAGATGCCGGAACTGGCGAACCTGGCCATCTATCTGCTGCACCCGATGAGCGAATATGTGAACGGCCAGACCATCGCCATCGACGGCGGAGCCTGGAACGCCGGCGGTGGCAATTTCAACGCCCTGAAAGACTGGACCGACGAAGACTGGGCCAAAGCCCGCGCCTCAATCCAAGGCACCAACCAACAGGACCGCGCCAAGCGCACGGTGTAGGCGAGGCCCAAGAAAAAGTGCGCGGGCATGATCATCCGGGACGGTCGTCAAGATTGAACCACGAACGGCACGAACCTCACGAACAGACGCCCCAACCTCAAGGTTGTTCCGCCTCCCAACGCTGCATGCACAACCGCGCCGCGCATTGGGGATCTCAACCGACCCCCGGATCGTCTGGCCCCTGTTCGTGTCGTTCGTGAGGTTCGTGGATAAGCGACGGCGCGACCCCCCCCCCCCGGCCCCTCCGGATTCGCCACTTCTTAGGCGAAGCCTCAGGTCGTTCGACCGTGGGTTAAGCGCCAGTATCGCACGCTCATGGCCAGGGCCGCTGCTGCGAGACCGGCGGCCAAGCCGATCCAGATGCCAAGGCCTTGCATGTGTGCCCCGAAGGCTAACAACAGACAGATCGGTGCGCCCACCAGCCAGTAGCAGCCGGCGGCCAGGATCATCGGCATGTGGGCATCCTTCAGGCCGCGTAGTGATTGTGCCGCTACCACCTGTAGGGCGTCGAACACCTGGAAGGCGGCCGCCACTTTCAGGAAGATCGTCGCCATAGCGATCACCGCCAGATCATCCGCCGTACGACCGCCGATATAGAGCCCGGCAATAGGTCCGCCCCAAACCCACATCACCGCAGCACAAAGCGTAATGAAGCCCACGGCCATGACCATGGCGGTCAGACCCGACCGACGTGCTGCGTCCATATCGCCGGCGCCGGCTGCGGTGCCGACACGAACCACCGTCGCCATGCCCAGACCAAGCGGGAACATGAAGGTGACCGAAGCAACACTCAAGGCGATCTGGTGTGCCGCTACTGACACGGTACCGAACGTGCCCATGACCAGGGTCATGGCATTGAACAGCATGGCTTCGAACATCATGGTCATGCCCATGGGCATCCCCAGGTGAAAAACCTCAGTAAGCCTGGCCTTGGCCATGCGGCCAAACCGGCGAAAGATGCGAAAGGCCCGCAGATCCGGCGTCGCCTGAATGATCGCCAGCATGGCGACAAAGCTGAAGATTTCTGAGGCGGTGGTTGCCAGGCCCGAACCGACGATCCCCAGGCGCGGTGCCCCCAGGTGGCCAAAGATCAGCGCCCAGCCTGCGAGGGCGTTAAACGCGACCGTCGCCGCCATGACCCACAGCCCGGCGCGCGGGTGTTGAAGGGCGGTGGTGAAATTGCGCAGCACCATAAAGGCCAGGGTAAAGGGCAAGCCGAACGACAACATAGCGACGAATTTTCCCGCGTCAGCCGCCAGAGCGGGTTCCTGGCCCAGGGCTAATAGAATCGGCCTCGTCCACCACATCAGCCCCATCATCGGCAGCGAAATCAACAGGATCGACCACAGGCCCATGCGCACCGCCGCCCGCACAGGGGCGCGATGGGCTCTGCCTCCACCCACACTATGGGCGACCATGGGGGAGACAGCCGATGCAGGTCCGCTGCCCATCAGCCAAGCGAAATAGAACACGGTGTTGCCGATGGCCGCAGCGGCCAGCGCGCCACGGCTGAAGCGTCCCAGCAACACCACATCGGTGGTAAATATGGCCATCTGCGCCAGCTGCGTCAGCACCAGGGGGGCGGCCAGAACGGCCAAGGCGCGGGCTTCCGGCAACCAGCGCGCCGAGGCGTGAGGGCTGTGGCGCGAGGCGCGGTGATCAGACTTGACGATCAGGTCGGTCAACGACTTGAACCTTAAATGGGCCGAGCCTGAGCGATGCGGGTATTGGAGGCAATAAAAACCCCTCGCAAGCGCCTTAAGGCTCGGGAGGGGTGAAAACGTCAGGGTGTTAAGTGAACAACCTCTAAGCGGATATCTCCTCGCGAGCGCAAACCGGTGCGACAACGCCAAGTGGCGCGGCCTCTACCGACTGCGTGAATGTGAAACGGGCCATCAACATCAAAAACCTACGCGAAATTTCAACGCGACCACCTCTGGCCGTTGAGGGCTTGCTAGTCCGCGCTGTCGTACAAGTCAAGGTGGAGCGAGGTGGCGTTGGGCAGTCGCACACGGAATTATTTGCAGCGGGGATTGGCCGATCAAACCAAGTCTTTCAACGCCAAGGAGCCAAGGCCGGTTTGGTCCTGCGCCGCAGGCAGCGAATCCGAAGTGCTGGAATGGCTTGGCTTCGCCGAATGATCCCTAGCGCCTTGGCTTCTTGGCGTTCAAAAAATCTCTCCACACAGCCCGCTCGCACGTTTTACGTCGGTCCATCGCAACTAAAGGCTCGCCTGCATCTGGTAGAGGCCGGCATAGGTGCCGCCGGCTTTGATCAGGGCGTCGTGGTCGCCTTGTTCGGCGATGCCCTGATCTGTGAGCACCAGGATGCGATCGGCGTTGCGCACCGTGCTGAGGCGATGGGCGATGACCAGGGTCGTTCGTCTCCGCGCCAGCTCGGCCAGCGCGATCTGCACCGCCCGTTCGCTCTCATTGTCCAAAGCGCTGGTGGCTTCATCAAAGATCAGGATGGGCGGGTCTTTGAGAAAGGCGCGGGCTATGGTCAGCCTTTGCTTCTGGCCGCCTGACAGTGTCACCCCGCGTTGGCCGATGTCGGTGTCATATCCATTCGGCAGGGCCTGAATAAAGTCGTGCGCGTGAGCCGCTTTGGCCGCCGCAACGACCTCGCTGAGAGAGGCGTCAAGGCGCCCGTAGCGGAGGTTTTCCGCCACCGTGCCAGCAAACAGATAGACGTCCTGCTGCACCACGCCGATGCTGCGCCGCAGCGAGTCCAGACGGATATCGCGAACGTCGGTCCCGTCCACCAGGATCGCCCCCTCGCTGGCTTCATAAAAGCGCGGGATCAGGGCGCAGAGGGTGCTCTTGCCCACACCCGAGGTCCCCACCAAAGCGACAAACTCGCCGGCCCCAATGTCGAGTGAAAGGTTGCGCAAGACGTGGGGGCCGTTCTCGTCATAACGGAAGCCAACGCCGCGAAAGCTGATGGCGCCGCGCACCCTGGGCAGGACAGTGGCACCTGGCCGGTCGCGAATATCCGGCTGAGTCTCCAGGATCTCCATGACCCGAGCGAAGCCGGTGTAGCCCTGCTGCCAGAGCCGCACGAAGTTCGCTAGCCGTTCGACCGGATCGACCAGAACCGCAACACAGAGCAGGAAGGTCAGCATGTCCCCTACGCTCAGCTTGGCCTGGGTCACTCGCAGTGCGCCGACGACGATGACGGCCACGGTGATCAGTTGCGGAAACGTCGTGGTCCCTACCGAAAAGAAAGCCTCACTGCGGTAGCCGGCGCGGCGGCTGTCGAGAAATTTCCTGTTTTCCGTCTGGAACCGACGGTTTTCCTGGTCCTCATTGGCAAATGACTTGACCACCCGGATCCC
>JAYTXQ010000245.1:0-5603 GCA_043742825.1 Caulobacteraceae bacterium | reverse complement strand
AAGCGATTAGTGGTGACCTGGCGTGGCCGCATCCGGCGTCGTCAATTGCTGATCCTGACTATCGACCACGAAAATCGCCAGCAGCCTGGCGGGTGTGGTCTTGCTCATGTTTTGCGCCAGGATATGGTGAGCGCCGGGTGCCTCAGACCAGCCCTCGCCAGCATGACAGGTTCGCGCCGGTTCACCCTGAACCTGACTGCGGATATTGCCTGACAGCACATAGGCGTAGATGAAGGCGGAGTGGGCGTGGTGATGCGGTGGGGAGACCCGGCCGAGAGGAACGTCACCTCGACGGCGACAAGCGACTTACCGGGGATATTGGGGACCGCACCTTGGAACTTCAGCGCGACACTCTCCGGCAGTCCATCTGCGGCGGCGGATGTCGACAGCAGCAAGGCGACGGTCGCGCATAGGGACCGGCTGATCATGGACGTGTTCCTCTTGGGGTTGACGTTTCCGATTAGTTTGACAGTAATTGCTATCACGAATCTGAATATTTTCCACACGCTGCACAGTGTTTGTGGTCAGAGCGATTCAATCACGCAAGTTAATCCAGCTTGTCGACAGTAGGGAACTTATTTTCTATTCGCCTCTCCCAGTTTTGAGAACGGGAACCAAACCCCGCCGACGGCGTTGAAAAAAGTACGAACCTTTCGAGACGTGTCCGCATCATGTCCTGAGGTGTCACCCCTGCCGCCAGCATTGTTCCGTTCCAATGCAGGCTTCAGCCCAGCCGCCCACACCGCAGGCTAAGCCGCTTTCGGCAAATCCATAATTTCATATCAGGAGATGTGCTATGCCCCATCCTCAAAAGCGCCGTGAGAACGCGGTCTCACGGCGGTTCATTATGATAGGCAGCACTATGATCTTAGCTGGCACCTACGCTGGCGCGACGATGGCTGCGGCGGGCGCGGCCCCTACCGCTGGAAAAGCGGCGCGCAAGAAAATATCACAAAGAGCCGCCGGTTATCGCGCTACACCCAACGGCAAGGCGAGATGCGACAATTGCAACCTCTGGATTAAGGCGACATCAGGCTGTACTGCGGTGATGGGTCTGATCCAGCCCCAAGGTTGGTGCAACCTATACGCTACTAAGGCCTAGATGGCCTGGTTGGCGGGACTTAGATTACCGGGACTGTTCAGCTCGGCATTGTTAGCCATCTCTATTTGGGCGCAGAGTGGGGTAGCACGGGCTGTGCCCGCCTTCGCGGTGCAGACCGGGCAGCCCTGCAGTGGCTGTCATGTCGGCGGGTTCGGACCTCAGCTCACACCCTTTGGGCGCAGCTTCAAGGCGGGCGGTTATACCTTGCGTGCCGGTGGCTTTAACCTGCCGTTTTCTGCCATGGCGGTGGCCTCCTATGTTCATACCCAAAAAGATCAACCGCCGCCGCCGCCGACCGGTTATTCGACTAACAACAATTTCACTTTGGATCAGGCGAGCCTGTTCCTCGCAGGCGGTGCCGGTGATCACCTGGGGGCGTTCGTACAGGCGACCTATGACGGAGTCGCCAAAACCTTCCATTGGGATAATCTGGACGTGCGCGCCGTCACCACCGCCAAAATCAAGACTGCTGATCTGGTCCTCGGTCTTAGCCTGAACAACGCGCCCAGTGTGCAGGATATCTACAACACGGTCCCCGCGTGGCGTTTTCCCTATACAAGTTCAAGCCTCGCCCCGGCTCCCGGTACTGCCCCCCTGACTGGCCGATTGGCGCAAAACACCCTGGGTCTGACCGGCTATGTCTGGCTCAATTCCGAGGTCTATGCTGAATTCGGCGGCTATCGCTCGCCTGGAGCCAATTTCTTGCGAAGAGCGGGCATTGATCCATTCAACCCAGGAAATATTGCTGGTATCGCTCCCTATGCTCGGGTGGCCTACCAAAAGAATTTCGGCGACAGAAATATTCAGCTTGGGGCATTCGGCATGTGGGCCAACATTTACCCTGGACGCGATCAAAGCACCGGAGAGTCTGATCACTATGCCGACACAGGCCTGGATGCGTCTTACCAACTGTTTGGGCATCACAAGGATGTTTATACGCTGAACGCGGTCTATACCCACGAAAAGCAGGACTTGCGGGCGTCTCAAGTCCTCGGTTTGGCGCAGAACCGCGACAATAACCTCGACGACCTGCGCATCGATGGGTCCTATTATTGGCATGGCAAAATTGGCGGATCGATCGGCGTGTTCGACACCTGGGGTTCTGCCGATCCGCTGCTCTACGCCAGCAACAGAACCTTCAGTCCCAATAGCTCGGGCCTGGTGTTCCAGGTTGACGGTACTCCGTTTGGCGAGGGCAATTCCCCGCTAGGCGCGCGTTTCAATCTGCGCATCGGTATTCAATATTTGGTCTATACCCGCTTCAACGGTGCCGCGCACGACTATGACGGATTAGGCCGCAGCGCCTCTTCAAACAATACGCTGCGCCTGTTCAGTTGGGTTGCCTACTGAAACCCGTTGAAATGTTGATGATCTCTAACGCCGTGGTGCGTAACCTTTGCGACACCTTCAACCCCTTTGTTGTTTCGGGTTAGGGCAATGGCAAACGCGTACGTGAGTTCAGATTGATCCTCTTTCTCGGGGGCGTGGGAAACAAATCTACATGTCGGCGGTTTCCTAGGATAGCCTCAGTATTGCGCTGACAGTGCCTCGTGGAAACGATCTTGCGATCGACATAGCCTCCGTTCGCTCTGGTTGCTATACCTTCGGGAGCAAGGTTGCAGAGGCGGCTATTGGGGAGAGCGACATGCCGACATTGGTGCGGGGTCCGACGCGGGAAGTGGTGTCGCCGGTGCTCGACAGCCGGCGGTGGGGGGGGTTCGTGCCGCGAGATGGCGACATTATCATCGCCACCTTCGCAAAGTGCGGGACGACATGGACGCAGCGGATCGTCGATCTTCTGGTGCGACAGTCGCCGGACATCCGCCCGGTGGGCGAGATTTCGCCCTGGCTGGATGCCACGATCTTCAATCCGATCGAGGCGGATCTGGCGGTGCTGGCTGCTCAGACTCATCGGCGCTACATCAAGTCACACGCACCTTTCGACGCCCTGCCGGTCTGGGACAGCGTCAAATATGTCCACGTCGGGCGAGACGGACGGGATGCGCGATTGTCGTGGCAGAATCATCTGACCGGGTTCCGGCCAGAGTTCAGGCAAAGAATCATGGCGAATGCGATGAAGATGGCGCACGCGACCGGCGGGGGCGCGGCTGCGCCGTCACCGCCGCCGGCACCGCCGACCGACCCACGCGAATTCCTGCTCCAATGGATTGATGAAATGGAAGCGGCACCTTCAGACGGACCGGGTGCCGATCCGCACTATTTTGACTTCGAGGCGACCTACTGGCGGGAGCGATCACGGGAGAACCTGCTTTTCGTGCACTATGACGACATGATCGAGGATCTGACGGGCGAGATGCGCCGGATCTCCGACTTTCTTGAGATCGACACGCCGGTGAGCCTGATGCCGGCGCTGGTCGATGCGGCGCGTTTCGCGACGATGAAGTCGCAGGGCGATGAGCTGCTTCCGACACTGAAGCTGGCGTTCGACCGTGGCGCGGACCGGTTCATCAACCAGGGGCGCAGCGGCCGCTGGCGCGAGGTGCTGGGGCCGGATGACGTGGCCCGCTACGAAGCCATCGCGGCGCGCAAAGCCTCGCCGGCGCTGGCTGCGTGGCTTGAGCGCGGACGGCGGGGCGCGGGGGAACCGAGAGAGGCATCGAACTGAGAAGTGCCGTAGGGTAGAGATACGGCACACTATTGTAGCTAGATGCTGGCAGGTTAGCCGCGCAATACCGCGTCAAACTGTTCGACTGCCCAGTCGACTTGGTCTGAGGTAATGACCAGGGGCGGGGCGATGCGGATAGTGTGGTCGTGGGTTTCCTTCGCCAGAAGACCACGGGCCTGTAGCGCCTGACAATAGGGGCAGGCACCACCGGCCTCGGGGTGGAGCTCAACGGCGATCATCAGGCCACGGCCGCGGACGTCTTTGATCGCGCTGCCTTGAATCGATTGCAGACCGTGCATCATGCGCTCACCCTGAAGGCTGGCATTGTCGATCATGCCCTCCTCGACCAGAACTTTCAGCGCCATACGGGCGACAGCGCAGCCTAAGGGGTTACCGCCAAAGGTGCTGCCGTGTTCGCCCGGTTTCAGCACCCCCAGGACCTCGCGGTTAGAGAGCACGGCCGAGACTGGATAGAAGCCACCGGACAGGGCCTTGCCGATCAGTGTCAGGTCGGCCTCCACGCCTTCGTGCTCCTCCGCAAGCAGTCTGCCGGTTCTGCCCAGGCCCGTTTGAACCTCGTCGAAGATGAGTATGACATCGTGTCTGGTGCAGATCTCTCGGGCCGCGCGCAGGTAACCGGGTGGCGGGATAATAACGCCGGCCTCGCCCTGGATCGGCTCGACCAGAAAGGCGACGGTATTGGGCGTGATCGCCGCTTCGAGCGCTGCGGCATCGCCAAAGGGGACGATCTTGAAACCCGGCGTGAACGGGCCAAAGCCTCCAGTGGAGACCGGGTCGGTGGAAAAGCCGACGACGCTCAAAGTGCGCCCATGAAAGTTGTCGGCGCACACGATGATCTCAGCCTGGCCGGCAGGGACTCCTTTGATTTCGTAGCCCCATTTGCGTGAAACCTTGATGGCGCTCTCAACGGCTTCGACGCCGGTATTCATCGGTAGCACCGAGTGAGAGCGCGTCAGGGTGCACAGCTCTTCATAAAACAGGCCCAGCTGATCATTGCGAAAGGCGCGGGATGTCAGGGTCAGGCGCTTGGCCTGATCGATCATCGCTTGCAGGATCCTCGGGTGGCAATGGCCCTGGTTTACTGCCGAATAGGCCGACAGGCAGTCCAGGTACCGGTGCCCATCGACATCCCAGACATGGACGCCTTCGCCGCGGGTAATGATGACATCTAAGGGCTTGTAGTTGCGCGCGCCGTATTCTGCTTCCAGAGCCAGGAAATCGATTTGTGGGGTTAAGATTTGGCGTTCGAGGGTCAGGGTCATGGAAGTTTATCCAGCCAGAGCAGCGGTTTGGATCGGGCGAGAGGCAACGTTGACGGCGCTCTGTAGATCGAGGCGCAAAGTCATGCAAAAGGCCCCGCCGCCCGACAGGATGAAGGGGGCTAGGTCGATCCCCAGCACCTGATAGCCCCGCTCCGTCAGGCGAGCACGCAGCGCAAGTGAGGGGTTGGCCATGATGATCGTACGGTCCAGGCACACGGCATTGACGCAGAAAGCGGCAGCGTCTTCTGCCGTGGCTTCCAACAGGTTTTCGCGCGGGACAAGATCCAGCAGACGGCCACGAGCCTGGGCGGTCAAAGCCGGCGGATAATAGAGGATTTCTCCGCCGCTCAAGGGGCAGAAACAGGTATCTAGGTGATAGAATTGTTCCGTGGCCAATGGCAGGTGCACGACCTGCTGACCAAAATGTGCGGCGATGATATCTGCCGAGGGAGCGGTCGAGCGTGGTCCACTGCCAACCCAGAACAGGCTCCTCGAAGAATCCCAGATGCAGTCACCGGCCCCTTCCTGGAAACAGCCGTCGATTTGAACGACCTCCGTCAACAGGCCCGTTGCTTTCAGCCGCTCAAAAGCG
>JAYTXQ010000244.1:0-27245 GCA_043742825.1 Caulobacteraceae bacterium | reverse complement strand
CGGTCATTGTGCCACTCATAATCGCTGCCAGGTCGGTTGGCATTGAAGCCGTCGTAATAGGTTTTATAAGCATAGCTGCGATCTTCGCAGTCCATCTTGTTGGTCAGGGCGGCACCGATCGCGCCTCCGGCGACGACACCGGCGATGGTCCCTGGAACGCGCGCGCCGCCATGGGTGACGGAATTGCCCAGTAATCCACCGATCAGGCCGCCGATGATGACGCCCGCGGGATCAGGGCCATTGCGACACTGCTGATAATAGGCGTCGTCGTCATAGGCATAGGTGCGGTTATACCGGCTGCGCCAGCGCTCCTCACCGGGGCTGTGATAAACACCGACGCCTGAGCTGACCCTGAGGCGATCTGGACCTTCAGACCCATAGTTTTCAGCGCACCCGGTCAGCGTGGCTGCTACCGCCGCCAAAGCGACGAGACTCAGAATCGGTTGCATGTGACGAAAAGCCTCCAAGAATGTTCTGTGGAAACAACGTCCCACGGCGTATTCAGTTCCAAGGTCCTTGTCGGGCGCGGGCGCTCACCTGAGGGGAGACGGCGATCTGGTTGCAAAGCCCGCCGCCGTCGCTCCTAAAGCCGCGCCGAACGTGCGGCCTTAAACTGGCTATCTAGACCGGGCCGCCGGAGTGCCCTATCTCGTATCGCAACCAAAATCGCGAGGGAGAGCTAGGCAATGAAGACACGGATCACCGAAATGTTCGGCGTCGAGACGCCGATCGTCATGGGCGGGATGACCGGGGTGGGTTATGCCGACCTAGTGGCCGCCGTCGCCAACGCCGGCGCGCTCGGCTTTTTGACCGCTCATATGTTCAAGTCGGGCGCGGAGTTGTTGGCCGAGATCGATAAGACCAAGTCGCTGACGGATAAGCCGTTCGGGGTCAATCTTACCCTGCTACCGTCAATCAATCCTATTCCCTACGACGAGTATCGGGAGGCGATTATCCATTCGGGGATCAAGATCGTCGAGACGGCTGGCCGCGCGCCCACTGATCATTTGCCGCGCTTTAAGGAGCACGGGGTTAAGGTGATCCACAAATGCACCTCGGTTCGCCACTCGGTCTCGGCGGTGAAGCACGGGGTGGATATCATCAGCATCGACGGCTTTGAATGCGCCGGCCACCCGGGTGAGGACGATATCGGCCTGATCGTTCTCCTGCCCGCCACGGTGGATGCTGTGAATGTGCCGGTGATCGCGTCTGGCGGTATGGCCGATGGGCGCAGCCTGGTGGCGGCCCTGGCCCTGGGGGCGGATGCGGTGAACATGGGGACGCGGTTTCTGGCGACGGTGGAAGCAAAGGTCCATGACAACGTCAAACGCGCCATTGTGGAAAATACTGAGCGCGACACGGTGCTGGTGGGACGCTCACTGCGCAATACCGCCCGCGTGGCGAGAAATGCGATTGCCGAACAGGTGGCGGAAATCCAGCGCGACCCGACAAAGACTTTCGCCGATGTGCGCGAACTTATGGCCGGCGTAAGGGGGCGTGAAAACGTCCTGTCCGGGGGCGATCTGGACGGCGGTATCTGGACGACTGGCCAGAGCCAGGCGTTGATCCACGACATTCCCACCTGCGCCGAAGTGGTCCGCAACATCATGGACCAGGCCGATGCCATCCTGTCCAAACGGTTCGCACAGATCGCAGGCTAAGGAGGCGCAGGGGGGGTGTGAGATCAGTCGCGTGCGGGCTAGGCCTGATCCTCTGTCTCGGCCTCTTCGATTGCGAGAAACCCTAGGCTAAGGTTTAGGCCTACCAGCGCAGCAGGTAGCGACCTCCCCAAGCCCCTAAGGCGGCGCAGACGGCAATGCCAAGGGTATACCACGCGGTCACGAACGTCGCTGCAGTTTCGTCGCAATAGAGACCATAGATAGTGGCCCCGGCACCGCCAGCCAACATGCCGGCAGCCGCGCCACACAATCCCAGCCGGGTCGGGGCCATGCGGCGCAAGACCAGGATCACCGCAGCATAGGTCGGCACGGCCAGGGCGATAATGCGTATCGAGCACATTTTCAGGGTGTGCCCCACCAACAGTTTTGCGATCCCATCGGTTGGTGTGCGGGCCAGCTCGAACACCGCCAGAATCGCCATAATGCCAAGCACGGCGAAGCCAAAAAAGGGCAGGGGGCCGGCCGATCCACCCGGCCGCGCCAGCCGGCGCACCAGCATAAAGCCGATGATCGCCAGGCTGCCTGTATAGAGAGATTTCATCCAAAACGCCGACGTCGCGGTGGCGGTGTTCAGATCACGTACACCCAACCACGCGAGCAACAGGGTGACGCTGACGCCAACACCAACGAGCATGGCGACGATCATTGGCGGCGCGATTGGAGCACGGCGCTGTGCGATTGCATTGCCGGCCAGGGCATCAATCAGCTCAGAGGTCTTCATGGCGGACCTCCTTTTCGAGGCGTTTCATGGCGCGGTGAACCGCCACCTTGGCGGCACCCGCGCTCATTCCCGCACGGGCGGCGGCTTCTTCTATGGAAAAGCCTGTGAGTTTCAAGTCTCGCACCAGGCGTTGGTCCCTGGCCGGCAGCCGTGCCAGCAGAGCGGTGATGTCATGACGAACCGCGCCTTCCTCCGGATTTTCCCCCGCGGTCAGCTCTGATGCATCCTCGATGGGCACCATTCGGCGCACCCCACGGCGTCGGAAATGATCCAGCAGCTTGTAGCGGGCGATGCCATAGGCCCAGGGCGTGAAGGGCAGCGCAGGGTCATAGGTGCCGCGTTTAACGTGGATGGCCAACAACGTCTCCTGCACCAGATCCTCAACCTCGCCGTCATTTTGGCTGAGCCGGCGGCGGAACATGGCGCGCAGGAAACCTCCCAGGGCCTCCAGCAGCCGGCGATAGCTGTCGCTGTCACCGCCAAGGCCGCTCAGCATAAGGACTTTCAGCTCGGTCTCGCTTTTTGCCACGCCATGTCCCGATATTCGTCCGCAAGGCATGAAGCGTTACACTGCCCCGTGCCGGGCGGGAAATAAATTTAACAGAACATATTGCGAACATCGAACAAAGAGAGCACAAATGATTCCAGTAAACGGGGGTGCCCAATTTTATGGGATCACACGCGCCGCGCGATGGAATCATGGAATAGGATCAGGATGGCAAAGATGAGCAACATGGCGTTGAAACTGGTGGGCAAAGACGAAGGCGACAAACAGCGGGCACTTGAAGCCGCGCTGACCCAGATTGACAGGGCCTTTGGCAAGGGCTCGGTTATGAAACTGGGCGACAAGGGCAAGATTGCAGAGATCGACACGGTGCATACCGGTTCTTTGGGCCTGGATATCGCCCTGGGCATCGGTGGCCTGCCTAAAGGGCGCGTTGTCGAAATCTTTGGTCCGGAAAGCTCCGGCAAGACTACTTTGGCTTTGCACGTGGTCGCCGAAGTGCAAAAGGCCGGCGGTACCGCCGCTTTCATCGACGCCGAGCATGCGCTTGATCCGTCTTACGCCCACAAGCTGGGGGTCAATCTGGATGAGCTTCTGGTCGCCCAGCCTGATACCGGAGAACAGGCTCTGGAGATCACCGACACTCTGGTGCGTTCCGGCGCGGTCGATATCGTTGTTATCGACTCCGTTGCTGCACTGACGCCCAGAGCGGAAATCGAAGGCGAGATGGGCGATAGCCTGCCCGGTCTTCAGGCCCGCTTGATGAGCCAGGCACTGCGCAAACTCACAGGATCGATCTCCAAGACCCAGACCCTGGTGATCTTTATCAACCAGATCCGCATGAAGATCGGGGTCATGTACGGCAGCCCCGAGACAACAACGGGTGGCAATGCGTTGAAATTCTATGCCTCGGTCCGTCTGGATATCCGCCGCACCGGTTCGGTGAAGGTGCGCGACGAGATCATCGGCAATAATGTCCGCGTCAAGGTGGTCAAGAACAAGGTCGCCCCCCCCTTCCGCGAAGTGGAATTCGATATCTTGTACGGACAGGGCATTTCCAAACTGGGTGAGATCATTGATCTGGGCGTCAAGGCCGGGGTGATCGACAAGTCCGGGGCCTGGTTTTCCTGGAACAGCACCCGCATCGGTCAAGGCCGCGACAACGCCCGCGAGTTCCTGAAGGCCAACCCAGACATCGCCGACCAGATCGAAGCCCAGGTGCGTGGCAATTCCACCAAAATCGAGGAAGAACTGCTCATCGGTGCCGTTGAGACCGACGACGAATAGCGCTGCCGCAGCTTTCTAACCCGTAGCGCCGGCACCCGCGCCGGCATCTTTCCTGCCCATCCGCTCCAGGTCGCAATCGGGTGAGAGCCGGCGAGTGCGCCAGCGCTACTGGGTGCAACTGAAAGACATGGGTCACCGTCAACGGGACTTGTTGTAGCATCTACCTGGTAATGTCTGGCGGCGCTCTCTGCGGTTCAAAAAATAGGGCAGGTTGACGATCTGATACGGGCGCAGGGGCAGAGCCCCTTTGTCACCGTGCTGCCAGGTGTTAGACGCAGGACATGTCTAGTCTCAATGAAATCCGCAGTCAGTTTCTGAACTATTTCGCTGCCGCCGATCACGCCGTGATCGCTTCTTCGCCCCTGGTCCCGCAGGACGATCCGACACTATTGTTTGTCAACGCCGGTATGGTGCCGTTCAAGAACATCTTCACCGGGGCCGAGTCCGCACCGTCGCCCCGCGCCACAACCTCGCAAAAATGTGTGCGGGCTGGCGGCAAGCACAATGATCTGGATAATGTTGGCTATACCGCCCGCCACCTGACTTTCTTCGAGATGTTGGGAAATTTTTCCTTTGGTGACTACTTCAAGGCTGAAGCGATCGAACTGGCCTGGAACCTGATCACCAGGGGGTTTGACCTTCCCAAAGACCGGCTTGTAGTGACTGTTTATGCTGCGGACGAAGAGGCGCCCGTCCTGTGGCGCAAAATCGCCGGCATTGCCGATGACCAGATCATTCGCATCGCCACCAGCGATAATTTCTGGGCCATGGGCGATACCGGCCCCTGCGGTCCGTGTTCGGAGATATTTTTCGACCACGGCCCCTCGGTAGCCGGCGGTCCCCCAGGTTCGCCAGACGAAGACGGCGACCGGTTCGTCGAATTCTGGAACCTGGTGTTCATGCAGTACAACCAAGGTTCGGACGGGGTGAGGGTGAACCTGCCCAAACCCTCGATCGATACCGGCATGGGCCTTGAGCGCATGACCTGTGTCCTGCAGGGCGTGCACAGTGTTTTCGAAACCGATTTGTTTCGCACTCTGATCGGTGCCAGTGAATCGGCCGTAGGGGTCAAGGCTGAAGGAGAGAACACTGCCTCTCACCGGGTGATTGCCGACCATCTGCGGTCGATGAGTTTCCTGATCGCTGATGGAGTCACACCCTCAAACGAGGGACGGGGCTACGTGCTGCGCCGGATCATGCGCCGGGCTATGCGGCATGCGTTTTTGCTGGGGGCCAAGGATCCCCTGATGCACCGCCTGGCACCGACCCTGATCGACGCTATGAGTCAGGCGTTTCCTGAACTGCGCCGGGCTGAACCGTTGATCATCGAAACCCTGCGCAGCGAGGAAGAGCGTTTCCGCGCCACTTTGGGACGTGGCCTGGCGCTGCTGGATGACGCCACAGCAGGGCTGCGGGCGGGTGACACTCTAGCCGGTGAGACGGCGTTCAAACTCTATGACACATATGGATTTCCACTGGATTTGACGCAGGACGCCATTCGTCCACGCGGTATCGGCGTCGATCTTGTCGCATTCAATGTGGCCATGGATCGGCAGAGGACCATGGCGCGGGAGAGTTGGACTGGGTCGGGTCAACAGGCCCAGGCTGGTGTGTGGTTGGCCCTGCGCGAGCGTTTTGGCCCAACCCGGTTCACCGGGTATGACGCGCTTGAGGGGAGTGCGGAGGTCTTGGCCATGGTCCGTGACGGCGATGACATCCCGGTCGCCACCGTCGGCGAGAGCGTGCAGGTGCTCTTTGATACCACACCCTTCTATGGCGAAAGTGGTGGCCAGGCGGGGGATCGCGGACGGCTCAAATGGTCAGGTGGTGCGGCTGAGGTTACGGATGTCTCTCGTCAGGCCGGTGATCTGCACGTCCACGCTGTCACTGTCACACACGGTCATCTTGAGCGAAGCTCACGCATTCATCTAGTCGTTGATGCCTCGCGTCGGGCTCGCACCCGGCTCAATCACTCCGCCGCGCACCTTGCCCACGCCGCCCTGCGTCATGTTCTGGGGCCGCATGTCGCACAAAAAGGCCAGCTGGTGGATGGCGAGCGCATGCGTTTCGACTTCAGCCACAGCGGTCCGCTTTCGTCCGCCGAGCTGGAAGCCGTCGAGAGCGAGGTGAATAGAGTGATCGGTCAGAACCTGGCGGCTGAGACCGAAGAAATGGCACCGGCTGCCGCCATTGATGCCGGGGCGGTCGCGCTTTTTGGCGAGAAATATGGTGACCGTGTGCGTGTGCTCACTTTGGGCAGAGCCCTGGATGGCGAAGGCGCCTATTCAGTAGAGTTGTGTGGTGGCACGCATGCAGCCCGCACCGGCGACCTGGCCTTGTTCAAAATCGTTTCCGAAACCGGCATCGCTGCTGGCATACGCCGGATTGAAGCTTTGACCGCAGAGCCAGCGCGGCGCTACCTGCTGGATCAGGCGGCGGTGGCCAAGGCGCTGGCCGATCAGTTCAAGGTTCCCGTCAGTGAGGTCGTTGCCCGCGTCGATGCACTGGATGTTCAGCGCCGCAAGCTTGAACGTGACCTAGCCGATGCCAAACGCCAACTGGCAGTCGGCGGCGGCGGCGGGGAAACTGCGCCGGAGGATATCGGTGGATTGAAGTTCATCGGCCGCGTGCTGCAGGGCGTCGGCGGTAAGGATCTTCGCCCTATTGCTGAAGCCTTTAAGAAACAGGTTCCCGACGGGGTGATAGCGCTCTGTGGCGTGGCTGATGGTAAGGTGGCTTGCACCGTTGCGGTCACCGGCAGCGCTCTGGACCGTTTCAGCGCCGCTGATCTTGCCCGCACCGCTGTTATCGCCATGGGCGGCCAGGGGGCCGGCGGCAAGTCCGATTTCGCCCAGGGCGGCGCACCGGATGGCTCCCGGGCGGCTGAGGGCATTGCCGCGATCAAGGCGATGCTTGAGTCCTAAGCGACAACGCATATGGCTGACGTTTTCATTTCTTATGCGCGCTCTAGCGAAGGCCACGCCAAGATCGTGGCTGAGCGGCTGCGCGAAAGGGGCTTTGATGTTTGGCTGGATTTTGATCTGCCGACCCACCGTGTCTATGCCGATGTGATCGCTGAACAGCTAGCGTCGGCGAAAGCGGTTGTCGTCATCTGGTCGGACGAAGCGGTGAAGTCGCAATGGGTGCGATCAGAGGCGGACCGCGCCCGGGCCGAAGACAAGCTGGTGCAGCTTATTGTCGATGGTGCTCGATTGCCAATGCCATTTGACCAGATCCAGTGCGCAAACCTGAGCGGGTGGACAGGAGATGCAGGCAACGCCGGCTGGCTGCGGATTGTCGATAGCGTTCAACAGCTAATTGGTTCTGAGGCCCCGGCGCTGACGCAGCCAGTGCCGGTCGCGCCCACCGGGACGGCGGAACAACAGCCCACCCTGGCGGTGTTGCCGTTCGATAATCCGACCTTGGACGCGGAACTGGAAGCCCTGTGTGACGGGATAGGTGAAGACGTCGTTCGTGGCCTGATGGAGGTGTCTGGCGTAGGTCTGATCGGGCGAACCGCCAGTCTACAATTCCGTGGTGAAATGAAGGCCAGGGCGGGTGAGTCTCTCAAAGCCACCCACCTAGTCGACGGCTCGATCCGCCGGGCTGGGCAGAGAGTGCGCATCAATGTCCATTTAACGCATGTCGCCAGCGGCGCTGCGGTCTGGTCTGAAAGATTTGATCGCGACCTAGCAGACGTATTTGCCCTGCAGGACGAGGTATCGGGCCTGATCGTCCCGGCTATGCGCCTGGTATTCGACCCTTCGCCATCTGTCGCTACGGCTGCTGTGCAGGCGGTTTCGGTGTCGGAGGCCCAGCCTGCTGGCGAACGGCGGCATCTGACGATCCTGTCCTGTGCTTTCGCCAAGGCCGAGCAATCTGTGCCTTTAGATGCGGAGCTTTGGCACACGATCTCCGCGCAGGTCCAGCCTGCGGTTGGCCAGGCGATCATTGACGCCGGTGGGGTGGTGACCACTACTCAGCGGGACGGGCTATTGGCCTGTTTTGGCTACCCGCAGGCGCAGGAGGACGCAGCGGAGCGCGCGGTGCGAGCTGGCCTGGCCATACTTGAGGCTATGAGCCGGGTGAATCAGGACCTGCCGCCAGGCGTTTGCCTCGTCGTGCGTATCGGTGTCCATGCGGGAACCGTGGTTGTCGGCGGTAGCGCCGAGGTGGAGATTTTCGGGGAAGCCCCGGCCGTCGCGGTGGATGCTCAGGCGGCGGCACAGGTCGATACGTTGGTTGCCAGTCACACGGTCCATCAATTGACTTCCGGCCTCTTTGTAATGGAGCCCCTCAAATTAACAGTCGGTGGGGGCGAGCCTGTGGCTTTGTATCGCGTTGTGCGAGGGGCTGCGATCGGCGCCCGCGCGCGAGGCTTTTCTTCCAGGGAAGCAACGCGTTTCGTTGGGCGCGAGGAAGAACTGCAACTACTCTTGAGCCGCTGGGAACGGGTGCGTGATGGCGAGGGCCAGGTCGTCCTTGTCCTCGGAGAGCCGGGTATTGGCAAAACGCGGCTGCTGGATGAGTTTCGTGGCCAGATTGAGGCCCAGCGGCACAGCTGGATAGAGTGCGGCGGCGCACCTTTTTTCGTCAATACACCTTTTTATGCGACCACTCAGATGCTGCGCCAGGGCCTGGGCCTGATGGAAGGGGACGATCTGAGCGACGACGCGTTTGATCGCGTACGTCAAGGCTTTGCGCCTGATCTGGTCGGGGGCAATGATATCGTCCCCCTGGTCGCCGAGGTCCTCGGGCTGTCGGTTCCTAAGGACTATCCGCCACTGCAACTGGCACCGGACCGCAGGCGCAGACAGTTGCTCTCGGCGCTGACTGCGTGGGTTTTCAATGGAAGGGCTAGCACACCCCTGGTACTGGTCGTGGAAGACCTGCACTGGATTGATCCGTCGACCCTTGAGATGTTGCAAACCCTGGTAGATCAAGGGGCGACTGCACCGGTGCTTCTGATCGGCACCGCCCGCCCAGAGTTTCGCCCCACTTGGACGCCCCGGGGACACCACGCGCAGATCACCCTTAACCGTCTAAATTCGCGCCAGACGCGGGAACTCGTCATGGCGGCAATCTCTGAGGCGGGGCTGGCCGACGGCATCATTGATGCTGTGGTCATGCGGACTGACGGCGTGCCTCTTTTCGCCGAAGAGCTGACCCGCTTGATCTTGGATGGTCAGGCGCAGGCTGAGACCCACAACATCCCACCGACACTGCTGGATTCTCTGGCTACGCGTTTGGACCGGCTCGGACGGGCCAAACAGGTGGCGCAACTGGCTTCGGTTCTGGGACGGGAGTTCAGCTATGAGTTGCTGCACGCGGTTTCCCCAGCACCCGAAGCGCAACTTCAGGCAGATCTGGAAAGTCTCGTTGATGCAGAATTGATCTATGCTCGCGGGACTCCTCCGGAGGCAAGCTACCGTTTCAAGCATGCCCTGATGCAGGACGCTGCCTATATGGCCCTGCTGAAAAGTCGGCGCCGAGAGCTTCATGGCCGGGTTGCCCGAACACTGGCTGCGGGTTCGGGAACTCGCGGTGTTGTCCGCCCTGAGGTTCTGGCACGTCACTGGACGGAAGCGGGTGAGACGGCGGCGGCAATAGCTGCGTGGAAGGCGGCTGGCGAGGAGGCCGTTGCCAGACGGGCGTTCAAGGAGGCGGAATTTGGCTATCGTCAGGCCGTCGATCTGATTTCCGGATTGCCACAATCAAATGAGCGCGACGCCATTGAATTGGAGCTTCAAGGTGCGCTTAATCGCGTTCTGCAGCTAACCCTTGGCTATGCTGCGCCCGATACGATGAAGGCAGCGGCGAGGTCGCGGGCATTGGCCGAGAAAACCGGCAGTGTAGCGCAACTGATCCGCGAAGAACTCAGGGTCTGGCGGTCCACCTTTACCGCTGGGGACTACGCGGCGGCGGCCAGGCAAAATGAGCGAATTTTGCAACTGGCTGAGCGAGAACCAGATCGGCATGATCGAATTGTCGTCGCCCTTCACGCCGAGGTGCAGGGCAGATTTTATACGGGCGATTTAAAAGGTGCAGATGAACATTTTGAGCGGCTGAGCCCGATGATCGACCCCGTCGGACAAAAATCCGCGCAGGCGAATAATCTGATCGCTATCGGGGTCGCCAGTCTGGCGGCATGGGTAATGGGCCGCTCAGACGTCGCTGAGGCGCGCCTTGTCCGTGCGCGTAGCGTCGCTGAGGCGACCGGAAATCCCTATGATTTCGCACTGACCTTGCATTTTCATGGGGTCGTAAATGGCAGCATGCGAAAGGCGTCCTTGGCACAGGACTCGGCGAGTCAATTGCTCATCCTATGCGAGGAGAACGGTTTTGCCTATCTGGGAGACCTGGCGCGGGGGACTTTGGGTAGCTCAATAGCGCTTCTGGGCCAGGTATCGGAGGGTGTTGGGCTATTGCGCCGCGCGCTATTGGGGTTCGAGGTATCAGGGGCCCGTGTCGGCATAACCTATTTTATCGCGCAACTTTCTGCGGTTCTGGCACTGAGCGGCGAGCTTGATGAAGCTTTTTCGGTCGTGAACGGGGCGATCAACGACTATCCTCAGGAGTTGGCGTTTCGTCCTGAGGCATTGCGCCTGCGTGGAAGCTTTCACTTGGCGCAAAACAATCTTGACGAGGCCCGAAAGGATTTCGTCGCCGCCATTGATCTGGCCCGGGAAATTGGTGCGAAGGCCTGGAGCCTGCGCACGACAACTGATTTGGCCCGGCTGGCTCAGTCCCAGGGCGATGATACCGCAACGACCAATCTGCTCGTCCCGCTCTTGCAAGAGTTTCCGCAGGCGGAGATGTCGGTCGATTTGACCGAAGCCCGAGCGGTGGCAGGTGCTGTTAACGCCGCGGATCGGCGGTCCTAACGCCCCGATAGTTCCCGTGTATAATCAACAAGGGCCAGCAAGGTCGCCGGCTCGGTGGTATGCAGGTGGGCTTCCCATTTGGCCTCGGTCGCCAGTTCGTCGAGCTTATCCTCCGCTGCCGGCAACTGGGCGCGAAGGGCCAGGGATATCTGCTCCAGGTCGCCTGGTGTGGGTTCGGGTTTGCAGAAAAGTGCGGCAATCTGTGGATCTTGAATGGCCAGAGAGGCCGGCAGGGTAAGGATGCCGTCGCGAAGGTCTTCCTCGCCTCCGCCGCCAAGTGACTCCAGGCCCTTTACGTCACCGACATCATCGCAGCCGTGATAAACGACGCCGATCAGATGCCCGAATTTGCGCAGACGATCATCACGCGTGGCCAGGCAGGCGCAGGTTTCGAACATGGAGCCGGTGTCCTCGCTGGCAATCTCCAGCCAGTCGTCAACGCCCAGTGGTTGTCGTCGCATCCGCCATTGCAGGCATTCAGCGACCCCTAAGCGTTTGAGGAGATCCGAAAACAAGGCAATATCATGCGGATCGTCCGCCGACATGCGAAACCCCTCAGCAACGATGTAACCGGAGGCCATCAAGGCCGGGAGTTGGCCGAATTTGCAATGCAGAGTCGCCTTGCCGCGACGCTCGTCCGATTGATCCAGAATGTCGTCGATGATCAGCGAGACGTTGTGCATCATCTCCAGCACGGCCGCCGAGCGGATCATTGAATCGGGAATTGGCCCAGGGCTGACCGCCCGATAGCAGCCGAAGATCGTCAAGGGGCGGAAGTATTTCGACTTGGTAATGAACTGCCATTCCAGCATCGGACGCATTTCCGGACTGGCCTGACTGATCCAGGTTTCGATCAGCAAGCGCAGGCGTTGCATCTCGGAAACGAAGCCCAACGCGGCAATGATATCACTCGTTGTCGAATCTGACATGTAACTATCCGTAAAAACTGATCTTGCCGCGTGGATGACGCTTTGACATTACATCTTCGCGCGCCAGCGCCGCCTGTAGGGACGTGCGACGTCCTGGGCTGTAGCTGATGCCGTCTTGCCCCTCGGGTAAGCTGATTTTGCCAGTCGCCAAGCGTCGTCGGCGAACGCTCCCGTTGTTCCACTCGGTCCAGGTCTGGGTCTACTCGCCTCGCCGTCCGGTAAATGGTTGAGGATCGTTCGCATTACCTCTTTGGCTGTGCCCAAAAGCAGGGTCCCAAAGCCAAGGGGCGTGTCGGCGTCATCGTGTGGCTCAAATCCTTCGCCACGTCGCGGATGCACGATACTGTCGGTCAGCCAATAGCTGGTGATCAGACAATCCATCAGCAGGTAAACTGGTAAAAGCAGCGAATAAGCTTGGGGTGAGAATTTGGCGGCGTATCGGCTGGTGTCCGCCCCTAGTCTTTGACTGGTATGATTCATTGCCCACGCAGCTGCGGCATAGGCCGCCGGCAGATAAACCAACTTCGTCGCCAGGAGCGCCATGTCGCTGTAGACGACGTGATCCACGAGCTTGATTGGCTGGCCCCTTGGCATCGACGACTGCACAGCTTGGGCGGCCATTAAGCCGCTCTGCACGGCGGCCTCGATAGTCGCCATATTCACGTCTGTTCTGCAGATATCTCCTGCAAAGGCAACATTGGGCAGATTGGCGTAGGTCGTAGATGGTCGCCAGTCCAAACTGGGAACGTCGTTGACGAAAAGCAAGTAGGTACTGTTGGAGCGGAAGGCGGTCTTTTCCCAATCGATATCGCTATCGGGATCCCCCCAGAACCGTCCAGGGTCGAAGCTTGTAACAAATTCTCGCAATTCTTTGATCATGAGAAAACCTTGCTCATGCTCGTTACTGGCCGGAATTGCGCCCCCTTTCGAGGCTGCCAGGGACAAAACGGTGCCTCGACTTTTGAGTTGATCGACAGGCCACAATTGGGAAATATCCAAAAAAGACAAAGCATAGGGGGAATCTACCAGACCAACGACTTCCTTAGGGATGTCGGCGATTTTCGTCTTTAGATACAGATCAATGACCGGAATCGCCTCGCCCCAGGTGAAGCGAATTTGGGCCAGCTCCGGAACGCGTTCGACGATTCGCTGCCCGGGCGGCCCCGAAAGAACCAGCTTGACCAGCTCAAGTCCTGGTAGCGCCAGGATAACGAAATCATAGTCTTCGTTTTGATCTCCATCGAAACCCAGGCTGACCCCTTGATCTCGCAGACAGACCTCTCGAACCGTCCGGTTTGTCAGCACCGTGCAATGTGCCGCTTCCAGGGCGGCTTCGAACGGTGCGATCATCTCCTGTTGCAAACTACCTTTCAATAACCAAGAGAAGGGTGTGGGCTTAGGGAAAGTGAACGTGTGTTTAATGAAATCCTGATAGGATAGAGTCGACGTTACGCTGCTGGGCACTGACCAGACGACCTTCAGAAAATAATCCTGTAGTTGAGCAATATCATCATTGAAATAGCCACGTGAATACATGAATGCATTGACGTCGATTTGATTATTCAACGAGTCGTTGGTGCCGTATTTTGGCCGGCCTGCCATGTCGAGCATAGAAAAACCGAATAGAAACATGTTGGCTGGCGACATGACCCCAGAGGTCAGATTGTCCCAGATGGCGGGGAGGGTAGAGGGGCTCTTCAGGTCCAGATATTTTGCCATTGGCACGTCAAGCTTGCCTGCGACAGCTACCGAAGTGATCGGCACCTCAACGTCGGGCTCAGTAGTCATGCCCGGTTTGTTCAGTGACTTCACGCTCCAGCGACGTTCGAACTTCGCTTCTCGGTCAATTTTCAGATCGTCCTTCAGCAGGGCCCAGAAATTGTCGTACCATTCGCAAAACATGTGCGGATAGACATCGTGATAGACGCCGGTTTCCGTATCCAGGGTCGAAGACATATTGCCGCCAAGTATACCGCTCGCCTCGAACACTGTGACGGCATAACCGCGCTCTGCTAGCTTTAGCGCGCTAGTCAATCCGGCCATGCCCCCGCCGACAACGGCGACGCGCGGGCCTGCAACTGGCCTCTTAGCTTGCGGCGATTTGGCGGGTGTTTTCGTCATGATCACGTCCTCGAAGTTTTGAGACTGTAGGGCTAGAGCAGGGGGCCCCTGACCCGCGGGTTTTCCGGATTCCAGAGAGTGGTTTGTAGTCTGACCGATTTCTTCACCACATCCTTAAGCCACGAAAAGTGCCACGCTGCGTCATGCTTGATCGATGCGCTCCAGCCGCGCTCCCAGGCCGCCATGTCGGCCATCAGCCCGCCTGACCGACCCACGCGGCCGCCGAGCAGATCGCTGAACGCCTGAACACCGCCGCCGACTGCGTGTTTCAGGACCCCAGACCACATCTGGCCGATGATCAACAGAGGTTGCAGGTTTAGGCCGCCAAAAGTGGACCCGGCGACGCGAGCAAAATCCGGGTCGTTCTGTGCGACCTCGAAGCCGCGACGGCTCGTGCTCAGAAAAAATTCCCTAAAGTGCCAATTGCGAGTGAATGTGGCATTGAGGTCAAGATACTGCATGGCAGGGTCGAAATAATCGTGAAAATCCGTATCGAAACGTGAGAGAAAACCCGCATCGAAACGACCGCGCTCCAGCGCATCCACGACAGTCGATGTCGCGATCAAGGCCGATTCCATGCCCTGGGTTATCCCCTCCCCGGTCATCGGATCGACGAAGGAACCAGCATCGCCAATGAGCAAGCCGCCATCGAAATGATTGCGATCAATACCCCCATAAGTCTTGACCACCCCGCCCAGCGGCCGACTAATCACATGAGCATTGGCGCAGTCGGGATGACGAATCCTTAGCCTTTTTATGCACTCGGTGAAGGACTGAGGAACCGAGAGGCCGTGGCGGTGACAGGTCTCGCTGAGGATACCAACGCCAACATTGGCGCGACCGTTACCTATCGGGAACATCCATCCATAGCCTGGGAAGATATCCTCCTCGAACCAGATCGCCGCTTCACCGGTCTTGGTCTCGATGCCTTCAACATAGGCTCGCTGAGAGATCCCTATATATCGGCGGTCGGTCCGCCGCAGCCCGACGCTCTTTGCAACCGTCGATTCAGCCCCGTCCGCACCGATCACCAGCCGCGAGGTGAGGCTAAGGTTGCCAGTGTCGCTTTCCATATCGACCCGCATAAGGCCACCCTCACGGCGAACGCCAACCACAGCGCTGGCTTGCATCACGGTCGCGGAGGCGGCTTGGGCGCACACCAGCAGGTGGGTGTCCAGCTCATTTCTGGGAATGATGTAGCCGTGAGGTGGTAGGCCGTGATCATTCTGGTAGTAGGGAATTTCACCCCTATAGGCGAGCTTTGGTCCGAAATAGACCCGGTTGGCGGTGATCGGTAGCCGCGCGGGGCCGTCCATCATCTGCAAACACCCCATGGCCGCCAATATGCGTAGGCCGCCTGGTTCGACGAAGTCACCGCACACCTTTTCCCTGGGAAAGCTTGCCCGTTCAATCACGGCCACTTTGATCCCGCGCTTGGCTAGAGACCAAGCCATGACCGATCCGGCGGGCCCACCGCCAACTACGATCACATCGAAAAGGTCAGCGCCCGGCATAGGTGCTACCAGCGTTAAGTGTCATCAATGCCCCCGATTTACGTTTTACGTTCAGTTTAGCGTGACGACCGAACTCAGCATTGTTTAGATGACGGCCGGCCAAGGGGCAATCGCGATTGCCTAATTACCCAACGCTTTTTCCAGGTTCTCGGCCACCTTGTCAATGAAACCCTCGGTGGTCAGCCAGCCTTGGTGGTCGCCGACCAGGAGGGCCAAGTCCTTGGTCATGGCCCCCGATTCTACGGTATCGACGCAGACTTTTTCCAGAGTCAGGGCGAAGCGGTTCAACTCTATGTTTCCATCCAGTTTCGCCCGGTGAATAAGGCCCCGGGTCCAGGCAAAGATCGATGCGATGGAGTTTGTCGAGGTGCTCTCGCCGCGCTGGTGCTGGCGGAAATGGCGGGTCACAGTGCCGTGCGCGGCCTCGGCCTCAACCGTGTTGCCATCCGGGGTCAGCAACACCGAGGTCATCAGGCCAAGAGAGCCAAAGCCCTGCGCCACCTGATCGGACTGCACATCGCCATCATAGTTCTTACAAGCCCAGACAAAGCCACCTGACCATTTCAGCGCCGATGCGACCATGTCGTCGATTAGGCGATGCTCATAAGTGATGCCAGCGGTCTTATAGCGATCAACGAATTCGGTCTCATAGATGTGCTGGAAGATATCTTTAAAGCGCCCGTCATAGGCTTTCAGGATCGTGTTCTTGGTCGACAAATACACCGGATAGTTGCGGTTCAGGCCGTACATCAGGCTGGCCCTGGCAAAATCGATAATGGATTCGTCGAGGTTGTACATGCCCATGGCGACACCGCCGCCAGGGAATTTGAACACCTCGTGCTCGATCACCTCGCCATCTTCGCCTTCGAATTTCAGGGTCAGTCTGCCCTTGCCCGGGACGACGAAATCAGTGGCCTTGTATTGATCGCCGAAGGCGTGGCGGCCGATGATGATTGGCTGGGTCCAGCCGGGGATTAGCCGCGGCACATTGCGACACAGGATGGGTTCGCGGAAAACCACGCCCCCCAGAATATTGCGGATGGTGCCGTTGGGCGACTTCCACATCTTTTTCAGGCCAAATTCTGCAACCCGCGCTTCATCGGGCGTGATGGTCGCGCATTTAACGCCGACACCGTGTCTTTGGATCGCGTGAGCTGAATCAATGGTCACCTGATCATCGGTAGCATCGCGGTTTTCCATGCCAAGATCGTAATAGTCTAACGGTATATCGAGAAACGGTAGGACGAGCTTATCCTTGATCATCTGCCAGATGATGCGGGTCATTTCATCGCCATCGATGTCAACAACAGGATTCGCGACCTTGATTTTGGTCATTGGTTGATCTGGGCTCCGGAGCGTGCAGGCAAAGCATAGCAGACGATTCCGGGCAGCCGGATCGCGGACGACGCGGTGCTATAAAGGCTCCCGCGTGACGGGGAAAGCGCAGGTTGAGACTAATTGAAAGCGGCTGCGATCAGAGAGGCAGAATCGGCGAGAAGCTGATCGCGCTCAGGCGCTGTCGCCGTTGAGCTGACGAGGAAGGCTGCGACGGCAAAGCGTCGGCCATTGGGCAGGGTGGCAATGCCGATGTCGTTGGTCGCGGGCGTGAGGCCCAGATCGGTGCTGGCAGTGCCGGTTTTGTGCGCCAGGCGAGTCCCTTTCGGCAGGCCGGCGAGCAGGCGGGTGTTGCCGTTCACGCTGTTGGTCATCAGGTGCAGCAAAAACGCTGTCGAGGTCGGGTTTAGAAGGCGCCCCTGATCAAGCTGCGACAGGAAGTCTAAGGCCGCCCCGATGGTCGTCGTATCGCGCACATCCGACAGATAGGCGCGCATGGCTGACTCGCGATCTGCCGCCGGAACCGAATCGCGGGCGGCGTGCCAGGCGCCTTCGCTGCGCCACTCGCTGCGAAAGGGCGGCATCCCGGCAATATCTTGTTGCAGCACGCGTTCGGGACGGTCGATTCGCATGCCGCTGATCTGATGGGCCACCAACCAGGCGTTCAGCGCATCTGGGCCGCCAATAAGGTCCAGCATGATGTCGGCGGCAGTATTGTCACTGCGTTGAACCATCAGGGCGATTAGATCGGCGATGCGTAGGGTCAGTTTCGACGGGGGCTCTGACCCGCCGAAGGCTTCGTTGATTGGGGATCCAGGTGGCGAGAGACTGTCGCGCGACACCGTCACGGCGGCGTTCAGCCGCATCCGCCCATGATCCACCAAATCCAGGCACGCGGCCGCCAGTGGGGCCTTGAACACACTCTGTAAGGGCAGGGGGGCACGGGCATTGCCCACCCAGGTCAGGCCATCGGGCAAAGACCGCACCCCTACCGCTAACAGGCCCGGATGAGCCCGTTGCGCCAGAGCTGGGAAACCGTTCAGCAGCCGTGCAGTGTCGAAACCGGACCTGGGTGAGGTTTTCACGACCGGCGCGACACAGGCGCTCACGCTCGAAGCGAGGGCGGTCAAGAGCGTGCGGCGGGAATAGGACATAAGGGCGGGGCCATTGGGAAGAGGCGAATCAGCAACCAACAACCTATCCGTCTTATCTTAGAAATGGGTTATGCACCGGCAATGAAAAGCGACGCCCCGACAATCATCCTGAATGAGCCCCAGTTAGCGGAAAACATTGGTGCGGTAGCACGGGTGATGGCCAATTTCGGTCTGGTGGACCTGCGGCTGGTTCGCCCGCGGGACGGCTGGCCACAGGAGCGGGCATGGCCCAGCGCTTCTGGCGCGGACTGGGCACTGGACGGTGCGAGGGTTTTTGCCACTCTGGCAGAGGCGATCGGCGACCTGCGTCTTGTCTTGGCGACCACGGCCCGCCCGCGTGAGACGCATCTGCCAATCCTCACCCCGCGCGCAGGGGCGGCGCGACTGGCTGAGGCGGCCGGGCAAAGCTGGCCCGTCGGCTTGCTGTTTGGCGGTGAACGGGCCGGTCTGGAGACCGCCGACATAGCCCTCTGCCAGGCGATCATCACCGTCCCAATCGATCCGCGATTTTCCTCCTTGAACCTTGCGCAGGCCGTCGCGATCACCGCTTATGAGTGGCGTCTGACCCGTGAGGCCGGTGCGCCGGCAATGTTTCAAGCCCTGCCACCGCCGGCAGAACAGGCGGCGGTGATTGGCTTTTATGAGCATCTGGAGGGCGAGCTGGAAACCGCCGGCTTTTTCCACCCCCCGGAAAAGCGCGCGTCGATGCAACGCAACCTGCGCGTCGCTTTCGGTCGCGCGCAACTGAACGACCAGGAAGTCCGCACCTTGCGCGGCGTCGTCACTGCGCTGGCCAAAGGACGTGGCCGGGTCCTGGCCAAGCTGGCAGCGGCCAAAGCCAAACTCGCCGGGAGCAATTGACAATCGCTGCTCCTGCCGCGATAAGCCGCCGCCTCCCGTCGTCGGCTTGCCGCGTGGCGTGAGATTATATGACGGGTGATGTGTGACCGCCGTTGAGATTGTGCCTCCAACCACGGAAGCGCCGGGCCACGTCAAAGTGAAAGTGAAAAGCCATGTCGAAAAGACATTCGGCCAAGTACAAACTTGACCGCCGCATGGGCGAAAACATCTGGGGTCGCCCCAAGTCGCCGGTCAACAACCGCTCCTATGGTCCTGGCCAGCATGGCCAGCGCCGCAAGAACAAAGTCTCCGACTTTGGCTTGCAGTTGCGCGCCAAGCAAAAGCTGAAAGGCTATTACGGCAACCTCACCGAGAAACAGTTTGCCCGCACCTATGAAGACGCTGCAAAGCGCAAAGGCAACACCGCCGAGAACCTGATCGGTCTGTTGGAGTCCCGCCTGGACGCCATCGTTTATCGCGCGAAATTCACGCCGACAGTCTTTTCCGCCCGTCAGTTCGTCAATCACGGCCACGTGATGGTCAACGGCAAGCGCGTCAACATCGCCTCCTATCGCGTTTCCCCAGGCGACATCGTTTCGGTGCGGGAGCGTTCGCGCAATATGGCTCTGGTGCTGGAAGCCCTGCAACTGGCTGAGCGCGACGTGCCTGATTATCTTGAGCATGATGCCAAGGCCATGACCGCCAAATTCATCCGCACCCCAGACCTGGCCGAAGTGCCCTATCCGGTGAAGATGGAACCCAACCTCGTTATCGAATTCTACGCCTAAAGGCCCGCAGGCGCGGGTGGGCTTTGTCTCCGCGTCCGCCATTTGGCGCTTGCCCAATTGTCCTAACCGTCCGATGCTGTGACCCAAATAGGGAGACAGGCACATGGCGGCGGATGACGTTGGCGCAGCGGCCCTGGGTCGATCTGCAGATCCGGCCCTGGAGCGAATCCTAGAATTGATCGAAACTCTCGGGCTGAACCGAAATGTCCTTGAGCTAGAGACTCGCGGCTATACAGTTTTGACGGGGGTGCTTGAGCCCGCAATTATTTCGCGGGCGAAGGGGGCCATCCTTGATCGCGTCGCACAGACGACAGGCCGGCGCGTAGATCCCGATACCGCCAATGCCGAAGACTTTAACGGCATGCAATACATCGCCTACCTGCTTTATGACGATCCGGTATTTGAAGAGATATTGTTGCAGCCAAAACCCCTGGCGCTGATCACCTATCTCTTGGGCGAGAGCTGCCTGCTCTCGAGTATGGGATGTCATTTTCGCGGGCCAGGCGGGATCCCGCTGATGGTCCACTCCGATAATGGCAACGGTACGCCTGCGCCGTTTTCACCGACAGCCATAGTCGCCAATGTCAACTACGCCCTGACACCCTACAGCCGCGAAGCCGGGGCTTTAGCCATGATCCCCGGCAGCCATCGCCTGATGCGACAGCCTACAGCGCAAGAGAACTTCCACGGCGAGGGGCTCTCGGGCAAGGACATTGCCCAGGCGCGTTACTCCAAGGCGCTCGACCAGGTTGAGTGGCGCGACCCGCCGAATGCCGTTTGCATGGACATTAATCCAGGAGACGCCGTGATCTGGCACGGCAACACCTGGCACGGGGGCTTTCGCCGCGAGCTGCCGGGCGTACGGATGAATTTGTCGGCCTATTTCTGTCGTCAGCACATCCAAGCTCAAGAACGTCACGGCGATCCGGCCCACGCCGAAACTCTTGCGCGCCATGCCAATCACCCCCGATTCGCCACGCTGCTTGGGGCTAAACAACCCTACGGGTGGCGCGAAGATGGCCCGGACTACGGCCTCATGGCCTGCAACCCGCGCGGCCTGTATGATTGACTTGAGACCAACCCCGACATCCACCGGAGACCTGCCGCATGACGAGCCTAGACACCGGTACCGCTGACCTCCTGGCCGAGTTGGACTCCGGTATTTTGACCCTTACGCTCAATCGCCCGGACGCGCGCAACGCTATGACGGGGCCCATGATGGCGGCCTTGACGGCACAACTTGCGATCGCAGAGCTGGATCCGGCGGTGAAATGCATCGTGCTGACGGGGGCCGGAAAGGGCTTTTGCGCCGGCGGAGATGTGAAGGGCATGGCCGCTCGAGGCGACGGCACGGTCGGCGACAACACCATCGACGGGGCCATCCACCGTCAGCGCGTCGCGCAACGTGCCACGGCTGGCAAGCTGTTCAAAATGCCCAAGCCGACTCTGGCCGCATTGCCGGGCGCAGCCGCTGGAGCAGGCCTTTCCCTCGCCCTCGCGTGCGACATGAGGATCATGGCCGACACCGCGATCATGACCACGGCGTTCGCTAAGGTTGGGTTTTCTGGCGACTACGGCGGCACCTATTTTCTCACCCAACTGGTCGGGTCGGCAAAGGCGCGTGAACTCTATTACCTGTCAGGCCGAGTAAGCGCCGATGAAGCGCTGCGCCTGGGCCTGACCAATTGGGTTTGCCCGGTAGGAGACCTCGCAGCGAAGACGCAAGAGATCGCGCTGTCTTTGGCCAACGGACCGACGGTGGCCTTTCGCTACATGAAAGAAAACCTGAACCGCGCCATGGGCGGCGATGTCGACGATTGTCTCGACCTGGAAGCCACCCACCACGTCCACTGCGGCCAGACCGCCGATCACCGCGAGGCGGCCAAGGCGTTCGTGGAGAAACGCGCGCCGGTGTTTACGGGTCGGTAAAGAGAAGACCTCAGTCTTCCAGCAACCCCTGGTCCGCCATCAATTGCTTCAGCTCGCCTGACTGGAACATTTCTTTGATGATGTCACAACCGCCGACAAATTCGCCTTTGATGTAGAGCTGGGGGATGGTGGGCCAGTCGGAATAGGTTTTGATGCCGCTGCGCAGGGTGTCGTTTTCCAGGACATTTACGCCAGCAAAGGGCACGCCAAGGTGGTCAAGGATCTGGACGCTGATCGCCGAAAATCCGCAGGCCGGCTTGTCGGGGACGCCTTTCATGAACAACACCACATCATTTTCTGAAACGGTTTTGGCGATGAAATCGTGGGCCGGTGAGGTTTCGACAGTCTGAGTCATTCTGGCGGGCTTTCGGGTGAGATTTGAATTTCAGTGCTTAAGAGCTAGGAAGGCAAAGGCAAAAGGTCAAGCGGCGCTTGTCTCAAGCGCCAGAGCGTGAAGCTCTCCGCCCATCTTTCCTTTCAGTGCCGCATAGACCAATTGATGCTGGCGTACTCGTGCCAGTCCGGCAAATGCCGACGACACGACCTTGGCCTTATAGTGATCACCGTCGCCGGCCAGATCTTCGATGGCGATCTGGGCATCGGGAAAGGCTTCGCGCAGGTGGGCTTCGAGCTCGGCAAGGGGCATGGGCATGAACTCATCCTAACACAGATTGCGAAGGCTCACGCCATATAGGCGGGGAGCCAGGCTTCATGGGCTGCGCGGAGCTGCGCCAGGGGAATGCTGAAAAGCCCGGTTGAAGCAAAAGCGTCGCCCTGCGCATGGCCAACCACACTTGCGTGCAGGCCAGCAGTTTTAGCAGCGGCGAGAAATTCTGCGGGCTGATGCACGGCGATCAGATAGCGGGCCTGGTCTTCGCCAAACAGAAACACGTGGGCATGGGCGGTGCTGGTGGGCAAAAGGACGATGCCCTGGTCCGAAGCCAGGGCCATGTCGGCGGCTGCCGCGATCAGGCCGCCGTCGGATAGATCATGCACGACCTTTAACTTGCCCGCGCGAATCTGCGTCCGCACGAAATCGCCGGTCTTGCGTTCGAGGGCTAGGTCTACCGGCGGTGGCGCGCCATCCTCACGCCCCAGGCATTCGCGCAGATAGAGGCTGGCCCCCAGCTCGCCATGGTTGATGCCCAGCAAAACCAGAGTGTCATCGGCCTTCATACCGGCAAATCCTGCACGCACCCCATAGTCGGGCAACAGGCCCACGGCACCCACGGTTGGGGTGGGGGGAATGGCCGCGCCATCAGTCTCGTTATAAAGTGAGACATTGCCGCTGACGACCGGGAAGTCCAGTTCGCGACAAGCGAGGGCCATGCCGTCGATCGCGCGGACAATCTGGCCCATGATTGCCGGCTTTTCCGGATTGCCGAAATTGAGATTATCGGTGATGGCGATGGGGTCGGCCCCGACAGCGGTCAGGTTGCGCCACGCCTCGGCCACAGCCTGCTTACCCCCCTCATAGGGATCGGCGGTGACATAGCGGGGCGTACAATCGCTGGTCAGGGCCAGGGCTTTGCGCGTGCCGTGAATGCGCACGATGCCGGCATCGGCCCCGGTGGCGGGGTCTTCAAGGGTATCGGCCATGACGTGGCGGTCATACTGTTCCCAGATCCAGCGTTTGGAGGCCATGTCGGGGCAACAGAGCACTGTCAGAACCGACGTTTCCCAATCGACAGGGGCGGGGATTTTCGCCGGGTCCAGACGGGCCGGTATGATCGGCGCTGTCCACGGACGATCATACAGAGGCGCGTCCTCGGTCAGAGGGGCCAGAGGCAGATCGCAGACGACCTCGCCATGGTGGCGCAGGATCAGACGTCCGGTTTCTGTCGTCACGCCGATGGTAGCGGCATCCAGGCCCCACTTGTCAAAGATACGCCGCCCATCGGCTTCGCAGCCGGGCTTCAGGATAGCCAGCATCCGCTCCTGGCTTTCTGACAGCATCATCTCATAGGCGCTCATGCCCTCTTCGCGCTGCGGCACCTGATCGAGATCCAGCTCAATGCCGACCGCGCCCTTGCCTGCCATCTCGACGCTTGACGAGGTCAGACCCGCCGCGCCCATATCCTGGATTGCCGCCACTGCGCCTGACGCCATCAGCTCCAGGGTCGCCTCGATCAAGAGTTTTTCTGCGAAGGGGTCGCCGACCTGAACTGTGGGGCGCTTTTCATCGCTATCCTCGGCAAATTCCGCTGAGGCCATGGTCGCGCCATGGATTCCGTCGCGGCCGGTCTTGGAGCCGAAATAGACAACCGGCAGGCCAGGGCCAGGGGCGGCGGAATAGAAGATCTTGTCGGCATCGGCCAGACCGACACACATGGCATTAACCAGATTGTTGCCGTTGTAGCCGGCGTGGAAATTGGTCTCGCCGCCCAGTGTTGGAACGCCGACGCAATTGCCATATCCGCCGATCCCCGAGACAACACCGGAAACCAGTTGCCGGGTCTTGGGGTGGGAAGGATCGCCAAATCGGATAGCGTTCAACAGGGCAATAGGTCGCGCACCCATGGTGAAGACATCGCGCATGATCCCGCCGACGCCAGTGGCCGCGCCTTGATAAGGCTCAATAAAGCTGGGGTGATTGTGCGATTCCATCTTGAACACGCAGGCCTGACCATCGCCGATATCCACCACTCCGGCGTTCTCGCCTGGGCCCTGGATCACGCGTGGCCCAGTCGTCGGAAACTTGCTCAAGTGCTTGCGCGAAGATTTGTAAGAACAATGCTCCGACCACATGACTGAAAAAACGCCCAGTTCCAGCAGGTTGGGCTCACGGTTCAGCCTTTGCACGATCAGGGCGTATTCGGCGTCGGAGAGGCCATATTCGCGTGCAGATTCTGCGAGGGATTTAATGGGCGCGGTCATGGGTCTGGATAAGGTCTTTAAGCCGCAGCCATGACGCTTTGGAATAGCGTTGCACCATCAGCCCGGCCAAGGTCGGCTTCATAGGCTCGGTCCGGGTGCGGCATGAGGCCGAGCACGTTGCCTTGTGCATTCACAATACCGGCAATGTCGCGGGCTGAGCCGTTGGGATTGTCGAGGTAGCGAAAGACGACGCGCCCCTCGCCCTCAAGCTCGTCGAGCGTGGCCTCGTCGGCGAAATAATTGCCGTCATTGTTGCCCAGCGTCATCACCGCATCGCGGCGCTCGCCGTAGCTGCAGGTAAAGCGGGTCTGGGCGTTGCTCACCTCAAGGGTGACAGCTTTACAGATGTATTTAAGGCCGGCATTGCGCAGCAGCGCTCCCGGCAAAAGGCCTGCCTCGCACAGGATCTGAAAGCCGTTGCAGATGCCCGCGACCGCCACGCCATGCGCCGCAGCGGCGCGTACCTCGCTCATCACCGGGGCCAGCGCGGCCATCGCACCTGAGCGCAGATAGTCACCATATGAAAAACCGCCCGGCAGCACGATAAGGTCGAGACCGGAGGGCAGGGCGGTGTCCTGGTGCCAGACCATGGTGACCTGAGCCCCGGTTGAGCGCTCGATGGCCACCTTACAATCGCGGTCACAGTTGGAGCCGGGGAAGACGACGACAGCGGCTTTCATCCTAGGTGCATTCTTCCAGTATCGGCGTCACCGCATAAAGGGTACCCGGCGGCGCGAACGACGCCTTGAAAGTGAACGCGGTAGCCGTCGGGCCCTGGCACCGCAGGAATTCCAGGTGGGTCTCGCCCTCAGCTGGGGTCGGGATGTGCCCGGTAGGCACCCACCAGAGCGTCATAAAGACCGCGGCAGGCTCGAACCATTCACGCCGCTGCCGCATAAACTGGGCATGATCGGAGCGATAAACGAAGGCGGCCAGGCTCTGTACGTCGCGCCAGACCGACATGTTGATCAGTAGCGTGGAGTCTTCGAACGGCCGCAGGTCGGTGGCATCGCCGCCCTCACCAACGAGGCGCCAAATAAAACCATCAGCAGCGTCGGCTATGGCATTGATGCGGTCCAGATTGTCCGCGAACCCGGCCGCCCGGGGATCGTCGAGGGGATAGATCAGGCGTCCAACATTGATCTGGGCGAGGTGAAATTCCCCAGCCATTCTAAGCCACCTCGACCCGATAAGCCTCAATCACCGGATTGGCCAGGAGCTTGTCGCACATGGCCTTGACCTGCGCCTCGCCAGCCGCGCGGTCCCCCCCAGGCAGATCGAACTCAATCACCCGGCCGATTCGCACGCCGCTGGCGTCCGGCCAGCCCAGCCCATGCAAAGCGCTCTCGACGGCCTTGCCCTGAACATCCAGGACCCCGGGTTTCAAAAAGACGTGAATAGTCGCTTTCATCGGGCCCTAAGCCATGCCGCCCTGAATTACCGTGGGCATTTCCTTCATCACACCCAGGCGGCGAGCCACCTCGGTATAGCTTTCGATGACATTGCCAAGGTCACGGCGGAAGCGGTCCTTGTCGAGCTTTTCGTTCGTCGTCGAATCCCATAGCCGGCAACTGTCAGGGCTGATCTCATCGGCCAATATGACGCGGGAAAAATCGTTTTCCCAGATGCGGCCAAACTCTATTTTGAAATCCACCAGTGTGATCCCGACGGCACCAAAAAGACCGGTCAGAAAATCGTTCACCCGCAGTGTGGTCGCCATCATGTCGTCGATCTCCTGGGTCTGGGCCCAGTTGAATGCGGTGATGTGTTCTTCGGCCACCATCGGATCGGAAAGCTTGTCGTCTTTGAGGTAAAATTCAATGATCGAGCGGGGCAGGGCCTGACCCTCAGGCAGTCCGAAACGCTTGGAAAGGGACCCGGCAGCGATATTGCGGCACACCACTTCCAGAGGGATGATCTCAACTTCTTTAATCAGTTGTTCTCGCAGGTTCAGGCGTTTGATGAAGTGAGTCTGTACGCCGATGGCATTCAGTTTGACCATCACATGCTCGCTGATGCGATTGTTGATTACGCCCTTGCCCTCAAGAATCGCCTTTTTCGTGCCGTCAAAGGCGGTGGCGTCGTCCTTGAAATACTGGATCAGGGTTCCGGGTTCTGGCCCCTCATAGAGGATTTTGGCCTTGCCCTCATAGATTTTCTTGCGGCGAGTCATGATCGGGCCTTCCAATGTACCAGGCGACAGTTGCTTTAGAAACGAAAGCGCGCGCGGACGTGCCTTGCCGCGCGCGGTATGCGAGTCTTTTAAGGTCGCGACTGACGAAGATCAGGGCGATGGATATCTAGCCGAATATGCCCCGCTTCGCAAACGATCTTGACCCCATAGCGGGGTCTGGGCAGACCGGTACTTAGAGTTTTTTTTGAGACCCCCCCGATGGCCGATCCTGCAAAGTCTGCGTTCCCAAGGCTCGGTACTGCTCCGCCGGTGTTTCGTGGCATGCCCAAAGATCGCTGGCGGGACTCCTATCATTTCCTTTTGACCATGCCGCTGTGGGCCTTTTTCGGCGTCATGGCCGGGGCGTTCCTGTCGATCAATGCTGTATTTGCCGGGCTGCACGTGATCGATCCCGAGGGGATTTCAGGAGCCAGGCGAGGAAATTTTGGCGATGTATTCTTCTTTTCATTACAGACGCTTGGGACCCTGGGTTATGGGGTAATGGCCCC
>JAYTXQ010000243.1:0-4501 GCA_043742825.1 Caulobacteraceae bacterium | reverse complement strand
TGGTCCGAGTCTGGCGTTCGGGGCACGCCTTCACCCTTTGATCCGCGACCCGGCCAAGGCCCCGCGTCTCGATTTCCCCCAAATCACTTCCGAGGCGTTTGCAGCCAAAATCGCCACGAGTGCCCCGGTCGATATTCTCGATGCAAGGCTGAGCGCGGTGGCCGAGACCCTCCTTCGCACTGAGGGCGATGCCGAGGCTCGCTTCGACTTCCATGAAAATCCGGCGCTGGCTCGGGCAGCCGTGGCCGCCCGAGCGGCGGGGGCGTCAGACGCGCAGATCGCCGACGCCGTGGCTCTGGCAAAACTTGGCAAGGGCTGGACACCCAGACCCGCCACCGCCGCGATCGTTGCCTGGGGTGAGCGTGCACTGTTCGAGGATCAATCACAGCCGGCAATGAACGCTGCACAATTGGCCTGGGGCGGCGGCGACGTTTGCCTCGCGTTCACTGAGGCCGACGCTCTGGCCGTGAAGCTGTCCCGCGCCGCGCCACGTGCAGCGCTCAATGTTCTGGCCGTCAGATCAGACAGCGAAATGGCTGAGCTTGCCCACCTTTTGCTCATCGCCCTGGATATCGAGGCTTCGGTGGCCTTTGCCTCAACGGTTGAAGCGGCCCATATCCGGCGCGACTGGCGGGCCGTTAACCTGGTTCTCGCCGGCGTCTCCGAGCGACTGGTCAGCGAGGCTCTGGCCTACGACTCCCCGCGCGGCCGCGAACGCGCGGCGCAGCTCCACGCGCTCGTCAGCCGGGCCGCGACTGAAACCTCGCTAGAGCTTGCCACCGTCCTGGGACCCTACCCGGCCAACGACGGTCAGGGGGCCGCCGTCCGGCGCAACGCTCAGGTATTGGGTCTGGACAGTGATGAGGCACTGGCTTTGCGACTTGGGGGCCTTAGTCTGGGTCCGCAACCCTGGCGGGGAGCGGTGGCCTTGTCCCAGTCGGAAGATGGCCCCGTGTTTCCCACGCTCACCGATCCGGCGATCCTGGGCCTTGAGGCCCTGTCGGTCGAAGTCGATGCGGCGCGGGCGCATCTGATCGGTCGCCGCGACCTGGAGGGCGCACCGGCCGTCAATGTCGAGACCCTGCTGGCAAAGGGCTTTACCGCGCTAGAAATCACGGCGGCGCAGACCGCACTGGCTCACGCCCAGGATCTGAGATCCGCCTTCGCCCCCGCCATCATTGGCATCGGCTTCGTCCGCGATGTCCTTGGGGCGAGCGAAAGCGAAGCCACCTGGAACGCTTTTGATTCCCTCAGCGCCGCCGGTTATTCAGCCGAAGACATCTCAACCGCCGAGGCTTGGCTACTGGGCGGGGCCAGTCTGTCCACGGCCGAGTGGCTCGCCGACGACGCGCGGCGGGTCTTCCAGCCCGCACGAGAGATTTCGCTCGCCGCCAGACTGGCGATGATCCAAGCCGTCGAGGCCCACAGCTGCGCGCCCGCCGAAACCCCGGTTGCCATCGCTTTCGAACACTCCCCGCAACAGGCCTGCGACCTGCAAGCGCAAATCGCTGGCAGCGGGGTGCGAGCCATGCGCCTGACACGGTGCGCGGCCCCCGCAGACTTTGCCTTGTCGGTCCCAGCCGTTTCCCAGCAGGAGACGAGAGCCATTGGGGCACCGCCCCCGATCACAGAACGCATCATCGAGGTCGATCGCAGCCGGCGCAAACTGCCCGACCGCCGCAAGGGCTATATCCAGAAAGCCAGTGTCGGCGGCCACAAGGTCTATCTGCACACGGGTGAATATGACGACGGCGAACTGGGCGAGATCTTCATCGATATGCACAAAGAGGGCGCGGCCTTCCGCTCCTTGATGAACAATTTCGCCATCGCCATCTCCATCGGCCTGCAATATGGCGTGCCCCTGGATGAGTTCGTCGATGCCTTTGTCCTGACCCGGTTTGAGCCCGCCGGCCCGGTCCTGGGCAATGATTCCATTCACTCGGCGACCTCGATCCTGGACTATGTGTTCCGCGAGCTTGGCGTCTCCTATCTAGATCGCCAGGAACTGGGCAACGCCGACGCCGCGCCCCTGAACGCCGACGGTCTCGGCCACGGGACAAATCCCCCGTCGCAGGCCGCGCCCGCTGAACCCCAGCCAGCCTCGAGATTCATTTCCAAAGGCTTTTCACGCGGCACGACGCCGGACAACCTAGTGTTCCTGCCGACCACCGGGCGCTCTGGCCTCAGCCAGCGCTCTGCCGTGCGCGATGTATGCCCCGCCTGCGGCGACGTTGCCCTGGTCCACAAAGGCCAAAGCCTGATGTGCGAAACCTGCGGTGTGCGCCAGCCGCAAAATTTGGGGGCCGAGGGGGTTTGAGCACAGGCATTTGTCGTAGTCAGGAACCCCTGCATGTTTTCGCCTAAGCACAATGAGTTGAAATGGTATATTTTATATATAAAATGATGCATGATCTGCGAATTCGACCCTGGCAAGAGCGCGTCGAACCTTGCCAAGCACGGACTCGATTTCGCTGCAGCGCAAGAGATATGGGACGACCCCATGTTGCTCGAAGTCCCGGCCAAAACTGAGGACGAGCCCCGGTTTCTCGCGATCGGCAGGATTGGGAACAAACATTGGTCGGCGGTCTTTACCCGCCGCGCTGACATTATTCGGCTGATCTCAGTCAGGCGCTCGAGAAAACAGGAGAGAGAGGTCTATGAAAGCTATTGATTTCGACCACGCTTTCGAAAATGGCGACATCAGCGATCAGATCGACTGGACCAAAGCCCGGCGGCCAAACCTGACGATAAGGCGCGTCAATGTCGATTTTCCGACCTGGGTCATAGACGGACTTGACCAACAGGCCCAACGATTAGGGATCACTCGTCAGGCACTGATAAAGGTCTGGATCGCTGATCGCCTCTCCGAGAATGCCCCGCTGCGACCTTGATCTGACCGGTGGCTGCGCAAAATCAGTGCGCTGAAGCGTGTCACTACGCCATTTCGCCAGTAAACAGGCTCACTGTTCCCCCGCCGACCCACACCTGTCCGTCGCTATCGCGGTCGATGTATATGCGCCCGGCATGGCCGATGCGGGTGCCTTGCGATGCCACATAGGGGCCGGTGGCGCGGCCGCTTTGGTACATCCATTGTGCAGCTGAGGCGTTCAGGCTGCCGGTGACGGGGTCTTCGCGTACGCCCCCGTGCTGGTCACTGAACAGGGCCCGAAGTTCAAAGGCGCAGGGACTCCCGGTTGGATAGGCACCAATCACGCCGACATCGATGCGTCCAGGATGACTTCGGGCAGCCTCGAGGGCTAGGACGGCATCGGCGGAGGCCAGGAGCACCCCCAACCAACCGGGGCCATTGTCGATCCATTGCGCCTCGACAATATCGCTGACTGCAATATTCAGAAAATCGGCGGTCCGGGCGAGGGCTTCGGATTCGACCGGCCCGGAGCGGATCAGAGGCGGCGCGGCAAACGAGAGCCGTTGTGCGCCTCGGCGGATAGGGATCAGGCCCGCACCGCATTCCTGGATCACCTGACCCACCCTGCGTGGTGTGCCACCTGCTGCCAGCCAGGCGTGACAACTGCCCAGGGTCGGGTGGCCCGCGAAGGGCAGTTCACGCTCCAGGGTGAAGATGCGCACCTTATAGTCGGCATCCGGGGTGGAGGGCGGCACCAGAAAGGTTGTTTCAGAAAGATTCAACCACTGCGTGATCCGTTGCATCGCCTCGGTCGAGAGCCCTTCGCTGTCCAAAATCACCGCCAAGGGGTTACCCAGAAAAGCGTCGTCACTAAACACATCCACCATGTGAAATTGTCGGCTCATGGGCGAGGTTCTTTCAAGGATCAATTGGTTGGGAAGCGTGCCAAGGTTAAAGGCCTGCAACGCCGCTGGTCCGATGGAAAGCCGGTAAGCCTGCCAATCAGGAAGTCAGCAGTACGTAAGGCAGCACTAACCCCGAATCCGTACCGGCAAATCCTCATATCCCTGCACGAAATTCGACATGACCCGGACCGGTTCGCCGACCATTTCGATATGCTCGAATCGGGCCATGATTTCTTCCCACAGGACGCGCAGTTGCAGTTCGGCCACGCGGTTGCCCATGCAGCGATGGATGCCGAAGCCGAAGGAGAGATGATGGCGGCTGCGATCACGGTCGATGATGAAATCATCGGGCCGATCGACCACCGTCTCGTCACGGTTGCCCGAGACGTACCACATGATCACCTTGTCACCCTTTTTGATCTGTTTACCGTTCAGCTCGAAATCCCGCAGCGCATTTCGCCGCATGTGCGCCAGCGGCGTCTGCCAGCGGATGATTTCTGGCACCATATTGGGGATCAGGCTGTGGTTGGCTCTCAGCTTGGCATATTGATCCGGGAATTGATTAAGTGCCAGAACCCCGCCGCTGATGGAATTGCGGGTGGTGTCATTGCCGCCGACGATCAGCAGTATCAGATTGCCCATCAGCTCCATGGGCCTATCGATCATGTCCTTCGTCGCCGCGCCGTGAGCAAAGAGGGAGATGAAGTCGAACGTCGGCGGTGCCTCG
>JAYTXQ010000242.1:0-45871 GCA_043742825.1 Caulobacteraceae bacterium | reverse complement strand
GTCAACACCGAATTTCCCGCTCAAGGCATAGGCCGCACCATGGGTATCCACCGCCAGGCGGACGATTAGGTTCAAGTCACTGGCGTAGTCCGTAGCCTGTTGAATCTTGATCAATTCGGCTTCGCAATCGAGCGCAAAAGTGCGCACGCCGTGGTCATGATAGGCGGCCGCGATGGCACTGCGGCTTTTCACCGGGTGCATGAAGGCCAGACGCGCCTTCGGCACGTGGGCGCGCACGAGTTCGATCTCTGACAATGAGGCCACGTCAAAGCTGGTGATCCCATTGTCGGCCATGGCGCGGATCACCCACGGTGAAGGGTTGGCCTTCACTGCGTAGAGAACCTCGCCGCTAAATGTCTTCCTGAACCAGTTTGCCGCTAGGGCCACAGCCGCCGGTCGCACCAAGGCGACAGGACGTTCCGGCGACCGTTCACGGACCAGGTCCAGGGGAGAATGGTACGTGTGCAATTCACGTAACCCCCTGTAAGTTGTTAACCCAATCCGGCGTTAGCAGCGCATAACGTGGACATCGGGTCCGCCGGAACGGGGGACTTAGGAGCCTGTTGCCAGGTTGTAAAGAGGCGAATCGCCAGGCGGGCCATTTTTCACTCTTCGAACCGGCCGATCTGTCGCCTGCCCATCGTTAACCCAGGTTCTGGCGCAGGGTCACATAGCGGGGTATGGACGGGCGAGTTGTTCTGGAGATTGCGAATTCATGGCTGAGCACGAGGGTCCCTGGCATCGCCCGCAGGCGGTGACGCCGAACGCGCCGATCGCACAGCGCTGGCGGGTCGCCATCTGGGTCGGGGCTATGGCGGCTATCGCCGGTGCCGTGGGTGGGTTGATGTATCTCTATCCCGGTCAGGTGGCCGGGGGAGACAAGACGATCATTTGGTATGACGTAGCCTTCGTCGCCCTTATTTCCAGCCGCCTTGTCCTGGCGCGTGGCACAAACCTTCGAGATGTCGGGCGTAATGTCGCGCTTTGGGGTCTTATCGCGCTTGTCCTATCGCTTGGTTTTACCTTTCGCGGCGACCTCGCCAAGCTCGGGATGCGCCTTCGAGCCGAAGTGATTCCAGGTGCAGCTATTTCCTCCACACCCCATGTGCTTACGGTAAATGCCAGCGACGACGGACATTTTTATGTCATGGGTGCCGTCAACGGGGTCAGCGTCCGCTTTCTGATAGATACCGGTGCCAGTGACATCACCCTGGGTCGCGGCGATGCGGAACGGGCGGGGATCGCCACAGGCTCGCTGAAGTTTGACCAGCCCTATGGCACCGCCAACGGTGTTGGGCACGGCGCCGGCGTTACCTTGGACAGCCTTACTGCCGGAACAATCAGCTTTTCGAAAGTGCGTGTCTCGGTGAACGAAGCGGATATGCCGCAGTCTCTGCTGGGCATGAGTTTCCTCAAGCGGCTTGAGTCCTATGATGTGCGCGACCACAAACTCACACTGCGGTGGCACGGCTGACGCTTCATCCTGCAAGGGTCACCGAACTGTCACGACACGTGACCATCTTTGTCGGCGGTTTCAGGCGGGATTTGCCGATGGGCATGCAGGGCGTGGGTTGAAATGACGACCGCAGAGGTGCTGCGTCTGCACGATGTGAGGAAGACATTTGGCCGTCGCCTGGCTCTGGGTGGCGTGTCACTGAATGTGCGCGCCGGCGAGATGGTGGCCCTGATCGGCCCTTCCGGGTCTGGGAAGTCGACGCTTTTGCGCGCCGTCGCTGGCCTGGTGCGAATCGATCCCGGCGCAGGGACGATCAGTACCTTCAGCTTGTGCGTGCAGGAACGCGGTCGCCTGACCAGCCATATCCGTCAGGCGCGGACAGCGATCGGATTTGTCTTTCAACAGTTCAATCTGGTCGGGCGATTGTCTCTCTATACCAACGTTACGGTTGGGTCTCTGGGGCGGATACCCTTCTGGCGCGGGCTCTTGGGGTTGTGGCCGCAAGAGGTCCGGCACGCGGCGATGGCTGCGCTGGTTCGTGTGGGTGTCGCGGACTACGCCAGCCAGAGAGCCAATACGCTTTCGGGCGGCCAACAACAACGCGGAGCCATTGCGCGCGCGCTTGTACAACAGGCGAAAATCATTCTGGCCGATGAGCCGGTCGCCTCACTTGACCCGGTGGCGGCCCGGCGCGTGATGGAGACGCTTAGAGAACTCAACACGGTCGATGGCATGACCGTAGTGGTCACCCTTCATCAGGTCGATCATGCCCAGCGCTATTGTGACCGGGCTGTCGCCTTAAACAATGGCCTGATCGTCTATGATGGCCCCAGCGCCGGACTCACACGCGAACGCTTGGTCGAAATCTATGGGCCGCAATTTGATGATGATCTGTGGCAAGGAGCCGACCGATGATTACCCGCCGCCAGTTCGCCGCCTCCGCCGTCGCGACGGGATGTCTGAGCGCCTGTGCAAAGTCAGAGGACACTGCCGGTGGCACGCCAGGTGAACTGCGCTTTTCGGTGCTCTCCACTGAAACGGCTCAGAACATGGAATCCTATTGGAGGCCAATCCTGGCCGACATGGCCAAACAGACCGGCCTGAAGGTTACACCCTATTTCTCCAACAACTACACTCTGTTGATTGAGGCGATGCGCTTCAACAAGACCGACGCTGGCTGGTTCTCAAACCTGTCGGGACTTGAGGCAGTGCGCCAGGGCGGCGGAGAGGTTTTTGCCCGCACTTTTGATCCCACGGGCCGCGATGGCTATCGATCCGTTCTGATCGTGCCGGCCAAGAGCAATCTGACCCTGGAGCGGGTGCTAAAATGCGACAAGCACCTGACTTTCGGTCTGGGAGATGTCCTGTCAACCTCGGGCACGCTGGCCCCGATGACCTATCTTTTCGGGCCGCGCAATATCGATCCGGCGACGTGTTTCAAGCAGGTGCGCTCCGGGGCCAGCCACCAGACCAACCTTTTCGCCGTCGCCGCTGGGCAATTGGACGTGTCCACGAATAATTCAACCGCATTGCTGCTCAATCGCGAGCATGGGCGCCACGAGGCCGACGAGGTTCGCATTATCTGGGAATCGCCGATGTTGCCGGAAGACCCGATAGTGTGGCGAAAGACTCTCGATCCCATCGTCAAAGAAAAGCTGCGGCAGTTCTTTTTCACCTATGGCCAGGGCGACACCCCCCAGGCCGCCCTGCAACGCAGCTACATGGCCAAGGTCCGCATCGGCGGCTTCAAACCCGCCGATAACAGCCATCTACTCCCGGTGCAGGAAATGGAGGCGACGGAGCAGTGGATCGTCGCCAAGCAAAAAGGCGATCCCCAAAAGGTCGCGACCACCAAAGCCAAGCTCGACACTATTACGGCCCAGCGTGTAGCCCTGGAAGCGCGCACCCGTGAACCGGCCGCTGTCCAATAATCCATGACGACGGCAACCGATCTTGTGCCGCGCCCGCCAGTGCGAACGCTCTCCGAGCGTGGCTTCGACTTTGTGGTCTGGGGCGGTCTGGTGGCCCTGTTAATCGTCGGATTTCATGGAGCTGAAGTCTCCAAGATCAGCAGCCTCTTCGCCGGTTCTGCCAATATGCAAAAGTTGGGCGCTGAGTTCATAAAACCCAACTTCACCGACTACAAAATCTACATCGCCAACATGTGGCTGACCGTGCAGATGGCCTTGTGGGGCACATTTTTCGCCATCGGCATCGGGGCCCCTCTCGGGCTGGCTGCCGCGCGCAATGTCAGTCCCTGGTGGATCCAGCAACCTGTGCGCCGCCTCCTGGATGTGCTGCGCTCAGTGCCCGATCTGGTGATCGGTGCCATCTTTGTCGCAGCCCTGGGTCTTGGCCCCTTTGCCGGGGTCATGGCCCTAGCCATCAATACAGGCGGCGTCTTGGGTAAGCTATTTTCCGAAGCGGTCGAGTCCATCGACAAAGGTCCCGTTGAAGCCATCAGGGCCACAGGGGCGGCACCGATGCAACAGATTGTCTGGGGCGTGATGCCTCAGGTCGCGCCATTATGGACAAGCTATGCGCTCTACAGATTCGAAGCCAATGCCCGCTCCGCCACCGTTCTCAGCCTGATCGGGGCCGGTGGCATCGGTCAGAACCTGTTTGATTCCATCAACAGTTTTGCCTTCGATCAGACCAGCGCGATCGTTATTGTGATCGTGGTCGCTGTCTCGGCCATCGACCTGCTGTCGCAAGTCATTCGCACGCGCTTGCTCTAAACAGGCGGCGGCCCACGGCGCAGACGTGCCAGGCGGCGCAGGCGACGCCAGAAGCGGCGCTTTTCCGGTTCGGGATAGGGCTGCAGGAAACGGCGAAAATCCTCGGCGCAGGCCCGCCAGGAAAATCGGCCTGCCACGGAACGCACATGCTGCCGATCAAGTGCCAGGGCCGCCAGGCAAGCTTCCCGCAGACCATGGCTTTGATCCACCGCTAAGGTTCCAGCCCCGGACTCAGGAATAAGATCAATCGGTCCCGGTGCCGGAAATGCGGCGACAGGCGTGCCGCAAGCCCAGGCCTCAAGGATCACAAGGCCGAATGTATCGGTCAGGGACGGAAAGACAAAGACGTCGGCACAGGCATAATGGGCGGCCAGATCGGGGCCGAACTTTGCACCGGCGAATACGGCCTTGGGATATTTCATCGTCAGCTCGTCACGCTGCGGTCCGTCACCGACCACGACCTTGGTTCCCGGTAGGTCGAGGCTCAAAAACGCCTCGATGTTTTTTTCCACGGCAATGCGTCCGACGTTCAGCCAGACGGGGCGTTCCAGACCCTCGAAAATATCCCGCTCGCCCGCGCCCCTGGGATGAAAGATCTCGGTATCGACCCCCCGCGTCCATTGCGACAGGTTACGAAAGCCATGCCGTTCCAGCTCCGCGCGCAGCGTCGGCGTTGCCACCATCATCCGCCCCGAGGGTTTGTGGAACCACTTCATATAGGCGTAGCCGGCGGCCAACGGCACCGGCAGGCGGGCCGACAGATATTCGGGAAAGCGCGTATGATAGCTGGTGGTAAACGGCAGCTGCCATTCCTGGCAGATGCGCCGGGCGGCCAGCCCGATCGGCCCCTCAGTGGCGATGTGGACCGCCTCTGGCTCAAAGGCTTTGAAACGCTCCTGCGACTTTTCGTAAGCGCCAACGGCGAGCTTGATTTCTGGATAGGTGGGCAGAGGCACAGTGGTGAACTGGTCAGGGCTGATGACGGCGACCTCGTCGCCCATGTCACGCAGTTCAGCGACAACCCGCGTCAGAGTGCGCACCACTCCATTGACCTGTGGTTCCCAGGCGTCAGTGGCCAAGAGTATCCGCATCAGACGCCGAAAGGGACTTTCTGTTTCGCATTTTCAGTACCGCGTATAACGCACGCATTTACATCATGGACTAAGAAAACGATTTGGCCTAGCGCGCTAAATGTTAAGTGAAGCGCCTCTTTCTCCCGACCCTATTGAATCGTACGAGGCCAGGAAAGGTGCGGGCCCTATCGGCTGCGGTCAAAGGTTCGAATTGCCGGGCACCTGTGGATCGTCTAGAAGGCCGCCGCATCTGTCGCGGGCTGTCCGCGCCCGCAATTCATTTTGAGAGTCTTCATGGTCGATCAGCCGCTTGCGCCGGAACTTTCTGGCAATGTCATGTTCTACACCAAGCCAGAGCCGCTCAATCGCGAGCAACACGCCAACATCGGCCTGCGTCGGATGGACAGGCCATTTGGATTTGCCGCCAAGACCCAGGTCGTTCCTGTAACCGTAACCGAGTTTGGCATCGCGTCGATGTCATTTCCCATCATCTTCGCTGGCGACAATCACCAGCCCCTTGCGGTTATGGGCGTCAACGGCGATGAGAACATGTTCGTAACCAATGGTGGATTTGAAGTGGGGGTGTATGTGCCCGCCTATATCCGCCGCTATCCTTTCGTCCTGGCCAATGACGCGACCAATCAACAGATGGTCGTCTGTATCGACCGCGGCGCGCCGATGATCGGTGACCTGCCCGATCTGCCCTTCTTTGACGCCGCAGGCGAAGCCACGGAATATACCCAGAATTGCATCAAATTTTGCAACGACTACGAGATTGAAGTGCGTCGAACCGAATCGTTTGTGAATCTGATCACTGAGCTTGACCTTTGGGAAACACGCAAGGCCACCCACACACAAATGAACCCCGACGGGACCGCCGGCGAGGCCCAGGACATCGCCGAGTTTTTCGCGGTATCGGAAGACAAGGTCAAAGCCCTGCCCGACGAAAAAATCCGTGAACTGCTCGACAACGGCGCATTAGGCCAGATCTATGCCCACCTGATGTCACTGATCGGTTGGGACCGTTTGATCGCCCTGGCCATCGCTCGCCAGAACCAGATTCCCCAGGCCGCGAATTTTAACTAATTGCTAAGGCGGGCGTCCACCCTCTGTTGGTGAGGTTCGTGAGGTTCGTGGAAAAATGACGGCACGACTGCCCCGCAGGCGAAGCGCGATTCGACAAGTCTTGGGCCTCGCCTAACGCGAAAAGATGCTCCGGGTCAGACAGGAGAACACCAGCCGGCCGGCTCCATCGAGAGGGTCGTGCTGGGCGATGACGATGCCTTTTTCGTTGCCGACGGGATCCTTGCCCATAATCGTCATACGGCCGCGCAATAACTCTCCCGCAGGCGGATTGCGTGACCAGCGTAAGGCATCGACACCCAGGCGCTTGGTCTGAGGCCAGGCAGCACTGGCTTCAGCATCCAGCCGCGACCAGAGCGCGAAGGTTAAGGCCTCCGGTGCGCCCTGATCCACGCTCCAGGCGGGGGCAAAGGCTTTGACAAACCCCGCCAGTGCCACCTCATCGACCATCACGACCCCCAAAGAAACGACCTGGCCGATCTCAATGTCATCAAATCGGGCAGGCATAGTGCGTCTCCGCTGCGGTGCAAAATGGCTGCTCGCACCATTTCCCCTCGCGGGCAAGTCGCTTAAGGTTGGACACATGACCTGTTTACGCGTCCTGACATTTTGTTTGATCCTTTTGGGCTTGGCTCCCTCGGCCCTCGCCGAACCTGTCCGCAGCCCCCATGTCGCCAGCCAACTGGTATCCCAGACATCAGGCGTTGCCCCCGGATCAACCGTTTACGTCGCCCTGGCGCAAACCCTGGACAAGGGCTGGCATACCTATTGGCGCAATCCTGGCGACGCGGGGGAGGCGACCACCCTGGCCTGGACCCTGCCCACCGGCTGGCATGCCGGAGACCCGGTCTGGCCGACGCCGAAACGCCTGCCCGTGGGTCCGATCATGAATTACGGCTATGAGGGCGAGGTCCTGTTGCCGGTCCCGATCCAGGTGCCGATCAACGCTAAGCCTGGACAGACGGTCACTCTGGCGGTCAAGGCTCAGTTTCTGGTTTGCGCCGACGTCTGCATTCCAGGCCAAGCCGCCCTGACTCTGGCGCTGCCAGTCGTGGCTGGCGTTCCGGCGCCCGACCAGACCTGGTCCGCGCTGATCGCCAACGCCCTGGCCAGCGCGCCAAAGCCAGCCGGCCTGACCGCACATTTCGAAACCAGCAGCGGCCACCTGCAACTGGCCATCGCCGGTTCAGCTCTGAAGGGGACCCATGCCGAAAATGCCTACTTCTTTCCCTATGATGGCCGCCTGGTCGATCACGAAAAGGCGCAGAGTATTGACCGTGGCTCGTCCGGCCTGACCCTGACCCTGTCGCCCGGCGATCCAACCTACAAAGCCCCTAACGAGACCGGCGGCGTACTGACGGTCGATGGCAAGGCGTTTGAGATCTTGGCCACGCCGGGGGCAGCACCGCCAGGATCGTCTGGGCTTGGCCCGCCCGTCGATGCTCGATCCTCTAGCCTGGGCCTGGCACTCGCCGGCCTCTATGCCTTCATGGGCGGCTTGATCTTGAACCTCATGCCCTGTGTTTTTCCCATTCTGTCGATGAAAGCGGCGTCCCTGGCTGGCCACGGCGGCGAGACACGCGGCGCGCGCGGTCAGGGTTTGGCGTTCCTGTTTGGTGTCGTGGCAACCTTTTTAGCCCTTGCCTGGGTTCTGATCGCGGCGAGAGCCGCCGGCGCGGCCATCGGCTGGGGCTTTCAGTTGCAATCGCCCCTGGTCGTCGCCTCACTGGGACTGATCATGCTGGGGGCCGCGCTCAATCTGTCGGGGCTGTTTGAGGTCGGCGCGTCGGTTCAAGGACTGGGATCAAGCCTAGCATCACGCGGCGGCATGATCGGCGCTGTGTTTACCGGTATCCTGGCGGTCGTGGTCGCCGCGCCCTGCACTGCGCCCTTTATGGGCCCAGCCCTGGGTTTTGCTCTGACCCAGCCGATGGGAGTCGCCCTGGCGGTATTCTTTGCCTTGGGCCTGGGCTTTGCCGCCCCTTTCACCCTGCTCAGTTTCAGTCCGGGCCTGCTCGCGCGGCTGCCAAAACCTGGCCTGTGGATGGACACGGTAAAAAGGGCGCTGGCTTTTCCAATGTATGGGGCGGCGGCTTGGTTGCTTTGGGTTCTCTCACAACAGATTGCCGCCGATGGACTTGCCCGGGTGTTGGCGATTGCTGTCGCGCTCAGTTGCGCGGCATGGCTTTATGGTCTGAGTCAAAGACCCAGATCTGCCGGCCCCCCTATAGCTTTGGCCCTCGCCGTCGCCATCGCCGTTGTTGCCGGCGCGGGCCTGTTCATCGCCCCGCTGGCCCCCGCAAAATCCGGACCGGAACAAAGCGCCCTGCCGTCCGAACCCTTCAGCCCTGACCGCCTTGCAACGCTGCGCGCGGCGGGCAAACCGGTGCTGGTCAATTTCACAGCCGCCTGGTGCGTCACCTGCCAGGTTAATGAGCGCCTCGCCTTCTCAAGCCCCCTGGTCGCAGAGGCGTTGAAGCGATCTGGCGGGACATATCTCGTCGCCGACTGGACCAATCGCGACGCGGTCATCGCTAAGGCACTCGCGGACCAGGGGCGAATCGGGGTGCCGCTTTACCTCGTCTATTTACCCGGCAACGATACACCGAAGGTTTTGCCCCAGTTGTTGAGCCCGGAGGTCCTCGTCCAGGCCCTGCAGAGTGCCAAATCTTGAGGTTCCAGATGAATGCTCGTTGGCCACCGATGATGAAATGAGCGCATTCTTAGACAAGCTTCTGGTCGTGGCATCGGCCACAGGGCTTAAGGCTTGGTCCCAGTTTTTCTAGCGACTTCGATCCGGTCGTTGCCTTGTGCCATGCCGCCGACATCGGCCCGCCCAGCTCGCAAACGAACGCGATAAACAGGATCAACCGCATACAGATTTGATCCCCGAAGGGACCACGTCTTGTCTCGAACTTACCGGACCTAAAGGAAATTATTCGGCCAGATCATGGTGCGCCACATGTGCGCGGTGGGGGAGTTGTCAAAGCCAAGACCCTGTGCGGGTTGTTTGAAATTGCGCCCGATGATGTCGGTAAAAATCTCTGGATCCACCGGGCTGGTGTCGTCGAACAGGTAGAGATCGTTGATCGTCACCTGGCGGGCGCTCATGTACCAGCGGTAGGCTCGCGCGGTCGCCGCCTCATCGCGAATATATTGTGGGGGCACATAATCAGGGCCGAAAAACTGATGGTAGCTCTCGGGGTAGGCATAGCCGACACTCTCGTCAGCGAAATATCGCAGGCACTGGTGATATTGGACCGCCCAGGCCACCTCTTCGCTGACATAGGGCCCGATCAGCTGCGCCCCCCAATAGCCGTGATCAGCGCGGATCAGACAGCCATTGGCGATATCATGCAGCAGGCAGGCGATGATCACTGTCTCGCTCAGCCCGCTATCCAGCGCGCGTTTGGCGGAGTTGAGCAGGTGCCGATTGGTGAAATCCTCAAAACGATGCTTGAAAAAATCCATCAATGTCGGCTGTGACGGCATGCGGTCCAGCGCCGGATTATCTCCCATCATGAATACCGCCGTGGGGCTCATTCTGGCGAGGAGCTCCAGCTCAGGATTGGCCAACCCAGTCCCCATCCGCCCAACCGCGGAGGGCAGGATCATCCGCTCGCGGCCCGCTTGTGGGTAATCCGGTCCCGCGTCTCCTTGGACCCAGCGGGCTCTCAGCGTATCGTCATTCATGGTCAAACTCTCAAGCGGCGCGTTGGTACCGCTTATGCGCCAGTTGGTAACGCCTCCCCATATGACGCTCCTGGTGGTTTGCGTCTTCGGCGGAAGCATGTCTGTGTTTTTTGTCATCTGTGGACAGCTCCAATGAGCTATAAACTCACCCGATAACAATGACCGACGCGGGTTTGTATTGGACCTCAGGTTCGCTGAGGCCTAGTTTTGGGCCATGGATCGCCGAATCTTTCTTAGCCTAAGCTTGGCATCGTTTGCCCCCATTGCCGGATCGGCGGGCGTCGTGACGCCAGCTGAGAAACTGCGAGCGACGGGTGAGGCCTATTTTACCGACTGGCTGAATGGTTTCTATGCCAAGGCCCTGGCGGCGGGGATATCACCTTCGGTACTTGACCGCGAACTGGTCGGTCTTTCGCCGGAGCCAAAAATAGGTGTTTTGGACGCGCGTCAGCCTGAGATTGCCAGGCCCATAAGCGACTATATTAAAGGCTCGATGAGCGAGGCCCGCATTGCCGCTGGCCGCGCGCGGCGAGCGACGATCGGGCAATTTCCTGCGATTGAGCAGACCTATGGTGTCCCCCGCGAGATTCTGATCGCCGTCTGGGCCATGGAGTCGGCATTTGGTGCCGTTCAGGGCAACTTTGATGTGGTGCGGGCTCTGGCCACCCTCGCGGCAAACGACCGGCGCAGAGCCTGGGCTGAGGGCGAACTGCTTGCGGCGTTGAAAATCCTGGCTTTTGGTGAGGTTCCCCGCGCCCGCCTGAAGGGGTCCTGGGCTGGTGCGATGGGCCAGACCCAGCTGCTGCCATCGACCTATCTGGCCTCAGCGGTTGACCTGGAGGGCGGCGGCGCGCCGGATATCTGGGGCTCACCCGCCGATGCTCTGGCCTCGGCGGCCAACCTGCTGGCCAAGGCCGGCTGGCGGCATGGCGAGGGGTGGGCGCGGGAAGTCATCTTGCCTGCTGGGTTTGATTTTGGCTTGTCCGAGGGGCCAAAAGAGGTGCCGTCATGGTGGCAGGATCGCGGCGTGCGGCGGGCTGACGGGTTGAGCTGGTCTGGACCGGAGGCGGGAGCGCGTTGCCTGCTGCTATTGCCTACCGGTGCAAGCGGGCCGGCGTTTCTGGCCCTGCCCAATCACTTTGCCATACGTGCCTACAATAATTCCGTCGCCTACGCATTGACCGTCGGATTGCTGGCCGACAGATTTGCTGGCGGCGGCTCCTTGCGCACACCGTGGCCTGTTGAAACGCCTTTAGCCTTGAGCGAGCGGATCGAGGCACAGACGGCGCTTAACCAGTTGGGGTTCAACCCTGGCCCAATAGACGGGATCATCGGCCTTGGCGCGCGCCAGGCTCTGCGGGAGTGGCAAAAGTCAGAGCACCTGCCCGCAGACGGATATCTATCACCAGACATGGTGCGGCGGTTGCGCGGCTCAACCCACCTATAGCGATCCGCCGTCGCGGCTCCGCTCGAGCGTCGATTCGGTGGTGTCTTCCTCGCGCGTCGGCTCCTCTCCCGTGTTGGCGAGCACCTTGTTGGTCAAAGTAAAGACCAGCAGGCCCGCCAGCAGCACCGCATCGACGACGAAAGGGCCCGGTCTCCAGGAGCCGTAGAGTAAGACAAACAGGGGTGCAGCGATGATACTGATGCCATTGGCAGCGGCGATTCCACCCGCTGCGCGCGCTTGCTCATTGGGCCCTGCCGCGAGCGAGGCCCCCGCCGTGAATCCAGGCCGACAAAAGCCATAGCCCAGGCTGGACAGTGCATAGCCCATGACCACGGCTGTATAGGTGGGGGCAAAAGCTGACAGTAGATTGGCTCCTGCAGCCAGAGCCACACCCCAGCGCAACAGGCTGCGCGGGCCCATGCGGAACATGCCGATCAGGCCCCATTGAGCCAGAAGTCCGGCCACCGCGCCGGCCATCAGGGCTACGGCAGTGAATCCCTGGGCTTGCAGCGGCGGCAGATGTAATTTGTCGATGATGACAAAACCCAGTGTCTGGCCCTGCGCGGCCTGGCAGGTGGCAACCAGGAAGGCATAGGCCAGATAAGGGACGAGGCGTGGGTCTCGCATCATCGGCAATGGCTTGTCTGTGACTTCCTGCGCGCCTCGATCTGCGGCGGTGGGTTGCAAAGGGGCGGTGGGCGGTGTCGCGGGCAGATATCGCAACACGACTATGACCATGCTCCCAGCAAAAACGGCGAAGGCGAACATTGGACCCGACAGGCCGACGAAGGGCAAGACAAACAGCGGGGCCACGGCTGGCCCGATGATGGTGCCCAGGCCAAAGGCACCCGCCAGCCCGGCAAGAGCCTGGGTGCGCGTTTCACGGCTGGTGCGTTGGGCCACATAGGCCTGGGTAGCGGGGTTGGAGGCCGACCCGAACAAGCCGAACAAAGCCCTGGCCAGAAGAAACAAGAAGAAGATGGTCAAGGGCGCGGCCAAGTGGCGAAGGCCGGCCCAAACGACCATGGCGCACAGGGTCATCGAGACCATGAACCCCAACAGGCCGACGACCATCATCTGCCTTTGCCCGCTGCGTTCAGATTGCCGGGCCCAGAAGGGTGAACTGCCGGCCCACAGCAGGGCGGAAAGTGAGAAGACTGCCGCCACCAGATAGTCGGGAAAACCGATGGATCGACCAATCGCCGGTAGCACGGATTGCATTCCGGTATTGCCCATTGCCGTCGCTAGTGAGACACCAAAAATGATGGCGAAGGTTTTGGGCGGAAGTCTCTCAGCGGGTGTGGGGGTCTCGGACATCACCGCGCGGCTGTTACCGCCTCAAAAGGGTCAGGGCAATCTCGCGTGTCAGACAAGGATAAAGCGTGATCACGAAAAAGTGAATTGTCTATTGCCTTGAGCCCTGACGGGCGCATATTCGTCAATATGCGTGATGGGCCAAATTGATTTACCGCGCGTGCAATACGACGTCACACCTTAACCCGAAGGGACCGCCCCCATGAATTCGGAAATTTTCCGCAAAGTGCTGATCGCCGGGGCCGTTGTTGCCGCCCTGTCCGTCGCGGCCTGCGACAAAAAGCCTGCTGGTGACGCTAATAGCGTCGATGCCGCCGGGAATACGGCCATGGCCAACGATACCAATGCCGCTGCAAATGTGGTCAACACAGCAACAGAGGACGTCGCCAAGCCCGCCGCCGCAGTTGCCGACGCCGCAAAAGGGGCCGCCATGGGCGTTAAGGACATGGCCAAGGGAGCCATGGATTCTGCCAAGGGCGCGATGGACCCGGACAAGAAGTAGTTTTGCTTTCCAGCAAAAATTTACGGAAAGGGTCGCTCTTGAGGCGGCCCTTTTTGTTTTCGCTATGATCCTGCCAGCGCCCCTGATCTGGGAGGAAAGCGGTGAGCCAAGGTCAGCGCAGTTCGGCGATGTCTATTTTTCCAGAGACGGCGGCCTCGCCGAGGCGCGCGAAGTGTTCCTGAACGGATGCGGTTTGCCGGATGCCTGGGTGGCGCGCGACAGGTATTGCGTTGCAGAATTGGGTTTTGGTACGGGCCTGAACCTTGTCGCTCTGTTGGACCTCTGGCAGAAAACGCGTGAACCTAGCGCGCATTTGAGCCTCTTCAGTCTCGAAGCCCATCCCCTGTCCTACGACGACGCCGCGCGTGCCCTCAGCGCCTGGCCGGAAGTTGCGCATATCTCCAGGCATTTACTTGAGGTTTGGCCCCGTCAGGCGACGGGATTTCATCGCGTTGATCTGCCCCAGCTGGGTGCCCACCTTGATCTGGCCATAGGCGATGTGCACTGGGCCCTCGACGCTTGGCGCGGGCAGGCGGATGCTTGGTTCCTCGACGGCTTTTCACCCGCACTGAACCCGCAGATGTGGACCTCGGAAGTTTTTCAGTTTGTGGCCAGACGTTCGGCTCCCGCTGTGCGCGTGGCCACATACAGTGTCGCCGGCGCGGTGCGGCGCGGATTGGCGCAGGCGGGTTTCGAGGTGTCACGGCTCGCAGGATTCGGCAAAAAGCGTGAACGACTTGAGGCCGTACGCTCTGGACAATCTGCGCCGCCCCGCCCCGCGCCCCGTGTTGCCATCGTCGGGGGCGGCATAGCCGCAGCTTCTCTTAAACGCGCCTTTGCGGCCTGGGGCGTCCAGGCTCAGGTCGCTGCCGCTGGGGCCGGAATCGTCGGCAAAACGGCTCTGGTTTCGCCGCGTCTGGACGCCGGGCTTGGGCCGCAGGCGGCGCTGTTTGCCCAGGCGTTTGCCCGCGCAGTAGATCTCTACACATCGACAGGCGCTGTGTTGCGACGGGGAGGCCTGCAACTGGCCACCAGGCCCAAGGACCCGGCCCGCTATGCAAAGATCGCCGCCAGCGATCTCTTCGCCCCCGGTGCCGTCAGGGTGCTGAGCCCAGACGATGTTAGCCAGAAGCTGGGAACCGATTGTGGTGGTGCCCTGTGGATCGATGAGGCGTTAGTGGTCGCCCCCGATGTGGTGATTCAGGCCTGGTTGGGCCCGGTCGTCCACACTCAGGTTCTCGCCCTCGAGCGCGTGGGGGCTGTCTGGCACGTTCGCAGCGTTGACGGGCAGATCCTCGCCGAGGCCGAGGTGGTTTGCCTTGCGGCAGGGATGGCCACAGCTACATTGTCACGCGTGCCTCTGCCGATGACAGCGGTACGCGGGCAGTCGAGCTTTGCTGCGGGCGTCGATTGGCCATTGGCGACAATTTTCGGCGCCTATCTTGCACCCACTGACGGCGGTCTGGTGTTTGGCGCAACCCACGACCGTGGGGACTGCGAGACTGATGCGCGCATGATCGACCATCAGCGCAATCTATCTGCCCTTCAGGCCCAGTTTCCGCAGCTGGCGGCGCGTTTGAGCGAAGTCACCTTGGAAGCGCATGTCGGCATTCGCGCCGCGACACCGGATTATCTGCCACTAGCTGGTGCCGTTGAGGGGGCCGATGGCTTGTTTGTGCTCAGTGGCCTGGGCTCAAGGGGATTTACACTGGCACCTCTGCTAGCCGAGCACGTGGCCGCCTGCGCCCTGGGCGAAGGGTCCCCACTGCCGGGTGCGTCTGCCGATCAAGTCGATCCCGCCAGATTCGCCGCTCGCGCCCGACGTCGGGGGCTGATCTAGACTTTGCCAGTGTGAGGCACGTTTTCACCGGACCGTCGGCGCTCCGATGGTGCGACGGGCCTATCGCGCCTCCGTTTCGATAAGTGACCGGGTTAAGGTCCAGCTTTGACTGCCTGGCGCGATCAGTTCCACATGCCCTTCGTCGGCGATGGTGTGCAGGGTCAGTGCCGCCCCCTTGGCACCCATCTTTTTCGCATAGGCGGTGGCGAAGCTGGGCGGTGCAATCCTGTCTCGGGTGGCGTTGACGAGCGTTATCCTGGCCCCCGGCAGCGCCATGACGGCGGGCGAGGTATCGGCGAAGACTGAGGGGTGCCTGGGCGTTGGCTGACCTACCAGGCGTTGAACCGTGTCGGCCCCGCAGGTGTCTCCGCCAGGGGTTTGCGCGGCCTCCAGATCGGGCAAGCCGCCCAGGCTGAAGGCAGATTGAATCGCCAGAGGGCGCGGTCGCCAGACCTGGCTGGTGCGCTGGATCCCACCGCGCGCGGCGGCCCACAACGCCAGATGCCCGCCTGCCGAATGGCCAACGATCACCACATGGTCGAGTCGCAGGGCATGTTTCTTAGCTTGCCGTCTGACCGCATCGACGGCATCAGCGAGGTCGGTGAACGTGCCAGGATAGCCGCCCCCTAGACGGTCAACCCCGCGATACTCGATGTTCCAAACGGCAATACCGTGCGCCCGAAGATCCTCAGCCAGATAGTTCATAATGCCGGCCGAGGCGACGTCGCTCTGCCAGCAGCCCCCATGAACCATGATTACCAGCGGGTGTGGCCCCCGCCCGGCGGGCAGCCAAAGCTCGGCAAATTGTAGACTATCAGCGCCATATGGAATGTGCAGGCTCGCGGTGGGTCTTGGCCGGTTCAACAGGTCGGACCATTGCATCAATGCGGGCACCGGTTGTGCGCTCATTGTCACGACCGGCCATAGGCCCAAAACGATCGGCGCATATCTATCCGTGAGGCCATAAGTGTTCTGAGCCGTACTTTACCGCACCTTCCTCAACAGTCTAAAGGCTCATGTATCTCGGGCAACAAGGTCAAATAGGGAACCGTCGTGGAAAAATTCGAGATCCTGACCGTCACGACGAGACCATTTGAAGACCAGAAGCCGGGCACATCAGGCCTGCGCAAAAAGGTGACCCGGTTCCAGGAGCCTAACTACCTGGAGAATTTTGTTCAGTCGATCTTTGACAGCCTTGAGAATTTGGAGGGCGCGACTCTTGTACTCGGGGGTGATGGGCGATTTTATAATCGTCCTGCGATGCAGACGATTCTCAGACAGGCTGCCGCCAATGGCATAGCCAAGGTCCTGGTCGGTTGCGGCGGCATCCTCTCGACACCGGCAGCCTCTTGCGTCGTACGCAAATATCGCGCTCGCGGCGCGCTTATCCTGTCGGCAAGTCACAATCCGGGCGGTCCGCACGGTGATTTTGGCGTCAAGTTTAACGTCGCCAACGGCGGTCCGGCACCAGAGGGGGTCACTGAGGCCATCTTCGCCCTGACCATGAGGATCGAGCGATATCTGACGATCCAGGTTGAGGATATAGACATCGATCATCTGGGCACCTTTGCCGTGGGCCCCATGATCGTCGAGGTGTTTGACCCCGTCGAAGACTATGCGGACCTGATGCAGTCCCTGTTCGACTTTGAAGGCATCTCAAAGCTGTTGACGAACGGCCGTTTTCGCATGCGTTTTGATGCCATGAACGCGGTCACCGGCCCCTATGCGCACGAGATCTTCGAGCGACGTCTGGGCGCGCCCGCCGGCACTGTGTTGGGTGGCACGCCGCTGGAGGATTTCGGTGGCCTGCATCCAGATCCTAGTCTGGTCAATGCCCACCAGCTGGTCGAGGCGATGAATGCACCAGACGGCCCGGATTTCGGAGCCGCTTCTGACGGTGATGGTGATCGTAGCATGGCGCTTGGGCGCGGCGTCTTTGTCTCGCCCAGCGACAGTCTGGCCATTCTGGCGGCCAATGCCAGCCTGGTCCCAGGCTACGCCAGGGGCTTGTCCGGGATCGCCAGGTCCATGCCCACCAGCCGGGCCGTGGATAGGGTCGCCGCAGCCTTGAATATCCCCTGTTACGAAACCCCCACCGGGTGGAAATTCTTTGGCAACCTGCTTGACGCCGGCCATGTGACCCTTTGCGGTGAGGAGAGTTTTGGTGCCGGTTCCGACCACATCCGCGAGAAGGACGGTCTGTGGTCGGTGTTGTTCTGGCTGAACATCCTGGCCGTGCGCCATGAGAGCGTTGAGGCTATCGTCCAGGGGCATTGGCAGACCTATGGCCGGCACTTTTACCTGCGCCATGATTATGAGGGCCTGGATGTCGCGGTGGCGCAAAACTTGATGGCCGCCCTGGCCAAGGTGGTCGCAAGCCTGCCCGGCCAGGAATATGCCGGACTCACGCTGACTGACTGCGACGATTTTTCCTATGCCGACCCGGTTGATGGCAGCGTTTCGCAGCATCAGGGCGTGCGACTGATTTTCGGTGATCAGGCGCGCATCATCTATCGCCTGTCCGGCACGGGGACGCAGGGGGCGACGTTGAGGGTCTATCTTGAGCGGTTTGAGCCCGATGCGTCGCGGCATGGCCTCGCACCGGTCGATGTTTTGGCTGATCTCGCAGCGGCGGCCGGCCACATCGCTCAGATCACGGCGCGAACGGGCCGGCTTTCGCCTTCTGCGGTGACCTGAGTTGTGGGTGTTGAAGCTTTACGCCAGATATCCATGGCCCTGCCGCAGGTTGAGGAGCGCGATCATTTCGGCACACCCTCCTGGCGCATCGGCGGCAAGATATTCGCCCAGATGGCCCAGGCGCAAACCGCCAACAATGCCATCCTGAAATTGCCCCGCGCGCGCCAGGATATCCTGTTCGAGGTGCGGCCGGAGACGTTCACCCCCGCCGTCTGGGGCCGGCTCGTCTGGTGCACGGTCAATCTCGATCAGATCGAAGCGGACGAACTTGCCGATCTTGTTCGTTCAGCTTGGCTCGAGGTGGCACCGAAACGGCTCCTGAGGTCGCCGATGCGGGCAACAGTGTAGACGGATACTGCTATCCAATGGGCCTGTTTTCCGGAAAGGGCGCGGACTGCGCGTAGTTGCGTGGGCTCACTTTGACCCTGTCGCCAGATTCGCTGTGAAAAAAGCCACCACGGCTCGGTCAAAGTCGACGTGAAAGGCGATGCGGTCGAAGCCTGGGGAAGAGACACAGATCTGTGGGGCGATGTGGCGTAACTGATCATCACACGGGGCCAGGAAGTCGAAGTGATCGGCGCCGGGCACGACATGATAACCTGGGGACGTCGGTAAATTATCGTTGACCGCCTGGGCATAGTCCGGGTGCGGAAGGATATGATCGTTCTGCGCCCGCCAAAGCTGTACCGGAACCGTTACTCCAGCCAGTCCGGTCTTGCCGAAGGTATAGCCCAAAGCAGGAGCCGCGATCACCGCTGCCTTGATCTTGGAATCATGCACCCAGGTGCGCACCGCCAAGGACCGCGCGCGTTGCTCCGGCGAGGCGTGTATGACCAACTGGCTGTCAAACCAATCGCGGTGGGCAGCGACATGTGCGGGCTCGGTGGTGAAATCTGGGCTCCCGCCCGCCGAAACCAGGGCCGTGAAGCCCCCGGAGGAAAAACCAAACACCCCGATCCGGCTTGCATCCAAGTGATCGTGGCCAGACCAGTCGGCCAGCATATAATCGGTCGTCGCCAACAGTTGCCGGGGCCGGCGATCGACGTCGATGGCGTGGCTGGTGTCCCGCAAACGTCGCCGCAGGTGTGCGGCTAATAATAAATCCAGGTAAAAACGCGCAGGCTGTTGTTGTCGCCGGCATTGCGGCCAAAGCCATCGTAGTTGCTGCCCGCGCCGTTGAATTTGAAATAGCCGGTGTATTGCACGCCGACGCGCAGATTGAATCGCGGGCCCAGAGGCGATCCGGCGTCGCCAAAGGGCGTGGCATCGACTTGCAATACCACTCCGGAGGTGTCGGGCTTGAAGTTGCGATCGGCCCCAAAGAGCAGATCATCGCCCGTACCCCAGGTCTCGAACACCTGAGCGGTGGCCCCGATCTTGTTACGCCAATAATAGGAGGCATCGAGACGCGCGTCTCTAAGCCTGCCATCGGCACGGTGAACAAGACCCAGAGCTTGCGATGCCTGCAGGTCCTGGTGTTCAAGCGTGTATCGGGCATTGACCGAGATCACGTCGCGGTTGGCATTTGTGTGCTGGTAAGCGGCATCCAGGCCCAGATCGGTATAGTGATCACTAAAGCCCGTTGACTGGTCGCGTCCTGGAAATATCCGCGCATCCATGGCAAAGGCACCGACAGCCAAGTTCTGGTTCCCGAAGGTTTTCTGGTAGGCTAGGCGGGCATACGGCGCGACGCCAGAGATGCGGCCCGGTGCCACCGGGTTGCTGCCGGCACGGCGCAGAAAGCCACTGCTGGGGGTGCGATATCCGCCGAACTCGGCATAGAGCTGTGAATTGATCCAGGCATAGGCAGTCAGACCCAGGGTCTCCTGCGGCAGGCCGGCGATAAAGGGTGCGGCTGAAGGGCGGGGCGCCAAGCTTGAGCCCGTATAAGGAAAACCCCAGGCATAAAGGGTATTGAACCCATCCTGAATCGTCGGGTTGTTGTTCATACTGAGACCAAGGACCACATCACTGCGACCAACCTTGGCCGTGGTCACTGCGCGCAGATCAAGATTGTCCCAATGGAAGGTCTTGGAAACCCCGTCATAGGTGGCTTGGATAAATGCCCCCCAGTGATGGCCCCAGCCGCCAGCCAGAAACAGGCTGAGCTGATCGATGGCGAAATTGTTGTTGACCCCCCTGCCAGGGGCCGGCGGGCTGGCCTGGTCTTTTTGCGTATGAAGATATGAGGTAATCGCAAAGGCCGTCAGCGGGATATTGAAGTCCACTGCGCGAGCGGTATAGCCGCGTAGCTTGAAGTTGCGGCCAAACGGGGTGAGCTGGGGCCCCAGGCCGCCGACATGACAGGCTCCGCAGGCCTGGCCGGTCTGAACCGCGAAACTGGGCACGGCCCGCGCCGGCGTTATCGCCATCGCCACAAATGCTAGGAAAAGCATCAATCCGGCAAGCGATCTCAACATTGTGTTTCTCCCACTCAGACCGCTGCGGCCCCAGACCTAGTGTCTAGGAGCGAAGAGACTGCACCAGCCGTTGGCGCTGAGTGGACCGGCGACAAATTTGCACGATGCTGGGGGCAGCCAGTTGGCACACTGATCGCACCGCTGACCGCTCCTGGGGCCACCCTGATATCCGCTATCGGCCTGCGAGAGCTTGACCTGGCCACGCGCGCTGGCTGGTGGGGCCAACAGGCCCAAGCTGATCCCGGCCGCAGATGCGACCGTCGTCAGGATCATATTTCGGCGCGAAGTCGTGCGCGAATTTTCAGGCATGGGTTGTCTCCGATCAAGAGGGGACACGCCGCGCAAGGCGATGGCATGCCTTGCCCCATAGGGTGGGGCTGGGTAGGAAGTGCCTCAAATTGTTGAAAAACCGGGGGCCCCGCGTCCGCACGGACGCCGAGCTTGGACGGGCCGTCCTGTGGGTAACGACCCTCCGCCGCCCGAGACCTCTGATCGCAGGCCCCTCTTCTCTCCGGGGGTGGGGAGTCCTTTGTCCGATGGCACCACGACAATCGCGTCGCGGGCCGCCCTAGGCTCTATCGAGATTCAGGTAATGGACACCTTGGCCACGCCGGCTCTGTTGGTCCGTGCCCGGCGTAAGCAGGCACCCATCGCGCCTATGCCAATCAGCATCAATGCCCATGATGCGGGTTCTGGTGCGGCAGACAGACTGCCGAACAGTCCGTGAGCTTCGCCGGCGACGCCGGTCGCGAAATAGACCCTATTGGTATAGCCGCCGGCACCGCCATTGCCGTTGATCAGACCCCAAAGATCGACCAAAACAATGGGCACCCCGCTACGGTCCAGAAGCTGGCCCTGGAAGGTGCCAGTCAGGGGATCAAAGGCGCTGACCGTTCCGTCGCCGAAATTTCCCACCAACAGGTCGCCGGAAAACTTCCCGAACCCCGCGGGGGCAATATCGAGGCCCCAAGGAGAGTTAATGATACCGCCTTGGGAAACAAGGCGTTTGTCAAAAGTGCCGTCCAGATTGAAGATATCAACGTAGCCGTTACCCGCGCCGGCAACATCGTCATGCTTCGCGCCATTCTGCAGCGCAAAGGTCACATAGAGTTTCCCGCCAAGATTTTGCACGTTGAAGGGAGCATAGCCAGCTGCCACCGTTGGGTCAGTAAAGCTCTTCACCAAGTTGAAGTTCGTGTCATATATCTCCAGGCTGCCACTGCGGAAGTTCGCCGCGTAGAGGTATTGCGCCCCACCCGTCGAGCCGATCGCCAGACCCTTGTAGACGGCATTTTTTGCCGAATTATCGATACCAACGATGGCGTTGGTGAAGTTGACGCCGGGGGCCCAGCCGGAAATCGTTCCATCTTCGGTGGCGAAAAGAAATAACGATGACCCAGTGGTGCCGCCGCCGCTGACATTGAAACCGCCGCCGCCGTTAAACACCTGGCCGGTAGCGGCCCCGGCCCCGGACCCCCCCAAGGGCGGAGGAATGTTGACGGTCAGCCCCAACTTGTTGCCGCCGGTGTCATAGAGTGTGCTGACGCCCGAGTTGTTGTCGGAAACCCAGAACGGCCCGCCGGGTGCCGACGATACGCCCCAGGGATTGATCAGAGCCGTATCGATGTGGGCGGCTGGCACCGAGCCGTCGGAAACCAGGTTCGCGACATCGAAGCCCCCCGCCTGAGCCGGCAAGGCCTGCAGGGCGAGCAAGCCGGCACCCAGGCCGGCAAGAAGGGCAGTGCTGCGGCATTTGCGTTCAATCATGGTGAGACCCTCATAAGGTTTGGAGCGTGCGGGCACGCATCGGCACAGGGTAAATGGCACCCAGGCGGCACAAGGTTCACGTGGGGGTGAAAAATCTTTTCAGCCGCCGCGTTAAGTCATCTCCCGCGCTTGCATTATGGACGGTTGTCAGTGCCAAGCTTTCACGATCACAACTCCCGAGCATGGGACCAGCTAAGGGAATATTGTCGAATGGCGGATGACCGAGCCCACAGCTATGAACCGGCCAAGGGCCATGGCCTGCGTCACGATCCGTTCAATGCCATCGTCGCCCCTCGGCCCATTGGCTGGATATCGTCCTTAAGCGCGAGCGGCATCGCCAACCTAGCACCCTACAGTTTTTTCAACGGCTTCAATTATGATCCGCCTGTGATCGGCTTTTCCAGCATCGGCTGGAAGGATACGGTGGCTAATATCGAGGCCAGCGGTGAGTTCTGCTGGAACCTGGCCACGCGCGCATTGGCCGAGGCGATGAATTTAACCTGTGCGCCGGCACCGCCTGAAATTTCCGAGTTTGATGTCGCAGGCCTGACCCGCGCGCCCAGCGACCTGATCGCCGCGCCCAGAGTGCTGGAGAGCCCGGTCAATTTCGAATGCAAGCTGACCCAGATCATCCAGCTTCAGGACCTCGGCGGCACTAAGCTCAAGACCTGGCTGTTCATGGGTCAGGTGATGAAGGTGCATATAGATCCGGTTCTGATCGTCGATGGGGTCTATAATACCGCTGCGGCTCACCCGATCAGCCGCGCCGGTCGCATGGGCGACTACTTTGAGGCCCTGCCCGATGCCATGTTCGAAATGCGACGTCCGGGCTGGCCGTTAGACTAAAGCGGGGTCGAAACTAAAACCATGACCAGAGTTGCCATTGTAACGGGTGCAGGCAGCGGCATCGGGCGCGCCGTCAGTCTGGCCCTGGCAGCGAAGGGATTCGCCGTGGCCCTTGCGGGGCGTCGGCTGGAAAAACTCCGGGAGACTGCGACTCTGATCGCTGCTCAGGGCGAGTGCCTGGCTTACCCTGTTGATCTGTCGCGGCCCCAGGGTGCGGCCGAACTGTTCGCCGCCGTGCAGGTGCGCTTTGGCCGCCTGGACCTGTTGTTCAACAATGCCGGCACCGGCGCGCCGCCCGTTGCCCTGGAAGACCTCGCCCTCGCCGACTGGCAAAGGGTCGTCGATATCAACCTGACCGCCGCGTTTCTGACTACCCAGGCCGCCTTTCGCCAGTTCAAATCCCAGGACCCCATGGGCGGACGCATCATCAACAACGGATCGATCTCGGCCCACAGTCCACGGCCCCGCTCCGCCGCCTATACGGCGACAAAACATGCCATCACCGGCCTGACCAAGGCCACCGCCCTCGACGGCCGCCCCTTCAATATCGCCTGTGGCCAGATCGACATCGGCAATGCCGCCACGCCCATGACCGCCCGCATGTCTGCGGGGGTCCCGCAGGCCGACGGCACTCTGCGCCCGGAACCAACAATGGAGGTGACCGCAGTCGCCGATGCGGTGGCCTATATGGCCGGCCTGCCGCTTGAGGCCAATGTTCAGTTCATGACCGTCATGGCCACCCAGATGCCGTTTATCGGTCGGGGGTGAGGGCTAAGGCGTCCTCGGCGGCATAGTCGAACATGGCCTCAAGATAGGGCGCAAAGCTGAGGCCCTTGGCGCGGCTCGCTTCCACCGAACGGCACGCGGCCCCCACCGCCTGCCTATAAGTTGCAACTGGCCTGTAGCCCAAAGCGGTTGCCGCGCGCATGTCCACCACAATCGGTCGGGGCAGGCACCAGGGATGGCTGCCGACCCCATTTCTGGGTGGGCCGGGAAACGTGCGAATTTCACCCTGGTAATCGTAGACAGTGGCGATGGCCGCGCCGATCTGTGCGGCGGTGAGGGGCATTGGATCGCCGATGTTGAGGATCTGGGTTTTGGGCGCGCGCAGGACCATCTCAACCAGGGCCGCGATGTTGACCGTCGCACTTGTATGAAAGCGGCTGGCACCGTCGAAGGCCAGAGGTATGACGGGGCGACCATCCCGTATGCGTTTTACAAACCACCACTCACGCGGGCCCCGCGAACCTGGCCCATAGATGGCACAGGGGCGCAGTATGCATACCGGCACGTCTGCGGCCTGCAACAGGGCTTGCTCCAGCGCCACCTTCCGTGTGGAATAGCTCAGAGGGCCGGGTGGCACGGTGACCTGACCCTCGCCGATCAGATCGGGAAAGCAGGGAAACCCTACGCTGGTCGCTTCATCCAGGGAGCGACCCTTGTCGTCGGCGTAAACACTCGCCGAAGAGATCACCACCAGAGATCCAACATTGCTTTGGATGCGCAGCAGTTGCGCGGCGTGGTCGCCATCATAGGCAACCGTATCGATCACCGCATCTACACCCCCGGCGACGGCCAAGCCCAGCGCATCCGGCTGCGATCTGTCTAGGGGAATAACCTGCGCACCTGCACTGATCAGGCCCGCCGGCACGTCCGCAGGGTGACGCTGGCCCACGCGCACATTCCAACCCTCGGCCAACAGCCGCGCCGCGACCGCTTGGCCGATTTGTCCGGACCCGCCGATGATCAAGGCTGTCTGTGCCATGTGAACGCTCAGTTTACAGCGTGCCAAGGCCAGCAAAAGCTGCGGCCCGAATCTGTTATAGCCAGGATATGGATGGCTCGCACGCCCTTGACGCCCTGCCGCCGCGCTTTGCGGACTGGTTCGCCGCGCGGGGCTGGACGCCGCGGGCGCACCAACTGGCCATGGTGGACAAGGGTTTGGCGGGACGCAGCGCCCTATTGATTGCCCCTACCGGCGGAGGAAAGACCCTGGCCGGGTTCTTGCCGACCTTGATTGAATTGGCCCAGAGACCGGCTCCGAATACGCCGCCGGGCATCCATACCCTGTATATCTCGCCGCTGAAGGCCCTGGCCGTGGATGTGGAGCGCAACCTCCTAAGTCCGATTACCCAGATGGGCCTGAATATCAAAGCTGAGTCACGCACCGGAGATACCGGCGTGGCGCGCAAGCAACGTCAGCGGATCAAGCCCCCGGATATCCTCTTGACCACGCCTGAGCAGCTGGCCCTGTTTTGCGCCTGGGAGGGTGCGCGGGCATATTTCGCCGACCTCAAATGCGTCATCCTGGATGAGATACACGCCGTCTGGCCCTCAAAACGCGGCGATCTGCTTGCCCTGGGTCTGGCGCGACTGGCCCAGTTTGCCCCTCAAAGCCGGCGGGTGGGCCTCTCGGCGACGGTCGAAGACCCCGACCTGATCCGGCGTTGGCTCAGCGGCGGTAACTCAGCCGAAGTTGATCTCGTGCGCGGTGCCGGCGGCGCGCCGCCTGTGGTCGAGGTTTTGCTGTCGGAGGGCCGGGTCCCGTGGGCCGGCCATACAGCGCGCCATGCCATGGCTGAGGTCTATGAGGCCATCCGCAGCGCGCGGACCTCTTTGGTCTTCGTCAATACCCGGTTCCAGGCAGAGTTCGCCTTCCAGGAACTGTGGCGGCTGAACGAGGACGATCTGCCGATTGCCCTCCACCATGGGGCCCTGGCAGCGGACCAGCGGCGCAAGGTCGAGGCGGCTATGGCGCGAGGGACGTTGCGGGCGGTGGTCTGCACCTCGACCCTGGATCTGGGTGTCGATTGGGGCGCGGTGGACCTGGTGATCCAACTCGCATCCCCCAAGGGTGCATCGCGTATGGTGCAGAGGATCGGCAGGGCTAATCATCGCCTGGATGAACCCAGCCATGCCATCTTCGTGCCGGCAAATCGCTTTGAAATGCTTGAATGCCAGGCGGCGCGTGAGGCTATAGCCGAAAACGCCTTTGACAGCGAGATCGAGCGCACCGGCGCCCTGGACGTCCTGGCCCAGCACATCATGGGCTGTGCCTGTAGCGAGCCCTTCGATCTGGTAGCCTTGTACGAAGAGGTCTGTAGCGCCGGTCCCTATTGCGCCCTCTCCTGGGAGGACTTCGAGGCGGTCGTCGATTTTGTTGCTACCGGCGGCTACGCTTTGCGAACCTATGACCGCTTTGCCCGGATCGTCCGGGGCCAGGAACGCCTATGGCGCGCGCGCAACGCCGAAACGGTCCTGCGTCATCGTCTGAATGTCGGGGCGATCGTGTCACCGGCTATGCTGTCGGTGCGTATCCACGGCGGTCGGCGCGGCTCGCCCGGACGCAAAATCGGCGAGGTTGAAGAAGGTTATCTCGAGGTGCTGGAGGTCGGCGACACCTTTATCTTCGGCGGCCAGGTCTGGCGACTAATGGGGGTGACCGGTCTTGACGTTCTGGTCAGTCCGGCTCCCGGACAGGAGGCCAAAATGCCCTCCTGGGGGGGTTCCAAATTCGCTCTGTCGACCTTTTTGGCCGCGCGCGTGCGGGCGATGATGTCGGATGTTCACCATTGGGACGTGCTGCCCGCAGACGTCCGCGAATGGCTGCAATTGCAGCGAGATCATTCGGCCATCCCAGCCAAGGACGAAATGCTGCTGGAGACTTTCCCGCATGGTCCCCGCCATTTCATGATCGCTTATGCCTTTGAAGGGCGCCTCGCCCACACAACACTGGCTATGCTATTGACCCGGCGTCTGGAGCGCCTGGGCGTGGGTCCTTTGGGCTTTGTCTGTAACGACTATGCCCTGACCATCTGGTCGGTGCGCTCAATGACGAACCTGGATTTCGCCGCTCTGTTCGAGGAAGACATGCTAGGCGATGATCTTGAGGCTTGGCTGGCGGAGAGCCCGATGATGCGCGCCGCGTTTAAGGGCTGCGCTCTGGTCTCTGGCCTGATCGAGCGTCGCTCTACCGGTGAGCGCAAAAGCGGGCGGGCGGTGATGTTCTCTACCGACCTGATCTACGACGTCCTGCGCCGCCATCAACCCGATCACCTGTTGCTCAAATGCGCCAGAGCTGACGCCGCCAACGGCATGATCGATGTGGCGCGCCTGGGACAACTTCTTGTGCGCGTGCGCGGACGCATCAGGCATTCGGCCCTGAATCACCTCTCGCCCTTCGCCGTGCCGATGATGCTCGAGATCGGCCGCCAGACCTCGCCCGGTAATGCACGCGAGATGATCCTCGCCGACGCGGAGGCGGAATTGATAGCCGCCGCCACCGCATGACCACTTTAGCGAACCTGGCTTTTTCGACCTGCGCCGATGGTGGGCTTCGTCTGACGCTCGCCGGTACGGTGGTGATTTGCCGGCGCGCCGGCGCTTTATGGATTCCGGCCACCGACACCCTCGTTGTTGCCGACCTGCACCTGGAAAAGGGATCTGCCTATGCCGCGCGCGGCCAGATGCTACCCCCCTATGATACTGGTGAAACCCTGCACCATCTGGAGAGCGAAGTCGCTCAGCTGAACCCGGCTCGCATCGTTTTTCTCGGCGACAGCTTTCACGACGCCGATGCCGACGCCCGGCTGACCGACGTGTCGCGCCAACGCCTTACCGACCTGGCGCGGGGCCGAGACCTTGTCTGGATCACCGGCAACCACGACGCCCAGCTTCCCCATGCTCTACCCGGCCAGGCCTGCGCCGAACTTGATCTGGCAGGCCTGAAGCTGCGCCACGAACCGCGACCCGCGCCAGCAACCGGCGAGGTCGCCGGTCACCTGCACCCCTGTGCCCGCATCACCGGCACCGCCGGCCGCATCCGACGCCGCTGTTTCATCACCGATGGGCACCGGATGATTTTGCCCGCCTTCGGAGCCTTCACTGGCGGCTTGAACGTCCGCGATCCCGCCATAGCCGGGTTGTTCCCGGCGCGCTCGCTCTGCGCGGTGATGGGTGCTGGCCGCGTCTACGCGGTGGCGGGAAGGGCGTTAGTCAGCGATTGAGGTCAGGGCACCGACACTGGTCAGTGCAACCGCAAGTCTTGCGCCTGCCGCGCTCTCGTCGTAAGGATATTCCTTACCGGAGGCCATCATGATCACCAGCAAGATCACCAGCAAGTCACAGACTACCATCCCCCGCTCCGTGCGGGCCGCGTTGGGCGTCAGCGACGGAGACCAATTAGCCTATCGAATAGAGGGTGATCACGTCATCCTGCTGCACGCAGAGAAAGCGCCAATCCCTGACGATCCCTTTGGCACGTTCACCGAATGGGACTCTGTGGCTGATAAGCGCGGCTATGCCGACTTTTGAGCAGGGCCAGATTGTCCGCGTCCCGTGTCCGTATATCGACCGCATCCGTCTCCAGCATCGTCCGGCCCTTGTGATATCAAACGGACCTCTGGGTGAGGAGAATAGGTTGCTATGGGTGGCGATGATCACCAGCGCTGAAAACCGGCCCTGGCCAGGAGACTGCCCGATCCCCGATCATGCCGCCGCTCACCTGCCGATCCCCTCGGTGATCCGCACCGCCAAATTGGCGACGATCGAGGTGCGGGATGCGCAGGTGGTCGGGTCGATTCCAAAGGCGACGCTGGACCGGGTCCTGGCTATGGTTCTGGGCAACTTAGGACAATAGGCGCGGCCTTAAACGAAGGGCCTCTTCAGACCCTCCCCTTGCTGCCAGCTCCGATGCGGCCCTACAGTGGCTGCGCGCCTCGTCGTAAAGAGAGGGGGCATGGGCAGGAGACGCAAGCATGAGCATTGCAGAGGTGAGCTATGCCCGGCGTGGCCCCCTCGCGGTCATCCGGCTGGAACGACCCGAGGCGCTGAACGCTCTGACATATCCTATGATCGCCGAGGTTGAGCGTCTGGCGCGGCAGGCAGAGGCCGATACTGACGTGGCAGCGATCTGCATCACCGGGGCCGGGCGGGGGTTTTGCGCTGGGCTGGACATGACAGTTTTGGCGGCGACAGCCGAGGCTGGGGGGCTGCCCGTGTCGGGCGCAGGTGAGCGCAGCCGGCCGATGTTGTTCAGCTTTCTGCTCGATATTTCCAAGCCGGTGATCGCGGCAATGAATGGGGTTGGAGCAGGGGGCGGGTTTGTGTTGGCCATGATGTGCGATCTGCGGTTCGTCGCCGAGGACGCCAGCCTGATTACCGTTTTTTCCAAACGCGGTCTTATTGCTGAGCACGGCACCAGTTGGCTCTTGCCGCGGATGATCGGCCTCAGCCGTGCTCTGGATTTGCTGTGGAGTTCCCGACGGGTCGATGCCCAGGAAGCTTACCGCCTGGGGCTCGCCGATCGGATTTTTCCCGCCGAGACGCTCCTCGACGAAGTGGAAGCCTATGTGGCGACCTTGGCGGCTACGGTCTCGCCTACCTCTTTGGCGGTGATGAAGTCGGCCGTACATCGCCATCTGGCCATGTCCTTTGACGAGGCCGCCGTAAACACTCAGGCCCTGATGGCCACGTCTCTGGCTCACACCGACGCAACCGAAGGGGCGGCCCATTTCATCGAAAAACGCGCGCCGAAATTCGCGCCCTGGATCAAGGAGCCAACCGATGGCTGAACCCTATGAAACCCTGCTGATCCGCCAGAACGGGGCCGTGGCGACGGTCAGCTTCAATCGGCCGGCCAACCGCAATGCCATAGGCGGGCCGATGATGGCCGAGCTCTATCGGGCTTTAAGAAACCTCGCCGATGACGATGCCGTTCGCATCCTTGTTCTGCGCGGAGAAGGCGCTGATTTCTGTCCAGGGGCCGACGTCAAACACTATGGCTCGGCAACCGCCGCGCCGGCCAGACCCGCCTGGTCGCCGGTGGAAGAGTTCAAGATCACTGTGCTGTTGCACGAGATGCGCGCGGTCACCATCGCCGCCATTCGCGGTGCCTGCGCCGGGGCCGGATTCGGCTGGGCCTGCGCTTGCGACCTGCGCATTGCCTGCGAGAGTGGCCGGTTCAACACCGCCTTTCTGGATGTTGGAGTGGCCGGAGATATGGGCGGCCCCTGGAGCCTGCCGCGCATCGTCGGCGCAGCCAAGGCGCGGGAACTGTATTTCTTGCCGGGCAAATTTGATGCCACGGAGGCCCTGCGTATCGGTCTGGTCACCAAGGTCAGCCCTCGGGATGAATTCGAAGCTCATCTGGCGGCCCTCACCGACCGACTGGCCCGCGCCGCGCCCCTGGCCCTCACGACGATGAAGGCCAATTTCGTCGCCGCTGAGAAGATCGGCTTTGCTGACTACATCGCCCTGGAATCGGAAAAGCACATGCGGCTGTTTCAGAGCCAGGACACCACTGAGGCGTTCAAAGCCTTTGTGGAAAAACGCCCAGCTGTGTTTCTAGGGAAATAGGGAGAAAACGCATGCGTCTGCGACAGGTGGCTCTCGCCTCATATGATCTGGACGGCGTTGTCGCCGCCCTGAGCAAGGTGTTCGGCCTGAAGGTGGCCTATAACGACCCGCACATCGGCCACTATGGCCTGAAGAACGCGGTCCTGCCGGCGGGCACTGGCTTTATTGAGATCGTCGAACCCATCGCCGAGGGCGCGTCGGCGGGTCGATTTCTGGCCCGGCGGGGCGGCGACGCGGGCTATATGCTGATCATCCAGACCGGCGACGCCAAGGCCGAGACGGCCAGGGCTGTCGGACTTGGCGTCCGAGTGGTCGATTCAATTGACCGTCCCGACTATATCTTTTCCCACTTTCACCCCTCTGATTTTGGTGGTGTCCTGACCTCTTTTGACCAGCAATTGACTGAGACCGATCCCCTTGCGCCCTATGGTGACTGGATGCCGGCGGGACCAGACTGGCGTGAGGCTCGCACTGAAGGGGTCATCGACCTTGTCGGTGTGACCCTGGAAAATCCGGAGCCTTTCGCGCTGGCCAGGCGCTGGTCGGACCTGCTGGGCAGGCCTCTCAACGATAACGATCCCCTATGCCTGGCCATGGACCACGGCCAGATCCGTTTTGCACCGTCTGCCGGCACCGGGACAAGCATCAGCACGCTGGATCTGCGCCTGACCGATCCGGCAGCGGCACTGGCGCGCGCCAGGGCAGCCGGGCTAGAGGTTAGTAACCAGGGCGTCCGCGTTGGCGGCCTTTTGATCACGGTCCAGGCGTGATTTGTCCACCACAAAGGAAAACCAGATGACCAAGACCATGCTGATCGTCGGGGCTAGTGGCGTTATTGGCGCCCCGGCCATCGAACACATTTCGCGTCTGCCGGGCTGGAAGGTGATCGGGCTGTCGCGCCGTCGCCCGGATGTCGAGTCGGGCACGGTGTTTGATCATGTCTCCCTAGATTTGCAGGATGCCGCCGCCTGCCGCGCTGCGGCACCGCGCTTTGCCGAGGTGACCCATATTGTCTATGCGGCGCTGTTCGAAAAGCCGGGCTTGATGGCCGGCTGGATCGAGCAGGATCAGATGCAGACCAATCTGGCGATGATGCGAAATCTGATGGATCCCTTGCTGCAAACCGCCAAGGCTCTGGAGCACGTCAGTGTGCTGCAAGGCACCAAGGCATACGGCGTCCATGTGCATGAGTTCAAGATTCCGGGACGTGAGAGCAGCCCGCGCGATAACCACGAAAATTTCTATTGGTTGCAGGAAGACTACATCCGCGGTGTCCAAAAGGGCACGGCCTGGGATTTCACTATCTGGCGCCCGCAAGTCGTCTACGGCGGCGCGACGGGGGTGGCTATGAACCTCATCCCCATTATCGGGGCCTATGCCGCTATCTGCCGGGAGCTTAAGCTTCCGTTCCAATGCCCGGCGAAGTATTCGGGTGTTATCGAGGCGGTGGATGCCGATCTGATCGCTCATGCCCTAGCCTGGGCAGCAGAGACCCCTGGCGCCCGGGGCGAGACGTTCAACATTACCAACGGCGATGTGATGGTGTGGCCCAATGTCTGGCCGACAATCGCAGCGGCTGTGGGCCTTACGCCCGCTTATGGCGAGGCTATTTCCTTGTCAGACTTCCTGGTCCAACATGCCAACGTCTGGGATAAGATCGTCGCCCGCGACAATCTGCGGCCCATTCCCATGAGCGCTCTCGTCGGTGAGTCGCATTACTACGCCGACATGATCTTCTTCCTCGCGGCCCAGGAACCACCGCCGGCCATGCTGGTCAGCACCATCAAGCTGCGGCAGGCGGGGTTTGGCGAATGCATCGACACCCAGGTCATGTTCAGTAAATGGTTGGGCCGGCTGGTCGAGCGGGGCATCCTGCCCCGGCCCTGACATTGCGGATAAGCTATCGGTTTAGGGCCCCTTTGCCCAGGGTCTTGGCCGCGTTTAAGAGCTTTGTGGCCCCCTCACTGGCCGTGGGTTTTGCTGCTTCGCGCCGCATGACGCCGTGGGTCGCCTCGGCGAAGCCAGTCAGCATGAACTGCACCGCCATAGCGCAGAGGATCAGACCCAGAACCCGCACGATGATGGCCATGCCAACCCGACCCAGCAGTTTCGAGATGATACCGGTGAACCAGAAGGCGACGATGACCAGCAAGCTCACCGCTGCGATGACGCCGATGCCAATCGCCAGACCCTCAGCCCCCAGGGGCTTTGCCTCCTCGGCATAGATGACTGCTGTTGAGATCGCGCCGGGACCGATCAGCAGGGGAATGCCAAAGGGGACGATCAGGCTTTCGAACCGCGCCTTGGCATAGGCGCGGCTGGAGAGCGCCTTAGTATCGATGCCAGAATCAGCGAACGAGTGCATCAGATCGCCTCGCGCCATGTCCAGACCCAGCAAAAGCAGCATGATCCCGCCGGCGATACGGAAAGCGGGCATGGAGACACCGAAAAACTGCAGCAACCCCAGGCCAGTGACATAGAAGAAACTCAAAAAAACAAAGGCAAAAGCGGCGATATAGATAGCCGTCAGCCGCCGACCGGCACTGCGCGCGCCTTCTGTCGCCGCGGCGAACAGCGGCACATTGCCCAGGGGATCAATCAGGGCGAACAGGGCAACAAAAAAATTGATGGCAAAGGCCGACGCGGTCATCAACCACCTCTTAGCCCAACAGTGAGACGGCGACCAATCAGCCGGTTAGAAATCGATGGCTTTACCTTTGCGTTCCCAGTCGCCAAACCGTGTCGGCTCCAGCCTGCTCGGCCCGCCCTGTTCATCCGCAGGCATCGCCGCCAGCATCGCGGCGCGTCTGGCAGCGGCCTCAGCCAGAGCCCGCTTGGCCGGTTCCGTCAGCACCTTCTCCGGTGGAGTGTCATTCATGTCCTAGATTTAGGGATCAATAGCCCATTCGCCAACCCCTCGCTGTGCGGCCCTTGCTGTGCGCCCTCGAAACGGGCACGGCAGGCGCGTGACCCAATCTGTTGACCCCGCCCTACATGCCCGCGCTGCTGCGCTCAAATTGCTCGAAGCGGCACTGAACCGCCGCGGCGGCCTAGATGAGGCGCTCTCAACGCCCGGCCTCGCCGGCCTGTCACCTCAGGATCGCGCCTTCGCCAGGGCTCTGACGATGGCGACCCTACGCCATCTTGGACCCATCGACCGGGCTCTGGATACCAAGCTTAGCCGTGAGCCGCCGTCGCCCGCGCGCAACCTGCTGCGCTTGGGTCTGGCCCAGGCCTACTGGCTGGACACCCCACAATTTGCTGCAGTCGATACCACGGTCAGTCTGAGCCCCAAGCCTCTGCGCGGCCTTGTCAACGCGGTCCTGCGCGGCATCCTGCGAGGCGAAGCCCCGACCACGGAGCCAGAGGCACTGGTGCCGCCCTGGTTGTTTTCTCGCTGGTGTGCGGCTTTTGGCACGGCGCAAGCGAATGCGATTGCGACCCAAATCCTGCATGAGCCGGCCACCGACCTGACGCTGCGCGATGCCTCTGACAATGAGGTGGCAGACCTGGTCGAGGCGCAAGCGCTTCCCGGCGGTAGCCTGCGCACGCCTCGGCGTGGCGATATTGCAACCTGGCCGGGCTATGCAGAGGGTCGATGGTGGGTTCAGGATGCCGCAGCAGCCATTCCGGTTCGGCTGATGTCACTTCAATCCGGGCAGACCGCACTTGACCTCTGTGCTGCACCCGGTGGCAAAACCCTGCAGATGGCCGCAGCCGGGGCCCAGGTCACGGCGTTGGATAGATTGCCGGCTCGGGTGCAACGGCTGCAAGACAATCTGAAGCGAATGTCCCTGCGCGCCGAGACGGTGACCGCCGACGCCATCGCCTGGCGAGACGAGCGCCAGTTCGATGCGGTCTTGCTGGACGCGCCATGCTCGGCCACCGGTACCTTTCGCCGGCATCCCGATGTGCTGTGGAACGCCCGCCCCGCCGATATCGCGTCATTGGCCCAGGTGCAGGCAGCGCTGTTGGCCTCTGCAGCCCGGCGGACCAAACCTGGCGGGTGCCTAGTCTATAGCGTCTGCTCGCTGGAGAGCGAGGAGGGTGAAGGTCAGGTCCGCAGCTTCCTCAATCATCGCTCCGATTTTGCCATATCGCCGATGACAGCGGGCGAGGGCGCGGCTCCCTCCGCAAGTCTTACGCCTGAGGGCTGGCTGCGCATCCTACCGCATCAGGCCGAGGGCGGCCTCGATGGCTTCTTCATCGCCCGCCTGCGCCGTGTTAGTTGAGGCTCATGAGCGCCAATCCCCCCCTCATCGCCCCCTCGATCCTTTCCGCCGACTTCGCCCGGCTAGGTGAAGAGGCCCGCGCAATTCAGGCCGCTGGTGCAGACTGGCTGCACGTGGACGTGATGGACGGCCATTTCGTCCCGAACATCACCATCGGCCCTGACGTGGTCAAGGCAATCCGCCCGCACGTGACTATCCCCATGGATGTGCACCTGATGATCGCACCGGCCGACCCCTATCTCCAGGCCTTCCGCGATGCCGGTGCGGACCACATTCTCATTCACCCAGAAGCGGGCCCGCATCTCAATCGCTCGCTGAAACAAATTCGCGCCTTGGGGGCCAAGGCCGGCGTCGTGTTCGACCCCTCAACGCCGCCCGATGCCATTGCTTATATGATGGACGATATCGACATCATCCTGGTCATGTCGATCAATCCCGGCTTTGGTGGCCAGAGCTTCATGACCTCGCAACTAGCCAAGATAACCCGACTGCGCCAGATGATCGAATCCGCCGGCCGGGATATCGTCCTGGAAGTTGATGGCGGGGTAACGGTGGAGACCGCTAAGCTCTGCATTGCGGCCGGGGCGACGGCGCTTGTCGCAGGGACGGCGGTATTTCGCGGCGGCGAGGCGGCATATGCCCAGAACATCGCCGATTTGCGGGGGAACTAGTTGCGTGCAGGCGACGGTGTGGGTCTATCGCGCCGACCGTGGGATCCAGGTCTCCAGCCATCGAGCCAATCCCGCTGGCGCAGGCTCCTCAAGACACCGATCCAAATAGCGCCACATGCGCGGCATCAGGCTCTGGTAACGCGGTTTGGCGTCGCGGACGACCAGGCGGGCGAACTTGCCCAGGATGCGGACGATATTGAGTGCACCCAGGGCGTGGTAGTCCGTCAGAAAGGCCTCGCGATCCACTTGTGGTCTGGCGGCGAAATAGCGGTTCAGGGCAGCGGCTTCACGCTCCGGTGACACGTCGCGGCGGGCGTCGTGCAACAGCATGGAAAGATCCCACGCCGGGTGGGCGATAACGGCGTCCTGAAAGTCCAGCAGGCCGACGCGGGCGGCACCGGTTCGGGCGGGCAGCCAGATCAGATTTTCGGCGTGGTAGTCGCGATGGCAAAAGACGCTGGCACCGGCCGCGCCTCTGGCGTGGATTGGATCCCAAAGCGCTTCCCACTGGGCGTTCGATTCATCAGTGAACACCAGGGTCGGGTTTAGTCTGGGCAACCACTCAAGGAGAAAGCCGCCGGCAGTCTCCAGGGCCAGGCGGTCGAACTCCAGCAGGGGCCAATTGATACCATACGCTGACAGCTGGCGCGGGGGGGCTTGATTGTGCATGACGACCAAGGCGTCAATTGCGGCTTCGTAAAGCGGAGCCTCTTCCGTGCCGGTCTCGATCAGGCGGGCGAAAAGGTCGTCACCCAGGTCTTCGAGCACAGCCAGACCTTTTGCTGGATCACTGGCGAGGATATCTGGAGCTGAAAGCCCGCATCCCCGCAGATAGCCGGCGCAGGCGATAAAGGCATCCACGCGTCCCGCCGCAAGACGCTCGAGGGCATTGGTGCCCAGTTGGCGACGCTCCGCTTCGGTGGCATCCGGCGGGCAGGCCTGGGTCTCCACAGCCGGCGGTTGGTCCATCAGGATCAGGGACAGGCCATTGACGAGGTGAAGGCGCTCATAGCGACGGGTGGAAGCATCTCCGGCGAGAGGCTCGCGGCGGGCTTGGGCCAAACCTGAGCTCGCTAGAAATTCCAGGCGCGCCGCTTCGCGTTCAGAAGGCAAGCGGGCGACCCTCCCAGGCACCGTGTGGCGTTAAGCGGGCGCGCCGGGCATCCCCGTCCAGCCACATTTTCACGTCCAGGCGGTTGGGCGGCAAGTGGTGGGCCAGACGCTCAGGCCACTCAATCACGGCCGCGCCGGTGTCCAGGGCCTCATCCAGGCCGATCTCATAGGCTTCTTCGGGCCGGGTCAGGCGATAGAGGTCGAAATGGGCAATGGGGAACCGGCGAGCCTGATAGAACTGCACCAGAGTAAAGGTAGGGCTGGGGATATCGCCGACTTCGGGCACCAAGGCGCGGATCAGGCCGCGCGCCAGCACCGATTTGCCAGCGCCGAGCGCCCCTGAAAGGCAGACCGCTTCGCCCTTGGCCAGGGCCGGGGCAATGGCCGCGCCCAGATGGGCGGTATCAGCCTCGTGATCGAGACGAAATTCACCTTCCGCAGGAATACTCATGATCCGCGCCTTACCGAGACACAAAGCCCGAGAGCCCGCTCGAATGCCATAACCACCATCATGCTATCACCATGCTCGCACGACTGCGGCCCAGGCAAGGGGCATCGTAACGGCGTGATGTCCCCGCCTCCGGCAATGGCCGAAGGTATCAGGCAAACGGCTCTTCCGGGCTCACGCTGAGCACCGTCTCCACGTAGGCTTTGATCCTCGCAGCGGCCTCCGCTGCGTCACTCGGCAGACCGCCAGCGGCGATGGGCGGCCCGATGGTCAGGCGAAACCGACCGCCGACCTTGTTTAGCAGCTCGTGAAACAAGGTCACGTCGCGCAGTTCCTCTGAAAAGCGATCAAAGAAATGAAACAGGGTCGGCCAGGGCCCTGCCAGATGCATTGGCACCACTGTCGCCTCATATCTGCGCGCAACCGAGAAAGCGCTCGGGGCCCATAGCGGATCGACCGCATGGCGTCCGTGGGTGCGGCGCGCCAGACGGCCGGCAGGGAATATGACCAATGGCCGTTCCGCCTCCATGGCCGCACGAGTCTGGGTGAGGGTCACGCGGGTGCGCTCGCGGGTGCGTTTGCCGTCTACCCATTCGACCGGGATCAGCACCTCGTCAAAACCCGGCACGACCCGGTGCGCGTCGGCATTAGCGTAGAACATGACGTCCGCACGGATAGATTTAAGCGCGTCATAGACCGCAACGCCATCGGCGATGCCGGTGGGATGATTGCAAACGGCGATAAAGCGACCGCTCTTTGGAATCCGCTCCAGCCCGCTGACCTCAACCTTAACCCGCAACAAACTGGAGACATGCTCCAAAGCCGCGCGGCCATCCATCCGGGCCATGCTGTCAGCCATGCGCCTCGCCTGACCATAGTGCAGCAGACCATAAAGCGCGGGGCGCACCAGCGGCCAGAGCAAGCTGTGCGCCAGCCCCGGAGCCCGCTCGGCAATCAGCCGATCAACGATATGATCGCGCGGACGGCTCGATGCCTGAACTACGGAAGTGAGAATATGGGCGACCATCGACACAATATTCCCGCAGCGCCGTGTGCCACGCAAGGGGGCGTGGGCGGACGGATCCTATTGGCGACGACCGGAAGCCTGATGGGGACGCATCATACAGGCTAAAAACTTCATACTGCGCGGTGCGGGTCTGCGAGGGTCAGTTGGGCAATATAGCCCGAACGGCTTTCCCCGGCCTGCCGGGCTTTGGCATCCAGGCGGCTTAGGACACGCCGGGGTAAGGTGATATTCACCCGTTCACTTGTGTCGTCCATCAACGTGGGGTCCAGAGTAACGACACCGAAAGTCCATCCAGCGAAGTCGGGCCGCTTGCGGAGAAGCACCCGGGTAAATCGGGTACGACGACCCCGAACGCGGAGGCAGCGCCTCCTAATTTAATTGCAACAGGATAATGCATCAGTATCTTTTACGGGCCGGCCTTGGCCACAGATTGGGTTTCCTACTTGCCCACGAACACAGGCGCGCGCTTTTCCAGAAAGCTTTTCACCCCTTCGCGGTGATCCTCGGTGGCGAACAGGCGGTAGATATTTTCGATGGCCCAGGCTCCGATTTCAGCCGGATCGCCGTAGGCCGTTCTGCGCAGGCCCGCTTTCATTGCGGTAAGCGCCAGAGGTGGGTTGGCGGCGATGCGGGCGGCCATATCCATGGCTGTCGACATCAGGGCGTCGTGGGCTACCACTTGGCTGACCAGGCCGATGCGCGCGGCCTCGGCAGCGTCTATGGCGTCTCCGGTGAACAACAGCTCGGCTGCCTTGGCCGGGCCGACCAGGGCTGGCAATTTCCATAACCCGCCGACATCGCAGATCAGTCCCCGCTTGATGAAAAGTTCGGCGAACACTGCCTTTTCCGAGGCGATACGGATATCGGCATAGAGAGCCAGTTCCATGCCCCAGCCGACGGCCGATCCGTTAACCGCTGCGATCACCGGCTTGACGCAGTCGATTGCCGCCATGGCCGCGGGGGTGGCGCGGTAGGATTTGCGCGCCGGGGCCGGGGCGTCGGAGGTCTCGCCGGTCATCATTTCCTTGACGTCTTCGCCTGAACAAAAAGCCGGATCAGCGCCGGTCACCACGACGCAGCGCGCGTCCGGATCGGTTGAGGCGTAACGGAAAGCCGCTTCCACCTCGTCATAAGCGCGACGATTAAGCGCATTTCTGCGTTGAGGACGGTTAAGGGTTATGCTGGCTATGCCGTCGCGTGTCTCATACAGCACACAGGTGAAGTCACTCGGATGAAGGGCTGGTCCGGACATCGGGCTTCCTGGTCTAGTGTTAAGGGGCGAGAGGAGTATTGAGACCAATATGACCGATAGCCAAGCCCCGCGTCCCGATCAGCCGCAAGTCGGCGATGTGCGCAGCAATCATCGCTTCGATCAGGACCGGTTGCAGGCCTGGCTGGAGGCCCACGTCGATGGGTTTTCCGGCAATCTGGATGTGGTGCAGTTTACCCGCGGGGCCTCTAACCCCACCTTCATGCTCACCGCCGGCGACCACCGCTATGTGATGCGCAAAAAGCCGCCCGGCCAGCTCTTGGCCAGCGCCCATCAGGTGGACCGTGAATACCGGGTGATGAAGGCCCTTGGCGACATCGGCTTTCCCGTGCCCCGGATGCGGGCCCTGTGCGAGGACCCTGAAGTTCTCGGCACCACCTTTTACGTGATGGATTTCCTCGACGGGCGCATCTTTCGCGACGCCCAGATGCCGGGTCTGCCAGCCACTGAGCGCGCCGCGTTGTACGACGATCTCAACGCCACTTTGGCCCGTCTACATCTGGTGGATGTGGCGGCGGCGGGTCTGATTGATTACGGTCGGCCGGGCAATTATTTCGAGCGCCAGATCGGCCGCTGGACCAAGCAGTATCGCGGAGCCCAGACCGAAGACATTCCGCAGATGGAACGCCTGATCGTGTCGCTACCGGGGCGGATCCCCGATGACGACACCGTCACCCTGGCGCACGGCGACTACCGGCCCGAAAACGTCATGTTCCACCCCACCGAGCCACGGGTCGTTGCGGTGCTGGATTGGGAGCTTTCCACGCTCGGCCACCCCCTTGCCGACATCGCTTACAACTGCATCCTCTATCACTCCCATTCCGAGCACTGGGGCTCCTTGGTGGGCGTGGACCATGCGGCAACCGGCCTGCCGACCCAGGAAGCCTATGTGGCCGACTATTGTCGCCGTACCGGCAGAGCCGGCATTGAAGACTTCAACTTTTATCTGGCCTTCTCGCTTTTCCGTCTGGCCTCGATCAGCCAGGGGGTGTTCAAGCGCAACCTTGACGGTATCGGTACCGACCTTTCCGGGCGTGACAATTCCGGCACCCATCAACTGGCGGTCTCCGCCTGGGACATTCTGAACCAAAAAGCCAACAAGCCCTGATCTTAAGGAGAGACCGACGACCCAACAAAATTTCGCCTTCACCAAGCTGGTTGTCGGCAACCTGGAGGCCAGCGCAGCCTTTTATGAAAAAGTCTTCGGCCTGACGCGCCAGTCCCGTATTCAAGCTGAGATCAATGGCCGCAAGATCGATGAAATCATCTATGAGGCGACAGCAAAAGGAGGTTCCAACTTTGTCCTGCTCGCCTATGGCGACACGCCCAAGCCGGGATCCGGCGAGGTCATCGTCGGCTTCGTCAGCGATGATGTCCACGCCCTGTTTGATCGTGCCGTTGCCGCCGGCGCGACGATATTCCAAGCCGCGCGCGACGCCCCCGAACACGGCCTGACGGTCGGCTTCCTCGCCGACCCCGAAGGTCACCTGATCGAGGTGATCAAGCCGCTTTAATTCGGCCGTTTCGGTTTGCCCCGATAGCCGTCCTTGGGCCTGGACCCGCCTGGGGGCGAGCTATGCCTCTGGCCCGAGGCTTTGGGGCCCGAGGCTTTGGCTCCAGAGGCTTTGGCCCCAAAAGGTTTTGGGCCGGCTGCATTGGAGCGGTTCGGCCGGGGCCCTGAGGGTCGACCACCGCCGGAGCTGACCTCGGCGGGGATGCCGTCAACCTGTTGGATGCGCACGCCGCCGTCTTCCTCTCCACCTGCCGTGCGCTTCACCGCCTCGGCAAAACGGACCGCTGCGGCATTAGCGACGCCGACGAAGGTCTGGGTGTCGGCGATGCGGATCGGCCCGACCTCGTGTTTGGTGATGTGTCCGCGGCGGCACAGCAGAGGCAAAAGCCAGCGCGGATCGGCGTTCTGTTTGCGGCCCAGATTAATGCGGAACCAGACGGCGTCCTCAAAGCCAGGCCGAGGTGCCTGGGCGGCGGCGGGGTTATAACCACCGCTTGCACCTGCCTGTTCCGGGGGTTGACCTGAATTGGTATCGACCATTTCTTCGGCCTGGGGCAGGCGCGCCCGGTGAGCCCGCACCAAAAGCGCGGCAATATCCTCCGCCGAGCGTTCGCTGAGCAGACGTTGACCCAGGGCGCGGTCCTCATCATCCAGCTCCACGGGAGCCAGGAGGGTCTCCAACAGCCGCTCATGATCCTTGCGGCGGATGTCTTCTGGGGTGGGTGACGAGATCCAGTCGGCCGCGATCTTGGCCCCGCGCAGCATCATGTCCACGCGTTTGCGCCGCTGATACGGGACCACCAGCACCGCTGTACCCTTTTTGCCGGCGCGGCCGGTACGACCTGAGCGATGCTGGAGGCTCTCCGCATCACGGGGTAGATCGACGTGAATGACCAGCGACAAGGTCGGCAGATCAAGCCCGCGGGAGGCGACGTCGGTGGCCACGCATACCCGCGCGCGCCGGTCGCGCATGGCTTGTAGGGCCTGATTGCGCTCATTCTGGCTGTGCTCGCCAGATAGGGCTACAGCGTTGAAGCCCCGGTCGATCAGGCTGGCATGCAGATGCCGTACACTGTCGCGGGTGGCACAGAACAGCATGGCTGTCTCCGCATCATGCAGGCGCAACAGATTGACCACGGCGTTTTCCACATCCGCCGGGGCGACTGTGACCACCTTATAGGCGATATCACCATGGCCACGATCCTCGCCGATCGAGGAGATACGTAAGGCCTCGGTCTGATAGCGTTTAGCCAGGGCGATGATCGGCTTTGGGATGGTGGCAGAAAACAGCAGGGTCCGGCGGTCTGCCGGCGTCGCATCGAGGATTTCTTCCAGGTCCTCACGAAAGCCCATATCGAGCATTTCGTCGGCTTCATCGATCACGGCCACACGCAGGGATTTCAGGTCCAGAGCCCCGCGCTCCAGATGGTCGCGCAGGCGCCCCGGTGTGCCGACAACAATGTGCGCCCCATGCGCCAGAGCGCGACGTTCCTTTGAGGCATCCATGCCGCCGACACAGGTAGCGATACGCGCGCCTGCCCCCTGATAAAGCCAGGCCAGTTCACGGCTCACCTGCAAAGCCAGTTCCCGCGTCGGCGCAATCACCAGAGCCATGGGCTCGCTGGCTGGGACAAGAGTGGGCAGGCCCAATAACAGTTGCGGGGCCATGGCCAGGCCAAAGGCCACTGTCTTTCCCGATCCGGTCTGGGCTGAAACCAGAAGATCCTGACCCAGGGCCTCTCCGGCCAGGACCGAATTCTGTACTGGGGTCAGGGCAGTATAACCGCGCGCGGTCAGAGCCTCGCTCAGGCGAGGGGGCAGGTTATCAAACGCCATAGGGTGTCCAGGTCACTTCCGCAGCACTGCGGTAAAGCCCGCTTCTGTCAGCCCTTATCGCACAACATGGGCTTTCGGGGAAATCGATCTCATGATTATGGATGCAATTCGTATGACGAAACGTAGCCTTGGGGCAAGGAAGTCACTACCGGTTGTCTATTGCCGTCAGATCGACGCAAAAAAAAGAACCTACGAAGGAATGCCGCCAGATGAGAGCTCCGATCAACGGCCTGGAGATCGAATACGAAACCTTTGGCCGCCGGAGTGATCCGGCTCTGCTGTTGATCATGGGCCTGGGCGCGCAACTGACTCATTGGCCGCAGGATTTTTGCGATCAGTTGGTGGCCAAGGGTTTTCACGTTATTCGCTATGATAATCGCGACGTCGGTCTCTCAACCAAACTTGAAACCGCAGGCATGCCCGATATGGCAGCGATATATGCAGGCACGGGCAAGCCCAGTTACAGCCTGGACGACATGGCGGCCGACGCGGCCGGTTTGCTTGATCACCTGGCTATCGACCGCGCCCATGTGGTTGGTGCGTCGATGGGCGGTATGATCGCTCAGCTGGTCGCCACCAATCACGCCGACAAGACCCTGTCCCTGACCTCGATCATGTCGACGACCGGCAATCCTGCAGTTCCTCCGGCCACGGCAGAGGCCCTGGCCGCTCTGACCACGACCTTGCCGGCCGACGCACCTTTGGACATGCGGATCGATCATGCTGTGCATGTCTCGACCATCATCGGCAGCCCGGCTGTCGAGCAGGGCACCCCCGAACACCGCACCCGCCTGCGCGCGGCGCTGGAGCGCTCGATCTACCCAGCCGGCTTCGCTCGCCAGATGGCGGCTATCGTGGCCAACGGCGATAGGCGGGAAAAGCTGAAAACCGTCACCGCCCCCACGGTCGTCATCCACGGTGCCGCCGATCCCCTGGTGCACCCCGAGGGCGGCAAGGACACCGCTGCCAGCATCCCCGGCGCGGATCTTTTGATCATCCCCGGTATGGGCCACGACCTGCCACCATTCGTCTATGACCCGGTGGTGGGTGCGATAAAGGCTGTGGCAGCCAGGGCGTCGATGCTAGCTTAGGTGACACGGAATTCCTTGGCAGGAGGGGCATAGGGAAATGAGCAGGGCGATCTTTTTCCCTGCGCTGGCTGCCGGATTTCTGGCCCTCGCGATGGCGGGCTGTGGTCGTCTGCCAGAAAATGCGCCGCCACTTTGGGCCTACCCGGTCAATCCAAAGATACCCCCCGCGCCGGTGAGTTTAGACGCGCCGCTGCACATCGCCGGTTCTAACGCCGCCTTCACGCCGACGCAGATTGGCAACCTCTTTGCCGTCCCGGACTGGCGGCCTGAGGAACACCCTGCGATGCCTTCGATCGTCTCGGGGGGACGCAAACCCGATGTCATGGCGTGCGGCTATTGTCATTTGCCGACCGCCAATGGTCGTCCCGAGAACGCCGCTCTGGCCGGCTTGTCAAAGGCCTACATCATCGCGCAGATGCGCCATTTCAGGGATGGCTCCCGAGCCAGCACCGTCAGCGGGCGCGCCCCAACGGCGCTGATGGTCAAGATCGCCAAGGCCGCGAGCGATGCTGAAATCGAGGCCGCAGCGACCTATTTCTCGGCGTTGCCTCGCCGGTCATACGTCCACGTCGTTGAGGCTGAAATCATTACGAAAGTAGATATAGCGGGATGGGTGTATCGCAGTGCGTCTTCAGGTGGCCACGTGCAACTTGGCCAACGCATTGTCGAGATGCCTGATGATTTCGAGTTGTTCGAAAAGCGCGACCCTGATGTGCGCTACACGGCCTTCGTACCGACCAGCAGCATCAAGAGAGGCGAAGAGATCGCACGCAATTGGGGAGCACAAGGCACCTTCGCCTGTTCGACCTGCCATGGTGCCCACCTACAGGGCATGGCGAACGCCCCCGCCCTGGCGGGTCGCTCTCCGACCTACGTTGTGCGGCAACTCTACGACTTCCAGTCGAACGCGCGCGGCGGCGACGCTGCTTCACCGATGCTATCGGTCGTCAAATCCATGCGAACAGCCGACATGATTGCCGTGGCGGCCTATCTTGGATCCATAAGACCGTAGAACCTGAAGGCGCTAGTGTACGGTCGTCCGGGCTTGCGCCAGATTGGCTATGACAATGAACGGGGGAAGGGTGATCATCGCCATGGGCTCGACGGTGGATTGCCATATGGATTTACATCTGTTGATCGCTTGATCGAGGATTTCTGGGCCGACATGAACGATTTGGGAGGTAGAGCATGAGCACGATGAAAATTACCGTGGGCGGAGACTATCAAGCCAATATGTCGCGACGCTTTATCGACGCCTGGCAACGGGCTGAGCGGGGCGAGGACTCTTGCGAGATTCACCACGGGTTCGAGAACTGGGAGACCTTCGCCCGCGTCCTGACGACCAAACGCGCCGAACTTTTGAGCTATGTCCGTCGGCATGATGTGAAGAGCATCCGCGCCTTGGCGACCGCGCTCGGCCGCGACTACAGCAATGTCCATGCCGACGTTAAGGCCTTGGCGGCGGAAGGGCTGCTCGACACCACCGGTGGACGCATTCGCGCCGGCTACGACGCGATAGAGGCGACAATCACGTTTTGAGTGGGTGACCGAAAGCGGCTTCCCCGGTCCGAGGTCGCCCCGCGAAGTCCCGCCAGGACGACGGCGATGTCCGGCAGCAAAACCTGCCATAGGTCGGCAACTAAAAGTCTCTGACCCCTTTTCTCTTTAGGCGCGGCGCCTTGTTGCAGAGGAATCTTCTCGAGGGCCAAGCAGGACTGGCCCGCTGAACCTTGTGCAGAAACGAGTAAAGGCGTTGCGTGGGCGCGCATTCTGGACAATACCTCCTTGGGTCGGCATTTTTCGCACGTGGCTGAGCGTTGGAACTTATGGTGCGGTCGGGTTCTGCGGAGATCTGCCGCTTGGATTTATGTCGCGACGGTACCCATCACAACCGGTCTAGCTGACAACCGCCTTAGCAGACGGCCGTGGGCCGCCTCCTTGACGACCAAACGCCGGCAATTAGCCAAGACGCACATGGCGGTGGCGTCCCGTAGAGGACTCGAACCTCTGACCCCCGGTTTAGGAAACCGGTGCTCTATCCTGCTGAGCTAACGGGACTCCAGATGTAACGGTTTGAATTAATTATATTATCTAGGGCAAATTGTGAAGCCCTTTTTCAAACCGTTGGCGACTGGGCGGTAAACTGGGCGGTAAAAATGGAAAAGGCGCGAAATTTTGGGCGGTAGGCGGTGACGATCACCCCGCGTCCAATCCAAATTCCCATATCAGCGCCGACGCCCTCTCGCAAATTACTCCTCCTCAAAACGCTCGCGGCAGCCTGAGATCATGTTCTGTGCCGCCCCAGGACATGCTTCGTCGAATACTTCTAGAATATCTCTTGTGAGGATCGGCGTGGAAGAAGGACCCCGTTAGCGGGGTGATCGGCGTTCAATAGGGACCCCGCATTCCGATGGTTTAGCGTGACCGTTTTAGCTTTT
>JAYTXQ010000241.1:0-3040 GCA_043742825.1 Caulobacteraceae bacterium | reverse complement strand
CTCCGCCCCCAGCTCGTAAAGCACGGTCGGCGCGACCTTGTAGGCCGCCCCGTGCGCGCAATCGATCACGACCCGCAGGCCATTAAGGTTTAGAGCCTTGGGCAGCGTCGCTTTGACAATCTCGATATAGCGAGCCTGGGCTTCGTCCATTCGCGCCACGCGACCCAACTGCTTGGGGGTTGCCAGTCCTTCCTGAAGGTCCTCATCCATGTGAGCTTCGATCTCCAATTCCATCGCGTCGGAGAGTTTGTAGCCGTCGGGACCAAAGAGCTTGATGCCGTTGTCAGCAAAATCATTGTGCGACGCGCTGATCATCACGCCGAGGTCCGCCCGCATGGAGCGGGTCATCATGGCGACAGCCGGGGTTGGCAAGGGTCCAAACAGGCGAACATCCATGCCGACGCTAGTGAAACCCGCGACGAGAGCGGGCTCGATCATATAGCCCGAAAGACGGGTGTCCTTGCCGATGACCACAAGATGTCGACGGTCATCGGTTGAGCGAAAGAGCTTGCCGGCAGCCAGGCCGGCGCGCAAAGCCACCTCGGCAGTCATGGGATATTGGTTGGCCTGGCCGCGAATGCCATCAGTGCCAAAGTAGCTGCGTTTGCTCATGGATGCAGAAGCTTTCATCGCAGAAACGATGCGAAATGAAGTTTTATGTGACGGGCCGTCTGCCAATGCTAAAGGCCACTCACCCGTTTTGGAATCACCCGTTTTCTAGACCACGTCGCCGCGCACCGCAAAGCGCGGCGTCCGACAGAGGCAAGCTTAACACATGTGCGGAATAATCGGCATCGTCGGAACCCTGCCCGTCACCGATCGCCTGATCGACAGCCTCCGGCGTCTGGAATACCGCGGCTATGACTCAGCCGGTGTCGCGGGCTTCGAAAACGGCCAGATCGTCCGACGCCGGGCGGAAGGCAAACTTCGCAATCTGGAAGCGCTATTGGCCGCAGATCCGTTCACCGCAACGGTGGGGATTGGCCACACACGTTGGGCAACTCATGGTGCGCCGATTGTGCGCAATGCCCACCCGCAGCAGGCGGGGCGCGTTACTCTAGTGCATAACGGCATCATTGAAAACTTCGCCGAACTAAAATCTGAGCTGCAGGCGACAGGCCGGACATTTACCAGCGATACCGATACCGAGGTTGTTGCGCATCTGATTGACCAGGGCCTTGACCAGGGGCTCGCCCCCCTCGCCGCCCTCAAAGCCACTCTGGACCGTCTGACCGGGGCCTATGCTCTGGCAGTATTGATTCAGGGGCATGACAATCTGGTCATGGGCGCACGGCGCAATATTCCCCTGGTGGTCGGCTATGGTGATGGAGAGATGTTCATCGGCTCCGACGCCCTGGCCGTCGGACCCTTCACTAACCGCATATCCTACCTGGAAGACGGAGACTATGTGGCCATCGACCACGTCTCAGCGCGTATATTTGATGCCTCCGGAGCCGCCGTCAGCCGCCCGCCGCGCACCGTTGCCACGTCAGCAGCTTTGCTGGAAAAGGGCAACTATCGCCATTTCATGGAAAAAGAGATCCACGAACAGCCTGACGCCTGTCAGCACACCTTGTCGGCCTACATCGATCCGATCACCCAGCGTGCTTCATCGCCGGGGGTGGATTTTGCCAAGATTGATCGCCTGCAGATCGTTGCATGCGGGACAGCGTCCTATGCTGGGATGATCGGCCGCTACTTTTTCGAACGCCTGGCCGGACTTCCCACTGACGTCGAAATCGCGTCGGAGTTTCGTTATCGAGAACCCGCCCTGGTTCCAGGTGCCCTGGCCCTGGCCATCTCGCAATCGGGAGAAACGGCCGATACGCTCGCGGCTTTGCGTTGGTGCAAGGCCAAAGGGATCACCACCGCGGCTTTGGTCAACAGTGCGGGCTCCACTATGGCTCGGGAGGTGGATGTGGTCTTCGCTACCCATGCCGGACCCGAGATCGGGGTTGCGTCAACCAAAGCCTTCACCTCTCAAGTCGCCGCTCTGACCGCCCTGGCCATAGCCGCCGCCCGTCAGCGCGGAAGAATCGACGAAGCTGAAGAAAACCGCCTGGCTGGATTGCTGTTGGAAGCCCCACGCCTGATCGCCCAGGCCATCGGTTGTGAGGACGCGATCCGTAATATCGCTGGCGAAATCAGTAAGGCCAGGGACGTCCTCTACCTGGGGCGTGGAACCATGTATCCCCTGGCGCTTGAGGGCGCACTGAAACTGAAAGAAATCAGCTATATCCACGCAGAAGGTTATGCAGCAGGCGAACTGAAACACGGGCCGATTGCCCTGGTCGATGAAGCGACACCGATTATTGTTATCGCGCCGACCGATGCGCTTTTCGAAAAAACCTCATCGAACATGAACGAGGTCATCGCCAGAGGCGGGCGCGTTGTGCTGATCACTGACGAAGCGGGGGCACGGCACGCCCCAGCCAATACAATCGTGATCATTGCCCCGACCTGCGACGAATTTATCGCTCCCCTCGTCTTTGCGGTGCCCATCCAACTGCTCGCTTATCACGTGGCTGGCCTGAAAGGGGCCGACGTAGATCAGCCAAGAAACCTCGCTAAGTCGGTCACCGTCGAGTAAGTCCGACCTCATGACCCCTCCGCACAAAAAAGTACGCAAGGCCGTCCTGCCAGTTGCAGGGCTGGGCACGCGCATTCTGCCAGCATCAAAGACGACGCCCAAGAACCTGCTCAATGTCTATGACCGCCCCTTGCTTGCTCACGTTGTTGCCGAAGGCTTGGCGGCAGGAATTGAACACTTTGTCTTTGTCGTCGGGCGAGGCCAGACGGCAATCGAAGATTATTTCGATCACGCTTACGAACTGGAAGCCGAGCTGGAGGCCAAAGGTAAGCTAGATCTCCTCGAACAGATACGCTCCGATCTCGCCCTTCCGGGCCAAATGAGTTTTGTTCGCCAGATGGCACCTCTGGGCCTAGGACACGCGATCTGGTGCGCCCGCGAGGTAATCAATGATGAGCCCTTCGCCGTAATGCTGCCAGACATGCTGATGGAGGCCCAACCTGGGGCCCT
>JAYTXQ010000240.1:0-14757 GCA_043742825.1 Caulobacteraceae bacterium | reverse complement strand
GACAATGAGTCTTCCACCCGCTCGTTGATTGCCCCGATCTGCGCCCGGCTGAGCTTCAGGGCGGTATTCATGCGGCCGCTGTAGTGAAGGGCGTAGGCCACGGCAAAGGGGATGACGCCGACGATCAGCAGGGTCAGCGGCGCGTCCAGATAGGCGAGGATGACAACCGCGCCGGTGAACTTCAAGACTGCGATTGCCAGGTCTTCGGGACCGTGATGATACAGCTCTCCCATTGAGAACAGATCATTGGTGATCCGGCTCATCAACTGCCCGACCCTCTGGTGGTCGTAAAAACCGAAGGACAGCTTCTGGCAGTGGGCGAACAGGTCCCTGCGCAGGGCGCTTTCCATTTTTGCCCCCATCATATGGCCCTGATAGTCGACGAACAGGGTGCTGACCGCCTGGGCGGCCAACAGCAACAGCATCACTGCGCCCATGGCATAGATTTCGCTAAGGACTGCCGAGGCGTCGTTGCCTGTTGCCAACCGCTGGGTAACGCGATGGGCGCAGAGCGGCAGGGCCAGGGCCGTCGCCGCCACGATCACCGCGCAGGCGAGGTCCGCCAGCAGCAGCGGGATGTGCGGCCGATAATAAGAGAGGAAACGCCTTGCCCGCGCGACGGCGAGCGGCGAGGCGCTAGGGTTGAGGTTTCGCGGGGCAAACGCCCTGTGGAGTGGTGGAAGCATAGTCTGTCATGTCCTGGTGATGACCGGGAATCTCTTTCGCGTTGGACATGAAAGTCTTCATCTTGCTCTCCCAGTTATGATGGCCCATTCAGACTACGGTCGGACAGTAAGTTTATCATGCGGCTGAGATCCGGAAATTACAATGGCATGCCTACCCGCTATCGATGCTGCTTACGCTTGATCCCGATGTCGACAGTGGAATTCAGAAGACCCGACTCTGCCTGATCCTCTCGCCCCCCCAAATGCATGATCGTTTGCGAACCGAGCTGGCGGCCCTGATGACCACAGCCGCCTTTCCCGCCGGCTTCGTGTGGCAATCCGCGTTCAAGGTCAGGATGGCCTGGTCCTTGCCGGCCGCTCGGGACGACAGCGCGCAACGCAGAGGCTTTGTGGATATTTTTGGATAAAAATACGGATACCCAACCCCGAATATCGGTAATGTCTCAGTTTGATATCCGGGTGGCGAGTTTCAACAAAACGTGCCGCTCAACCCGTAGGGGTCTCATGGTGTTGCTTACCGGCGTCTCCGATCTCATCCCAGATTGCCTTGGAACCCACCCAAACGTGCTGTGTGACCCTCAGGGTGTCGCCGCCTCCCGAAATCAAACCGGCCGGAATAAACATGCGCGATGCGTCATTGCGACCGGGCAAAGGTGAGCCGCACACCCGGCAAAACCAAGCTTCCCACTCGGCGCGCGGCTTCTTCCACGTGGCGATTTGATCCTCGCCGCGCAGCCATCGGAACGCATGGTTGGCAACAACCACGACCGCAATGCCGTTGCTGCCCGTGTACCTTCGGCAGATCGAGCAGTGGCATACGAACACCTCGGAGATCGGAATGCTGATCTGGAAGGCGATTGCACCACAATTGCATTGTCCCTGTGCCGCCATTGATGCTTCCAATGCCTAACTCCAGCGAAAACGGTGACAGTGCAGTCATTGCCGGGGCCACTCACGCTTCCGCGACAAGTCCAACGTTCAAGGGTTCACGGCCACGCCCAGATAGTCGCGCTTACCCACGGCCACGCCATTGTGGCGCAAAATGGCGCAGGCGATTGTCAGGTGAAAATAGAAGTTTGGCATCGCCTGTTGCAGCAAATAGGGTTGGGCTTTGATCAGGCTGCTTTCTCCGCGCCGAACCAGAGTGATCTCACGGTCTTCCTGTCCGTCGATCTGCGTCGCCTCAAAGCTGCGCAGATAGCTTAAGGTCGCCGCCACGCGGGCTGTCAGTTTGGCGAAATCGGGGTCTGCGTCCTCGTAGGGCGGTGGTTCGACGCCGGCCAGGCGGGCGACGGCACCCTTGGCAAAATCTGTGGCGATCTGAACCTGCCGGGCGAACGGGAACATGTCGGGATAGAGCCTCGCCTGTAACAACGCTGCCGGATCGATAGATTTTTCGCTCACATAGGCGGTGGCTTTGTCTAAGGCTGCGGCCAGTCCGGTCAGGCCTTGAATGAACACGGGGGCCGAAGCCTGAAACAGAGAAAGGGTCATAGTGTCTCCAAAGTGCCCAACGGCACGGGTCGATCAGGCTTTAGCCGGATTGATCCCTTTTAGCGATGTGAGAGCGCAGGCCATTTTTCCACACGCCGCTCGCCGGATACCACTGCGATGGGTATATTCGCCGTCCAACCCGACGAGGCTGAGCGACCATGATAGAGGCTCCTTCCAGTGATATCGCCTTCACGCCGGCCATCAAGGCGATCCAGGTGGCCCGCGGATCTCGTGACCACTATGCGCAAATCGAAGCCGATGGAGGGTTTCGCACGCGCATTGATGCCGACCTGAGCCAATTTCTGGCGCAGGTAGACACGGCCTATTTCGTTACCGCCAATGCCGCCGGCCAACCCTATGCCCAGCATCGCGGCGGCCCAAAAGGCTTCATCCAAGTGATCGATGAGGCAACGCTGGGCTTCGTCGATTTCGCCGGCAATCGGCAATATGTCACCACCGGAAACCTGAGTGAAAACGCGTCGGCCTTTATGTTTCTGATGGACTATGCCCACCGGCGGCGGATTAAGCTTTGGGGGCGCGGCCGCGTAGTGACCGACGATCCGGCCTTGATCGCAAGGCTTATGCCAAAGGGATATCGCGCCCGCGCTGAGCAGGCGATCCTGTTCACCCTCACCGCGTGGGAGCAGAATTGTTCGCAGCACATTCCGCAAAAGGTTGATCTGGCCGATGTCGCCGGGTCCATGCAACACCTGGAAGCCCGCATCACCGAGCTTGAGCGCGAAAATGTCGCCTTGAAACAGGCAATGGCGACGCGACCGTGACCCGCCCGCCGCTGCCGCCGTTTAACACTGATACCGCGGCGCAAAAGGTGCGGATGGCAGAAGATGCCTGGAATAGCCGCGATCCCGAGCGCGTCGCCCTGGCCTATACGCCTGGCAGCCAATGGCGAAACCGGGCTGAATTCATCAACGGACGCGATGAAATTACCAGCTTTCTCAAGCGCAAATGGATGCGCGAACTGGACTATCGGCTGATCAAAGAGGTCTGGGCCTTTGCCGACAACCGCATTGCCGTGCGCTTTGCCTATGAATACCACGACGTTAGCGGCACCTGGTTTCGCGCCTATGGCAATGAAAACTGGCAGTTCGATGCCGAAGGCTACATGCAGCAACGCCTAGCCAGCATCAACGAGCATCCCATCCCTGCCGAAGCTCGCAAATTCCTCTGGCCCTTCGGCCCGCGCCCAGTGGAACATCGGGGACTAAGCGCGCTGGAGCTTTAGGGCGGGCAGGCGATGGGCTTGTCGGTCAAGGTGGCATGGTCCAAGCCCCGGCGCCAATCGGCGCAGGGACAAATCGTGCACGTCAGCAGGTCTTGGAAAGCTGGCCTGCGGAGATTGGCGCTGACGGCTCCGTGCCCCGCTATCGCTTAACCACCTTGTCCGGCAGATGACCGATGATGCGCCAGATCGGGATGGGGGTCAGGCATTGGCGGTCGCGGTTGTCCCACCAATCGCCGCTACTCTCGCACTTTTTCGCCGGAATGACGTAGAGCCATTCATAGGCTGCCGCTAAGCCGCTACCGATGAGGAAGAGGAGCAGGCCGGCGCGCAGGGATGAGGTGATCCAACGGTTCATACCGGTCGCCTTTATAGCGCCAAATGTCTAGCGCCTAGAGCCTGATGGCTTGCAAAGCGCGCGCAAAGCGCTATTTCCAAAGCGCAAAATCTGTTCAAAACGATACGGACATTCTGGCTAATGAAAATTCTCGTCCCGGTGAAGCGGGTAATAGATTATAATGTCAAAGCGCGGGTGAAATCCGACCAAAGCGGCGTCGATCTCGCCAATGTGAAGATGTCGATGAACCCCTTCTGCGAAATCGCCGTGGAAGAGGCTTTACGTATACGCGAAAAAGGGCTGGCCGAGGAAATTATAGCCGTCTCTATCGGCCCGATCCAGGCGCAGGAAACCATTCGCACCGCTCTGGCTATGGGCGCAGATCGCGGCATCCTGATCCAGACCGACACCGACCCTGAGCCTCTCGAAGTGGCCAAGCTTTTACGCGCAGTGGCCCTGGCGGAAGAACCAGGCCTGATTTTGATGGGCAAGCAGGCTATCGATGGCGATAACAATGCCGTTGGCCAGATGCTTTCGGCCCTGCTGGATTGGCCCCAGGCAACCTTTGCCTCGAAGATCGAGCTTTCGCCCTCGACCGTGCAGGTAACCCGCGAGGTTGATGGCGGCCTGCAGACCCTGGAATTGGATCTGCCAGCGGTGGTCACCGCCGATCTGCGCCTGAATGAACCGCGCTATGCCTCGCTGCCCAACATTATGAAGGCGAAGAAAAAGACCATTGATATCAAGACGGTCGATGATTTCGGCGGTGCCGGTGCCGGCCATCTGAAAGTGCTGAAGGTCACTGAGCCGGCAAAGCGCGTCGCGGGGGTGAAAGTAGAGGATGCCGCCGAACTGGTGGCTAAGTTGAAAACCGAAGCAGGAGTAATCTGATGGCTGTTCTCGTTGTTGCCGACCATGACAATGTGTCGCTGAAAGACAATACCCACAAGACGGTTACCGCCGCGCTGGCGCTGAGTGGCGATGTTGATGTGTTGGTTGCCGGCCAGGGCATTGATGGCGTCGCCGCAGCGGCCGCAAAGATCACTGGGGTGCGAAAGGTCCTGACCGCTCAAAGTGATCTGCTCGGCCGTCAGGTCGCCGAAGCGATGGCTGGCTGTATCCTGGCGCTGATGTCGGACTATGATGCGGTGCTGAGCCCGGCGACATCGGTGGGCAAGAATTACTCGCCCCGCGTGGCGGCGCTCCTGGACGTGGCTCCGATTTCCGAAATCCAGGAAGTTGTCGATGCCAATACCTTTATCCGCCCGATCTATGCTGGCAACGCCCTGGAGACGGTGCAGTCCACCGACGCTAAGAAGGTGATTACTGTCCGCGCCACCGCCTTCCCGGCGGCCGGTGAAGGCGGCTCAGCTACTATCGTCGCGGTGGATGCGGGTCCTGGCGCTCCGAAAACCCGGTTCATTGCGGACGAAATCGTCAAGTCGGATCGCCCTGAACTGGCGGCCGCCAAGATCGTCGTTTCGGGCGGCCGGGCCATGGGCTCAGCCGAAGAGTTTCACCGCGTTATCGAACCTCTGGCCGATAAGCTCGGGGCCGCAGTTGGGGCCTCGCGTGCCGCTGTCGATGCCGGCTATGCCCCCAATGACTATCAGGTGGGTCAGACCGGCAAGGTCGTCGCACCACAACTTTATATGGCTATCGGCATCTCCGGTGCCATCCAGCACCTGGCGGGCATGAAGGATTCCAAAGTGATTGTCGCGATCAACAAGGACGGCGACGCGCCGATTTTCCAGGTGGCCGACTATGGCCTGGTCGCAGATTACAAGACGGCCGTGCCTGCGTTGATGGAGGCTCTTACCGCCGCTGGACTCTAAAACAAGATTATTTCGCTGCATTGCAGCAAAGACTTGTGGTTCGCCCCGCTGGCTGTGTTAGAAAGCTGTTACATGAGCGCGCCTTGGATACACAGGCGCACAGACTTTAGCGCCTGAGGCGGTTGGCATGGCGAATATCAGAACAGTCGGCGTCATTGGCGCCGGGCAAATGGGCAGTGGCATCGCGCATGTCTGTGCCTTGGCGGGTTATGATGTCCTGCTGCACGACCTGGCGGTCGAACGGATCGATGCCAGTGTGCACCTCATCGAGCGCAACCTGACCCGCCAAGTTTCACGCGGCATCGTCACTCAGGATGATATGGACGGGGCCATGTCGCGCATCCGTCCGGCGAGCGATCTGGCCAGCATCGGGGCCTGCGATCTGGCCATCGAAGCGGCCACCGAAGATGAGGCGGTCAAGAAGCAGATTTTTCAGGCCCTGGGTCCCTACGTCGGCCCCGAGACCTTGCTGGCATCCAACACCTCATCGATATCGATCACGCGCCTGGCCTCGGTGACGGCGCGGCCCGAACGCTTCATCGGCCTGCACTTCATGAATCCGGTGCCCTTGATGAAGCTGGTAGAGATCATCCGCGGCATCGCCACAGATGCGGCCACCTATGAGGTCGCGGTCGCTTTTGCCAAGTCCCTGGGCAAGACCACCGCCAATGCCGAAGATTTCCCCGCCTTTATCGTCAACCGGGTTCTGGTGCCGATGATCAATGAGGCGATCTATACCCTATACGAAGGGGTCGGCACGGTGGACGCCATCGATACGGCTCTGAAGCTGGGGGCCAACCACCCCATGGGACCTTTGGAGCTGGGCGATTTCATCGGCCTCGACACGGTGTTGTCGATCATGAATGTGCTGCACGAGGGTCTGGCCGACTCGAAATATCGTCCCTGTCCGCTGCTGGTAAAATATGTCGAAGCCGGATGGCTCGGTCGCAAGACTGATCGCGGCTTCTATGACTACCGCGGCGAACACCCGGTCCCGACTCGGTAGCCTTCGCGGGACGCGGCTTTGGCCTTCATTTCAATGCAGACGCGATTGGCTTCACAGATGCCGGCAAGGATGATGGCGGTACGGGAAACGGCACCTAATCGACTATCCTGGAGCGCCGGCGCCCTCGCCGGCCTTTCGCCGAGCGCAGCTGCCTGCTCCCGGTCTTGCTGTGCATGACGCGCCAGATTACGCATTTGGCAGAGATTTCCGGTGCCTATGATGTGCTGCTCAGTGATGTCTGGGGCGTTATCCACAATGGTTACGAGGCCTTTCCACGCCCGTGCGCGGTCTTGGGCGAGTGGCGCGCGAGCCGTGGGCCTGTCGTCCTGATTTCCAATTCGCCGCGTCCCGCCTCTGACGTGATCGACCAGCTCGATACCCTGGGGGTTCCACGCGAAGCCTGGTCCGTGGTCGTCACGTCGGGGGATGTAACCCGGACCTTGCTGGCGCAGCGCGCACCGGGACCCGCCTGGCGCATCGGCCCTGATCGCGACGGGCCGTTATACGACGGGCTGGGGCTGAACTTCTCGCAGCTGCAAGAGGCTCAGTTCATCGCCTGCACCGGGCCCAACGACGATGAAATCGAAACCCCCGAAACCTACCGCGACGTTTTAAGCATCGCCGCTGCGCGTGACCTGGAGATGGTCTGCGCCAATCCAGATCTGGTTGTGCAGCGCGGCGACCGACTGATCTATTGCGGCGGGGCTTTGGCGGCGCTGTATGAAACACTTGGTGGCCGGGTGATCATGGCCGGCAAACCGCACGCGCCGCTCTATGATCTGGCCTTGCAGGCGGCGGCGAGTGTGCTACCGGCGCCGCTGGATCGGCGCCGCGTCCTGGCCATTGGCGATGGCCTGGTCACTGACGTGCGCGGAGCCAATGCCCAAGGCCTGGATGTGCTGTTCATCGCCGGCGGGATCGCGGGCGATGCGCTGGTTGACCCAGGTGGCGCTCTGGATCGGGACCAGGTGGATCGCTTGCTAAAGGCTGAAGGGGTCAGCGCCGACTATGTGATGGCGCACCTGAACTGATTGGCTTTGGCCAAAGGCGGCAAAGCGGCTAAAAGGGCCTATGCAAACCTCCTCGACCGCTGCCACCGGCCTTTGCCTCGAAGATCTCAGCCTCGGCCAAAGCGCCGCCATGACGCGCATCGTCACCGAAGCTGATCTGGTGGCCTTTGCGGCTGTCACTGGTGATGACAATCCGGTGCATCTGGATGAGGCCTATGCTGCGGCAACGCCATTCAAGGGGCGCATTGCCCATGGCATGTTGTCGGCCGGCTATATTTCGGCGGTGATCGGCACACAGCTACCGGGACCTGGCAGCATCTATGTCTCTCAGGCGCTGCGTTTTCGTCGACCGGTGCGGATTGGTGATGAGGTAATCACGCGTGTGGAAATCACCGCCATCGACCAGGAGCGGGCCCGAGTGAGCCTCAATACCGTCTGCAGCGTCGCCGGCAAGGTGGTGGTCGAAGGTGAGGCGCAGATCATGGCACCCCGGCGTAACGCATGAAGATACTACACGGCTGGAAGGGGCTGGCCGCTGGAGATCGTGGTGCCAGTGTCGCTCTGGGCAATTTCGACGGGGTTCACCTGGGCCATCAGCAGGTCATCGCCGACGCCGCAGCGGCGGCAAAACGACTGAAATCAGCTTTGGGTGTTATCAGTTTCGAGCCGCACGCGCGCATGCATTTTCAGCCAGATGCGCCGCCGTTTCGCCTGATGCGGCCAAGTCAACTGTCCCGGACGCTGGAGCGCCTGGGAACCGATCGGCTGTATCTTTTGCCCTTCGGCGTCGAGATGGCCGGCTTTACGGACCGCGAATTCGTCAGCATGGTTCTGGTTGAAGGCTTAGGGGTTCGGCATGTGGCTGTGGGCTTCGACGTCACTTTCGGGCGCGGCCGCACCGGCGATCCGGCGTCCTTGACTGATTACGGCGAAGAGTTCGGTTTCAGCGTCTCTGTCGCCACACGGGTGACTGATAGGGGCGCGAAAATCTCTTCCACTGCGGTGCGCGAGGCTTTGCAGGCCGGTCGGCCCGAGGCCGCGGCCTTGGTCTTGGGCCGGCCCTTTGCCATCGAAGGCGTGGTGCAAAAAGGCAAACAGTTGGGGCGAACCCTGGGATTTCCGACGGCCAATATCCCTTTAGGCGACTACGTGGTTCCACGCTTTGGCGTCTATGCCACGCGCACCCGTCTGGCCGACGGCCGCGAAATCCCTGGCGTAGCCAACCTGGGCGTCAACCCAACCACTGGTGTGGAAACCGCGCGCCTGGAAGTTTGGTTGTTCGACTTTGACCAGGACATCTATGGCGAAACCACCGAAACTGACCTGATCGCGTTTCTGCGGCCTGAACTCAAGTTCGACAGCATCAAGGTGATGGTGGCGAAAGTCCATGAGGACGCAAGCCTGGCGCGCGCCGTCTTGGCCACCCCGTCTGAGCCTCTATCACCTGAACGCCGCCTCTGTTAGACACTGCCGGATGGTCAGAGTTCATACAGAGCGGCGAATTATACGCCCGGCGTGACGCCGCCTGACTTTTTTTCAGTCCAGCCGTGCGCCGGGAAGGCTTCGCCCATTTTTCCCCGACAGAGCTTTCGGATTTTCAATGACCGTAGAGACCGCACGCGACTACCGCGAGACTATCTTTCTTCCCGACACCCCCTTTCCCATGCGCGGCGGCCTGCCGCAGCTTGAGCCGAAAATCCTGGAGGCCTGGGGCGATCTTTACGCTCAGGTGCGCCAGGCTCGCCAGGCTGCAGGGGCATCGCTTTATGTGCTGCACGACGGCCCCCCCTATGCCAATGGTGCCATCCACATCGGCCACGCCCTGAATAAGCTGTTGAAAGACTTCATCGTCCGCTCGCGCTTCGCGCTTGGCTTTGACGTCGATTATGTCCCCGGCTGGGACTGCCATGGCCTGCCCATCGAATGGAAAATCGAAGAGGAATTTCGCAAAAAAGGCCGCCGTAAGGAGGAGGTCTCAAAAGCTGAGTTTCGCAGCCGCTGCCGCGAATATGCCGCCGAATGGATCGCGGCCCAGGGCGCGGAGTTCAAGCGCCTGGGGGTCATGGGCGACTGGGACCGGCGCTATGCCACCATGGACTATGCCTCTGAGGCCACCATCGTGGCGGAGTTTCACAAGTTCATTGCCTCGGGGCAGGTCTATCGCGGCTCAAAGCCGGTGATGTGGAGCCCGGTGGAACGCACAGCTCTCGCCGATGCCGAGGTCGAATACCACGATCACATCAGCCCGACGGTGTGGGTGAAGTTTCCCGTTACCGAGGGACTTGGTGCCACCGACAAGGCGGCCGTTGTTATCTGGACAACGACTCCGTGGACTATCCCCGCCAATCGGGCCGTATCGTTCAACCCTGACATCGCCTACGCGAGTTATGAAGTCGGGACGATGGAAGCGGACCTCGCCTTTGAGCCCTGGGCGAAGCCGGGCGACCGGTTAATCCTGGCAGAGGCCAGAGCTGAGGATGTTTTCGCCGCTGCCAAGGTCGCTTCCTGGAGCCGACTGGAGGCGGTCAATCCCGGCGACCTGACCCTGGCCCACCCCCTGGCGGACCTGGACGCAGGCTATGGTTTCACCGTGCCCATGCTGCCCGGCGGTCATGTCACCGACGATGCCGGCACCGGCTTTGTCCATACCGCCCCCGGCCACGGGGCCGACGACTATCTGGTCTGGCTGGCCAACGGTCATCGCGACATCCCCGAAACGGTTGACGAAGACGGGGCCTATTTCCCCGACGTGCCGCTGTTCGGCGGCCTTAAGGTTCTTGAGACTGAGGGCAAAAAGCTGGGCAAATTCGGCCCGGCGAATGCGGCGGTGACTGAAAAGCTGATTGAGGCCGGGAACCTGCTGGCGCGAGGCCGGCTGGAACACAGCTATCCCCATTCCTGGCGCTCGAAAGCTCCGGTGATTTTCCGCAACACCCCGCAATGGTTCATTCGCCTGGACGCGCCCCTTGAGGGCCCGGTTCATGGCGGCAAGACCCTGCGCCAGACCGCCCTGGCTGCCATCGACGCCACCGCCTTCTTTCCCGAGACCGGCCGCGTGCGCATCCGCTCCATGGTCGAAAGCCGCCCCGACTGGTTGATCAGCCGTCAGCGCGCCTGGGGATCGCCCCTGGCCATGTTTGTCGACAAGGTAACCGGTCAGCCGCTGAATGATCCCCTGGTCAGTCAGCGTATCGTCAATCTGATCGCTAACGAAGGGGCCGATGCCTGGTTCACCCGCCCGGCGGGCGATTTCCTCGGTAATCACGATGCGGATCGTTACGAAAAGGTCGAGGATATCCTCGATGTCTGGTTCGATTCCGGCTCAACTCATGCCTTTGTGCTTGAAGATCGCCCTGACAGTCGCTGGCCAGCCGATCTTTATCTTGAAGGCAGTGATCAGCATCGTGGCTGGTTTCAGTCTTCGCTGCTCGAGGCCTGCGCCACCCGCGGACGTGCGCCTTATAACGGTGTCCTCACTCACGGCTTCACCCAGGACGAAAAGGGGGAGAAGATGGCCAAGTCGGGGGGCAACAGTGTCTCTCCGCAGGAGGTCATTCGGCAGAACGGGGCGGAGATCCTGCGCCTGTGGGTCGCCCTGACCGACTATACCGAAGACCAGAGGATCGGCCCGGCCATCCTGCAGACCACCGTCGATGCCTACCGCAAGCTGCGCAACACTATTCGCTATCTGCTGGGGTCTCTGGCTGGATTCGATGAGGCCGAGCGCGTCGCGGTTGGCGACATGCCACCGCTGGAACGCTTTATCCTGCACCGGCTCTGGCAGTTGGATGGCCAGGTACGCGCTGGATATGATCGCTATGCCTTCGCCGACGTCATCCGGCCCCTGGCTGAGTTTTGTTCCAACGATCTGTCGGCCCTGTTTTTCGACATCCGCCGCGATGCGCTCTATTGCGACAGGCCCGATTCCCTGCGCCGCCGCGCCTGCCGCACGGTCATGGACTTGGTGTTCGAGCGCCTGACCCTGTGGCTCTCGCCGCTGATCCCCTTCACCATGGAAGAGGCCTGGGGGACCCGGTTCCCGGGTGCTGGATCTAACAGTTTGCGTCTGATCCCGCCGACACCAGCCGAATGGGAGAACGCGCAGGAGGCGCATCGCTGGTCCCTGGTCAATCACGTCACGGCTGTCGTCACCGGTGCGCTGGAAGTCGAGCGGCGCGAAAAGCGCATCGGGGCGGCGCTGGAAGCGGCACCGCGCGTGCATATCACCGACCCAGCTTTGCTGAGCCAATTCGACGGAGTTGACGCCGCCGAGGTGTTTCGCACGAGCCAGGCGCAACTCGTGATTGGCGTGGGGCCGACAGATGCGTTTCGACTGGATGGTGTCGTAGGCGTTGCGGTTGAGCCTCTGCGCGCTGCGGGAAACAAATGTGCAAGGTCCTGGCGGATCTTGCCCGAAGTCGGCACCGATCTGCGCTACCCTGAGCTTTCGGTCCGGGACGCGGACGCCGTGGCCATGTGGGATGCGAAACGCGCATGAAACCGATCAGTCGATACGCTTGGTGGGCCTATAGTCTGGCCCCGATTATCGTGGTGCTGGACCAGCTGTCTAAGTCTTGGGTCCTGAGCCTGCCAGGTCTCAGCTTCGGCGCGTCTCAGGTTCTGTGGGGGCCAATTTCTGCGACCCTGGTGCGCAACCCAGGGGTCAGTTTTGGCTTGCTGCAAAGCCACGGCGATCTGAGCCGCTGGTTGCTTTCCGCATTCGAAGTCGTCGTGGCCATCGGCCTAGTCGTCTGGGTTAGCCGTACCAGGCACTGGCTCCTGGGCCTGGCCTGCGGCCTGATCATCGGTGGAGCACTGGGCAACGTGATCGATCGTGTGCGCCTTGGCGCAGTGACCGACTTCATCGACGTCCGCCACCTGATCGCGGTCTTCCCGTGGATTTTCAACCTCGCCGACAGCGCCATCAGCGTCGGTGTCGTCTTACTTTTGGCGGAGAGTTTCTGGCCGGGAGAACGCAAATCCGGGTAACGGCTCGCGCCCTTGCCAAAGGCCGATTGAATTGGTCGCTCACTGGGACTAGACTTGGCCTAATAGGGAGACTCTCGTCATACGTAGGGTATTCGCGGGCCTGATGGTGCTCAGTCTGGTGGCCTCATCCGTGGCCGGCCCAGCCGTAGCCCAGTATGGCGCGGACAAAAAACAACCCAAGAACGCCACCACGCCAGAGCTGCCTCATTGTGCGCAAGCCCTGGGCCGGGCGGCGATCAAAGAGCCAGACAATCGATGGTGGGAGGGATTGGGGCTCTCCAATCCCGAGGCGCTACTGAAATTGATGGCCGCCAAGTCAGGATGCCTGAAGATTGTTGATCGCAATGGCGGTCTGGCGATGCGCAACCAGGAATCGGCCCTGAACAGTTCTGGCGATCTGCGACGAGGCTCAAATCTCGGCCGCGGTCAGGTCGCGGCGGCTGACTATTTCATCATCCCCGATATCGCCAATTCCAACCGCAATTCGGGCGGCTCCAATTTGGGCGGCTTGGCCGGCAGCTTTCTGCCAGGCGGCTTTGGTGCCCTAGCCGGCGCCCTGCACGTAAAAAAGTCGGAAGCCCATACGCTGCTCACCTTGGTCGATGCCCGCTCAACCGAACAAATCTATGTGGCTGAGGGTGTGGCGCAGAAATCGGACATCTCGTTTGGCGGCGGTGCTGGCGGCGGCGGATGGGGTGGGTTTGGGGCTCTGGCAGGCGGGGGCTATTCCGATACAGACATCGGCAAGGTGATCAGCGCCGCCTACTTCAACGCCTTTGTCGATCTGGTGCACTACATGCAGACCCAACAACCGGGCCAAGCTGCCGCCAACGCGCCAGCGCCAAGTCAGCGTACCACCGTAGCGACCCGAGCCCATGCTGCGGGCTCGGCGACGTCCAAGGTCGTCTTCGTTCTGGCTGCAGGGGCCAATGTCTATCCCACCGGCCAGCGTAGCGGTGTGTGGATGGAGGTCGATGACGAAAACGGCAACCGGGGCTGGGTCCTTTCGACCATGACCACCTCGCGATAACGGTGACTTGAGCGCGGCCTATACCTTAGCCGGCATCGCGGCCAACACCGCTTCTGATCGGATCGGCAGATGCCGCACCCTGGCTCCGACGGCGTTGAAGATCGCATTGGCGATGGCCGGGCCGACGACGGTGACGCCGGGTTCACCCAGACCCACTGGCGGCTGGTCACTGGCGATGAAATGTATGTCAACCTGCGGCGTGTCGCCCATGCGCAGCGGGGTATAGGTGTCGAGGTTCATGTCCTCCACCTGACCATCGACAAACCGCGTACCTTCGAACAGGGCCAGGCTCATGCCCCAGAGCGCCGCACCCTCCATCTGAGCCAGAGCCCCGTCGGGGTGAATGATCGTGCCCGCATCGGCGACCAGGGTCAGTTTTTCAACCTTCACCGCGCCGCTCGCCGGATCGACCCGCACCTGGGCGGCGCATCCGACCCACGTGGGCATGTCGCGTGACTGGCCAAAGCTGGTGGCGAAGCCCAGGCCGGTGTGCTTGGGCATAATCTGGCCTTGCCCCGCTAGGTGCACCAATTGCTTGAGGACGGCGGCCTGACGGTGGGCCCCGCCAACAGAGCTTGGTCCCGAACCCGCGTTGCGGCCTGCGCCATCAAGCAGACTCAGACGAAAAGTCACCGGATCAACGCCCAAGGCGTGGGCGGTTTCGTCAATGAAGCTCTCGAGCGCCCAGTTTGTCCAGCCGGGGCCCACGGAACGCAACCAGCCTGGTCTGAACGTGCGGTTGGCCAGATCGTTGGGTACGGCACGCACGCGGTGTGCCCCGACGTTGTACCAGTGATCGGCCCCGCTGATAGAAAAGGGATCATATTTCACCCCGTTTGTGCCGGTTCCCATGATGAAGGCTGCCATGGTTTGTGTCGGCCAACCAGCGGCGGCTTCATGCTGCATGGCCGTGACGCCGCCCGCCTTGGTCAAGGCCATGCGCAGGCGCTGCACAGAGGGCGAACGCGGGGAATCAAACCGCGAATCGTCGGCGCGGGAAAGCACGAGCTTCACCGGCTTGCCCGTGGCTTTGGCAGCCAGAGCCGCTGGGATGGCATAATCGCCATTCAGCCGTCGGCCAAAGCCACCACCCAGCCGATAGGTGCGCATGACGATCTTGTCCTGGGGAT
>JAYTXQ010000239.1:0-8467 GCA_043742825.1 Caulobacteraceae bacterium | reverse complement strand
GAAGTCTTGCCATTGGTGCCGGTGACGGCAACCACGGTGGCGGGTGCCGCTGCGTGCCAAGCACTGGCAGCCAGGGCATAGACGCGGTGCGGGTCATGTACACGGATCACCGGAATGGACATGCCGGGCATGTCGTCACTGGCAATGGCGGCGACGGCCCCGGCGCCAATCGCAGCGGGCAGGAAATCCTTACCGTCAACAATACGGCCCGGCAGAGCGGCGAATAGGAAACCAGGACGCACCTGCCGGCTGTCGGCGGTAACTCCAGTGATCAGCGGATCGACGTCCAGATCGCGCTTGATCAGTTCTGAAAGGGGCTTGCCGATCATGGATCGGTCCCTGTCAAATTCGAAGGATCGACGTTGTCGCGCAAGGCCTTGATAATGGGCGGCGTTGTCTGCTTTCGTGCCACGCCCAACAGTGGGCCAATTCGGGCTATGACCTTGCCAGCGATAGGTGCCGATACCGCACCGCCGGTGGTGAACCCCCCTGTTTCAGGCATAACCTTGGGTTCATTCATCATGATCAAGACATAGTAGCGATCCGAATCCAAAGGCCCGTCGGTGGGAAAAATACCTGCAAAAGACGCCAGGTTACGCTTGCCCAGATCATAACGGCCATGCACCAGCTTGGTCGCAGTGCCGGTCTTTCCGCCGACGCGATATCCAGAGACATCGGCAAAGCCGCCGGTGCCGTTGGTGACGTTCAGGCGCATCAGATTGAGCATGGTACGTGAGGTCGATGGCTTAATCACCCGCTGGCCAGGGACTGGCTGAGTACCAGGGTCCAGGCGCCGCAAGGTCAGGGGCCGATAGATGCCACCATTGAGGATCGAGCTCATCCCGGCGGCGAGGGCGAGGGGACTGACCGAAATCGACTGGCCAAAAGCCATAGTAGCCACAGCATTCTCGCTCATCCGCGCTGGGATAAGAGGATGGGCCGATTCTAAGAGCTCACTGGGCGCACGGGAAAACAGACCGAAATTACGGAAGTACCGCCCCTCGACTTCAGGCCCTGCCCTCACGCCCAGTTTAGCCGCACCGATGTTGGAGGAGTGGGTGAAGACCTCCCATAACGGTAGAAACTGATCGCCTTTGTCATAATCGTGGATGATCTGGCCAGGCAGGACCAGAGGGGTGTGAACATCGAACCGTGTCCGCACGTCGGCGACACCGGCATCCAAACCCATGGCCAGGGTAAAGACCTTAAACACCGAACCTGGCTCATAGACCGTAGCAGCGGCGTGGTTGACCATATTGTCGGGGGACGGTTTGCCAGGCGTATTGGCATCGAAGGCGGGATAGCTGGCCATGGCCAGGATCTCTCCAGTGCGGACATTGACCACCATACCGACCGCATTGGCGACGCCGAAATGGTCTCCCGCCTTTTGCAATTCGCCCTGCAAGGCACCCTGAACGCGCAGGTCGATCGACAACACTACTGGCGTATGGCTCACCGCAGCATTGCGGGCCAGCTTGTCAAACGCCCGCTCGGCCCCGGCGAGGCCCTGGCCATCGGAGCTGGCAAAACCGATGACATGTGCACCTGTCGTTCCCAGAGGGTAGGCGCGCCCGACTTCTTCCTGGAAGCTGATGCCCGGCAGGGCCAGATCGTGAATTCGGCTGTGGACTTCGGGAGCCAGGCCCGCCGCTAGGTAATAAAGCGGTTTGTCACCGGCCAGGGCGGCATCCAGGCGTGCCGGGGAAATTGTCCGCACAGCCGCCAGAAGAGCCGCGCGCGTGGAGGGGCGATCATAGACTTCTTTGGGATTTAGATAGAGGCCATAGTGGGTGAGATCCATCGCCAGGGTCTGGCCGTTGCGATCCACCAGGTCTGCCCGGGCATTTGCGGCAACGGGACCCATGACTCCGGCTTTATCCAGGCCCGACCACAGCGCCGCATCCATGGCCACGCCGGCCAGGGTCAAAAACGCGGCGGTAAATAGAGCCATAACGAAAAAGATGCGCAGGCGCGTATCATCCTGAGCCTTATCTGAGGCGCGTGCGCGCTCGAACGCCCTGTCGATCCACCAGATATAGCGGCCGATGCCGCGAAATCCGCTTAGGGTCGGAGGATCAAGGACCGGATCGGCGGCGCTCATCGAGCCACCTCACGCTGTGTTAGGACCGCGCTAGCCTCCGATTTCGTTGCCACCCCTGGATCAGGTGCTGAGACTGGCTGGGCCGACGGAGCCTGGGCCGAGGTTGGTAATGGCGTTGGAGGAGGCGCGCCGCGCTTCGCGATCTCGCCCAGTTCGGCAATCGTAGCTTCGTGTTTGGGATCGACCGCCTGCAGACCCAGATATTGCACCGCCAGATGTTCGACCCTTTCGGGATCTTCCAGATGAGTAATATCGGCACGCAACAGCCGGATACGTCGGTCTTCCTGGGCGATCTGGCTTTGGACGTCGGCGGTATTGGCCCCCTGCGACCCCGCCAGGGTTTTCAGTGTGTAGCTGACGAAGGCGAGGACCAGGACCAAAGCTAAGCCGGCGAGGTCAATAATGCGAAAGCCCCGCACTCGGCTGGTAAAGGGATTGCTCAGGATCATGCCGCCAGCCCCCAGGTATTGGGCCAGACCGGCGCGTCGGTGCGCACCGCCGCGCGAATCTTCGCCGAGCGGGACCGGGGATTGATGGCGGTCTCGGCGTCGGATGGGACTTTGGCGCTATTTGACAGCAAACGAAAGCTGGGCTCGGGTCCGCCGGGCTGACTGGGTGGCGCGTGCCGCGACGGGGCGCCCAGGCGCCCGGCCCGCTCGTTTAGGAACGACTTGACGATTCTGTCTTCCAGAGAATGAAAACTGACGACCGCCAAACGCCCTCCGGACTTGAGACAATATTCAGCCGCCGCGAGGCCGGCTTCGAGTTGGGTTAATTCCTCGTTAACGACGATTCGCAGTGCCTGAAAAACTCTTGTTGCAGGATGTATCTTTGCGCCGCGCCGGCCGCCCAGGGCGCGCTCGACCACTTCAGCCAGATCCAGAGTGCGAGCAAAGGGCTCAATCTCACGCCGGCGGACCAGAAAACCAGCGATGCGACGGGCTTGGCGCTCCTCACCATAGACCCGGAAAATTCGGGTCAGTTCAGCCGGTTCGCCCTGGTTGACCAGGTCGGCAGCCGTGATCCCCCTGTCACTCATCCGCATGTCCAAAGGACCGTCGCGCATTAGCGAAAAGCCGCGTTCCGCCTGATCCATCTGCATGGAAGACACGCCCAGATCCAAGGCTATGGCATCGACACTGGCAGCGCCGAGGATTTCACGCATGGCCGAGAACGTGGCCTCGACAAGGCGCAGACCGCCGCCCCGGTCCAATAGCGGCGCAGCAAAAACCGCGACTTTGGGATCGCGATCAAAGGCAACCACGCTGGCCCCGGCGTTTAGAAAAGCAGTAGTGTAGCCACCCGCGCCGAAGGTGCCGTCCACAAGGATCTGACCGGGGGCAGGTTGCAGCGCCTCCATCACCTCGGTCAACAGGACTGGAACGTGGGGAGCTGACTCACTCATGACACGGACGGACCCTGGGGGGTGCGCTGCTGCATACGAAAAGCAGGCAGATCCTTTCGCGCGGTCAGGCGCAGGGCATCACGATGAGCTTGATAGGCATCACGCGACCATATCTGGAAACGATCCCGCAGGCCGACGATACAGACCCAATCGCCGAGGCCAAACATCTGGCACAGATGGTCGGGCAAGGTAATTCGCCCGGCGCTGTCATAGGCCAGGCGGTGCATGCCGCCAAATACGCTGGTCTCTAAAGCGGTGCGCAAAGGGTCACCAAGGGCCAGCTCGTCAATCAGGCCGGCATAAAGATCAAACAGAGCCTGGCCCCCTGCCTCGATGCAGTCCGCCTCAATCGAGGGAAAGCAGAAAATACCGTCAAATGTGCCGGCGGCAGCGGCGCGAAAATCCAGCGGCACAACCATGCGCCGTTTGGCATCCAACTGTTTCTCGATGGTCGAGAGAAACACCCGCCTTGTCCCATCCCAAAACGCCGCCATGACCAAGACGACATCTTTGGATTAACACGACGTAAATTGGGGAGCAATGCCTCTAGATGGGAAATTATGGGTAGAATTGGGCTAAAAATCAATTCCTGCATATAAAAAATGGAACATTTAACGAACTGTTGAGGTCGACCACATCATCGACCCCTCACCTTCTTTCCGGCACGTTGGGCTTTGGTAATGTTTACCCACTCGCGCCGCTTGGCAGCCCGCACGGCAGGGTCTTCCTTAGTTTCATGGAAGGCCAGTTCCCGTTGTAGTTTGCCAAAGCTATGCCAGCGCCCGGGGTCCAGAGCGCCGGTATCCAGGGCTGCCCGCACCGCGCAGCCGGGCTCATTGCTATGACCGCAGTCGGCGAACCTGCACCGCGCGGCAAGGGCCTGGATGTCGTCAAAGGTCGCAGCCACGCCTTCATCGGTATCCCACAGCCCAAGCTCGCGCATCCCTGGAGTGTCGAGCAACAGCGCCCCGGTCGGCAAGCGGATCAGTTCACGGTGGCTGGTAGTGTGGCGCCCACGCGCATCGTCTTCACGGATCCCGCCGGTGGCCATGCGATCTGCGCCGAGCAGGGCATTGACCAGAGTGGATTTTCCCACCCCCGAACTCCCTACCAAAACCGCAGTTGTGCCCGGTATCAGGTAGGCCTCCAGGGCCTCCAGCCCCTGGCCAGTGCGCGCACTAACCGCAAACACCGGGGCACCCGGCGCAAGGCTCTCGACTTGGTGCAGCGCTTCAGCGAAATCCTCCAGCAGATCGACCTTGGTTAAGAGAACGACCGGCACAGCCGCGCTTTGCCATGCCGCCGCCAGATAGCGCTCCAGCCGGCGGGGATTGAGGTCTTGGTTCAATGAGGCGGTGATAAAGGCGACATCCACATTGGCCGCGACCACCTGAATGCCGCCGGACGTGCCAGCTGCCTTGCGTGTGAATGCCGTACGCCGCGGAAGCACGTGGTGGATCACCGCTTCGTCGCCTACGCCGCCTAGCGCCGCAGCGACCCAGTCTCCAGCAGCGGGATAGCCGCCGTCTGCGGCATCCTTGGCCAGACGACCGGAAATACGCGCTCGCACCTCACCTTCAGCTGTGATCAGGCCATAGAGTCCGCGTTGCTGGACGATGACGCGCCCGGCAACCAGACCATCGTTCGCATTGCGGGCGAAATCCCGTTCTAGGGCGTCGGTCCAGCCCCAGTCCTTCAGCAATGTCGACATCCTTGGCGCACGAGATGAACGGTAGCACAAATACCTAGAGACACTAAGCTGTGTTCGGACAATCCCCGCCTTCACGGTTGATTCCCAAGACCGAAAGCTGTCTGTGCGCCGACATGACGATTAGAAAACTGAGAGTTCTTTCTACTGTGCTGGCCGTGTTCGGGCTCACCGGAGGGCTGGCTCACGCCAAAACCCCGGCCCTGAACGCCGGCGCTGTGGCAGCCGCTGACAGTCACGGGGCCCAGGCAGCGCGATGAATCCTTCGCCACGGCGGCAATGCCGTTGACGCAGCGGTAGCCATCGCTTTTGCCGAGGCCGTCACCTATCCCCAGGCTGGGAACCTGGGCGGCGGCGGCTTCATGACCATCTACTTTAAGGGGAAAGGCTATTTTCTTGACTATCGCGAGCGCGCGCCCGCCGCCGCGTCGCGGGGCATGTACCTGGACGCTCAGGGCCGGCCAATCACCGATCTGAGCCTGACCGGCAATCTCGCGGCCGGTGTGCCCGGCACGGTCAAGGGGCTTTGGGAGGCCCACCGGCGTTTTGGCAAGCTCTCCTGGCCTCTCGACCTGCAACCGGCGATTTTATTAGCGCAGAAAGGCTATGTGGTCGGTGCCAAGCAGGGCGCTGTCGATATCGGCGGTCCGCCGCCTTCGGGCCAGACTAATTTTGATCACTATTTCTCCGGCATGGCGGCGGGGCAAAGGTTCGTTCAACCCGAGCTGGCGGCAACCCTGAAACGCATCGCCAAGGGCGGTGAGCGCGAGTTTTACTTTGGCCCGACCGCCGGCCTGATCGTGGCCCAGATGCAACGCGGGCCTGCCAAGGGCCTGATCTCCGTCAAAGATCTGGCCGACTATCGCGCCGTGTGGCGCGAACCTCTGCGCGGTCAGTGGCACGGCTTTGACCTCATCACCGCTCCGCCGCCCAGCTCCGGCGGCATAGCGCTTCTGCAACTCCTGACCATGAAAGCGGACGACGCGCCGCTGTTCAAAGGCGTTCAGCTCAATTCCGCCCGCTACGTCCACCTGAATGCCGAGATCGAAAAGCGCGTCTTTGCCGACCGCGCCGCCTATCTGGGCGATCCGGATTTCGTGCGTGTACCCACGGCAGCACTCGTTGACCGCACCTACCTGGCCCGCCGCGCGGCCGAGATTAATCGCACCACACCCTCACCCCTCACGGGCGTCCCTGCGGGACTGGAAAGGCCCCAGACCACGCATTTTTCCATCCTGGATCGCTGGGGAAATGCCGTGGCCAATACCTATACCTTGAACGGTGACTTCGGCTCCGGTGTTGTAGTCGAGGGCGCGGGGTTCCTGCTCAACAACGAGATGGATGATTTTTCCGTCAAGCCTGGCTCGCCCAATCTGTTTGGCGTCGTTGGCGGCGACGCCAATGCCATCGCCCCGGGCAAACGGCCGCTGTCGTCCATGACGCCGACAATCCTGGTGCAAAACGGCAAGGTAAAACTTGTCATTGGCACCCCCGGCGGGTCGCGCATCTTTACCTCGGTCTATCAGGTCCTCGTCGAGGTCTTTGACCTGAACCTGACCTTAAAAGCCGCCGTCGCCCAGCCGCGTTACCACCACCAGCTGCTGCCACAGAACACCATCTTCACCGAACCTTTCGCGCCGGCTCCGGCCGAGCTGGCCGCAAACCTGACGGCGCTCGGCTACAAGCTCGAAGACCAGGGATTTAACGGCGATATCGAAGCGATAGAGGTCATCGATGGCCGCCCCATCGCCGTAGCCGACCCGAGAGGGTGGGGCGTGGCGTTGGTGGTCGGGCCGTGATGGGGGATCGCTTGCTGACCGCCCCACTCACGACAGCCGGTCGCGAAAGTCCCCATAGTCGAATTGCCTGACCAGCCTCAACGCGTCAGTGTCGCTGTTCCAGATCGCGATCGCCGGCAGGGGTACGCCGTTGAATGTGTTGGTCTTGACCATCGAATAATGCGCCTGGTCCAGGAATGCGATGCGCGTACCGGGCATAGGCGGGGTAGCGAAGCGATAGTCGCCGATAATGTCTCCGGCCAGGCAGGATGGTCCCCCGAGCCGGACGGTTACACCCTTGGCTGACTCGTTCAGCATGGCGGGCCGATAGGGTGCCTCGATGACATCGGGCATATGGCACGTGGCTGAGATATCGGTGATGGCTACGGGCATGGTGTTGTCGAGGGAATCGAGGATTTCGCCGACCAGAATGCCGGCATCCAGTGCGATCGCTTCGCCAGGTTCCAGGTAGACCCGAAGGCCATATCGGTCGGTGATGTGGCGCACGAGGGCGATCAGATCCTCGCGCGCATAGTCGGCTCGGGTGATGTGGTGGCCGCCGCCGAGATTGAGCCATTTGAGGCGCGGTAACAGTGGCGCGAGCTTGGGTTCGAGCGACTCCCAGATTCGCTGGAGCGGCTCGAACCCCTGTTCGCACAGAGCGTGGATGTGCAGGCCGTCCACTCCGTTAAGATGCTCCGGGCGAAGCTGCGAGACCGGTAAGCCGAGCCGCGAGGCGACCTGGCAGGGGTCGTATCTGGCGACTTCGGCTTCGCTGTGCTCGGGGTTGAGGCGCAATCCGATATCAAACACCTCACCCTGGTCGCGAGCCGCCATGATCGTGCCGCCGAACCGCGCCAGTTGGACCGGAGAATTGAAGATCACCGTGTCGGAAAGCCGTAGCACCTCCGTCAGATCTTCGGCCCGGTAAGCCGGCGAATAGGTGGTCAGTTCGCCGCGATAGTGCTCGCGGGCTAGGCGCGCCTCCCACAGGCCAGAGGCGCAGACGCCATCGAGGTGGTCGCTCACGAGGTCCGCCAGAGCCCACATGGAAAAGGCCTTTAGGGCGAGCAGAACCTTGGCGCCGGCCCGATCGCCCACGTCCTTGAGCACGATAAGATTGCGCCGCACGGCAACCTCATCGACCACGAAACAGGGCGACGGCACGCGGCTGAGGTCAAATCGAATGAACGCGCCGGGACTGGCGGCTTTGGTTTGCATCACCCTAGATCACGATCAGAAGGCGAGCGGAGCCGCCAGCTCCCTAACCTGCCAAGGCAGCCCGTGCAGGTTAAGCATCTCCATAAATGGATCGGGATCGAACTGCTCCATATTGAATACGCCTGCACCCTGCCACTGTCCCGTTAGCATCAGCGCGGCTCCGATCATGGCCGGCACCCCTGTGGTGTAGCTGATCGCCTGGCTGCCCGTCTCCGCATAGGCGGTCTCGTGATCGCAGATGTTGTTGACGTAGA